>CAXUHK010000188.1:0-7472 GCA_964250775.1 uncultured Acetobacteraceae bacterium | reverse complement strand
GACCAGGCGGCGCGCGCCGTGCAGGTGCGAGAGGTCGAAGATCTCGATCTCCGGCGCGATCCCGTGCGCCTGCATCGTGGTGGCGAGTTCCGTCACCAAAGCCGCACCGTTCTGGTCGACGCGGGGGGGGACGGTCACCGCGCCGGGCGACAGCGCCGCCATGCCCGGCCGGTGCCGCCGCGCCAGCCCGCGCGCCGCCGGGGCGCGGCCGCGGCCGCCCGTGGAGAACTGAACGATCATGCCGGGGCAGTGCCGCCGCAGCCCGTCCTGCACCCGCGCGAACAGGTCGGGGTCCGATGAGGGGGTCTCGTCGGGATTGCGGACATGGATGTGGGCCAGCGTGGCGCCGGCCTCGAACGCGGCGTGGGTGGACTCGATCTGTTCGGCGGGGGTGATCGGTACGGCGGGGTTGTCCCGCTTGCGCGGCACCGAGCCGGTGATCGCGACGGCGACGACGACAGGTTTCATGGGCTCACCGATACGGTTTCGGGCACGAACGTCAGGGCAGGAAGCATGGCCTGCGCGTGTCGCAACGACGCCGCGGCGGCCACGGCCAGCGGCGGCAGCAGCATCCACTCCAGCGTCCAGGCGGCGCCGGAGCGTTCGCCCTCGGCCACCAGCGCCTGGCCGAGTGCCCCGGCCTGTGCGGCGGCGAAGCGGGCCAGCGCCACCAACACCTCGGCGCCGACCGGGTTGGATTTGTGCGGCATCGCCGACGATCCGCCGCCGCCGGCCAGGCGCACCGCGCCGACCTCGTCCTGCGCCAGCAGCGCCACGTCCTGCCCGACCTTGCCCAGCGAGCCGCACAGCAACGCCAGCCAGTGACCGAGCTCGACGACCGTGTCGCGCGCGTTGTGCCAGCACGGCGCATACCCCAGCCCGAGACGCGCCGCGACGCCGGCGGCCACCGCGTCGTCGCGCGCGTCGCGGACGCCGACCGGGCCGCCGAGCTGGACCACCAGCAGGCGCGGAGACAGCTCGGCCAGGCGTTGCCGGTGCCGCAGCAGCGGGTGGGTCCAGGCGTCGAGCTTGTCGGCCACGGTGATCGGCAGCGCGCGGCGCATCCGCGTGCGCCCCATCAGCGCCACGCCGCCCTGCGTGTCACCGATGCCGCGCAGCACGGCGATCACCGCCGCCAACCGCGCGTCGAGCTCTGCGGTCGCCGGCTTCAGCCGCAGTGCCAGGCTGGTGTCGGTCACGTCCTGGCTGGTTGCGCGATGGTGCAGCCACATGCGGTGCGGCTCGTCCACGGTCTCGCGCAGGCTGGCGACGAACGCCGGCCCGGTGACGCCATCGCGAGCCATGCCGTCGTGGAGCCGGCCCCAATCCGGCGCGAACCGCGCGCGCGCGGCCTCGATCGCGGTGGCGGCGGCGGCCGGCGCCAGGCCGCGTTCCGCCTGGGTCGCCGCCAGCGCCGCCTCGAACGCCAGCATCGCGGCGAGGTCGGCGGCGTCGGTGAACCAGCCCGCCATCACGGCGTCGCCGATCAGGGCATCGAGCAGGCGCGAACGGGTCACGGTCAGATGTCGAGGAACACGGTCTCGTCCGGCCCTTGCAGGTGGACGTCGAACCGGTAGGTCGGCAACACGTCGCCCCGCTCAAGCTGCGCCAGCAGGGTGTGGCGCCGGTGCTCCGGGACGCGCGCCAGCACCGGGTCCTGGGCGTGTTGGGCCGCGTCGTCGGCGAAGTACAGCCGCGTGTGCAGGCCGAGGTTGATCCCGCGCGCCACGATCCAGACCGAGACGTGCGGCGCCATCAGCCGGCCGTCGGCCAATGCCACCGGCCCCGGCTTGATGGTCTCGAAGCGGAACAGCCCGCTCGCCATGTCGGTCGGCTGCCGGCCCCAGCCGGGGAACGCCGGGTCGCGCCCGTGCCGGCCTTCGGCGTCGGCCTGCCAGATTTCCACCAGCGCGTCGGTGAGCGGCGCGCCAGCCCCGTCGAACACCGCGCCGGTGAGCAGGATGCGCTCGCCCGGCGTCTGCGGCGTCGCCATGGCCAGCCCGAGGTCGCGGTCCCAGATCCCGGTGATCTCGACCCAGTTCGGGTTGCTGCCGATATGGACGTACGGGCCGGCGGTCTGCGACGGCGTCTCGCGTCGCACGGTCATGCGCCCGCACCCTCGAAGAACGTGGCACGGCGGCCGCGCAGCACGACGTCCCAGCGATACGCCAGCGCGTCCATCGGCAGCGTGTTTCGGCGGTCCAGCGTCGCGATCAGCGCCTCGACCGCGGCACGGTCCGGCACGGTGGCCACGATCGGGCATTGCCAGATCATCGGGTCGCCCTCGAAATACATCTGCGTCACCAGCCGTTGCGCGAAAGCGTGGCCGAACAGCGAGAAGTGGATGTGCGCCGGCCGCCAGTCGTTGACGCCGTTGGGCCACGGGTAGGCGCCGGGTCTCACGGTGCGGAACGCGTACCAGCCGTCGGCGTCGGTGACGCAGCGGCCGCAGCCGCCGAAATTGGGGTCGAGCGCGGCTTGGTAGCCCTCGCGCGCGTGGCGGTAGCGGCCGCCGGCGTTGGCCTGCCAGCACTCGACTAGGGAGCCACCCACGGCGCGGTCGTTCTCGTCCACGACACGGCCGAAGACGACGATGCGTTGACCGATCGCCTCGCCGGTGCGGGCGTGGTTGCGCAGCAGGTCGTGGTCGAGCGGGCCGATGATGTCGTGCCCGAACACCGGCCCGCCGCTCTCCGACGGCGTGGCCTCCAGCGAAAGCGGCGCGTGGCGCGGCGAGCGCAGCACCGAACTCTTGTAGCCGGGCGTCAGCGCCGGCGGGTGCCGGGCGCGGTCGCGCGGGGTGAACGGCCCGTCGTGGCGCATCACTCTTTCCCCAGGACCGACTTGGCGACGCGGAACGCGCTGTTGGCCGCCGGAACGCCGGCATAGACCGCGACATGCATGAACGCGGCTCGGATGTCGGACAGCGTGGCCCCGGTGTTGCGGGTGGCGCGCAGGTGCATCGCCAGTTCCTCCTCGTGGCCGAGGGCCGCCAGCAGCGCCAGCGTCACGATCGAGCGCTCGCGCGGCGTCAGCTCCGGCGCCGACCACACCGACCCCCAGGCGCCCTCGGTGACGAAGCGCTGGAACGCGGCGTCGAGATCGGTCGCGGCCTCGGTGGCGCGGTCCACATGCGCGTCGCCCAGCACGCGGCGGCGGGTCGCCATGCCGGTCTGGTAGGCGTCGCTCGGGTCAGCCATAAGCGGCCTCCGTCAGATGGCGTCGGATCAGCATAGCCAACTTCGCCGGCTGTTCGAGGCAGGGTAGGTGCCCGGCGCCCTCGACCACCTCGAAACGGGCGTCCGGGATCAGCGCTGCCGTTTGCCGCACCAAGTCGGGCGGCGTCGACCGATCCTGGTCGCCCGCCAGGCAAAGCGTCGGCGCGCGGATCGTGGCGGCTGCGGCCGAGAGGTCGGCGTCACGGAGGGCGGCGCAGGTGGCGATGTAGCCGTCCGCGGGCGTGCGCAGCAGCATGGTGCGCCAGCCGGTCCAGTCGTCGGGACGCCGCTCGCGGAACCCGTGGGTGAACCAGCCGTCGACGACCGTATCGGCGATGCCGGCCAAGCCGTCGCGCTCGACCGCCGCGATGCGCGTGGCCCAGCTCTCTCGCGTGCCGATCCGCGCCGCCGTGTCGCAGAGCACCAGCGCGCGGACGCGGCCCGGGTCACGGGCGGCGAGCGCCTGCGCGATCATGCCACCGACGCTGAGGCCGACCAGGGCGCAGGCGTTGATCCCGGTCGCGTCCAGCAGCGCCGCCAGATCGTCGGCGTGATCGCCGATCCCAAACCGGCCGGGCGCCGTCTCCGATAGGCCGTGGCCGCGCTCGTCGTAACGGACGACGCGATACTGCGGCAGCATCCGCGCCACAGCGTCCCAAATCCGCAGGTCGCTGCCCAGCGAGTTGGCGAACACCGCTACCGGCGCGTCGGATGAGCCGGCCGCTTCCCAGTGCAGCACCGCGCCATTGAGGCGCGAGAAACTCATGCGAAGCCCAGCGCGTCGGCATTGACCGACGCTTCCAGCCCGCCATCGACCGGCAGGTTGACGCCGTTGATCCAGCGGGCGCCGTCCGAGCACAGGAACGCGATGGCGGGCGCCACGTCTCCGGCGGTGCCGGCGCGGCCGACGCGGCCAATGTCGCTGTCGACGCGCGCGTCGCCCAGCACGGCGCGGAACTGGGTCAGGATCGGCGTCTCGACCGGGCCGGGGCTGACCGCGTTGACGCGGATGCCGCGTTGCTTGAACGCCGGGTCGTGCGCGGCGCGGAAGGTCCACAGCAGCAGCAGCTCCTTGGACAGCGGGTAGCCGATCTCGTCGCCGGCGCCGTGCGCCGCCGCCAGCGCCGCCACGTCGTCCGGGAAGCCCGAGACGTCGACCATGGCCCGCGCGCGAACCAGGTTGGCGCGCCAGCCGAAGCCCGCGATGGAGGCGACGTTGACCACGGCTGCACCCTCGCGCAGCCGGGGGGCGAGTGCTTCGGTCAGCGCCCGCAGGCCGTAGAAGTTGATCGCCAGTGTCGCGGAGATACCGAGGTTGCCGGCGACGCCGGCGACGTTGCACAGCGCGTCCATGCGCGACGGCAGCCGCGCCGCCAGCGCCGCGATGGCCTCGGGCGCGCCGAGGTCGGCCTCGATGAACTCGCCGACCAGCCGCGTCGGCGGCCGGATGTCGACGCCGATCACGTCGGCGCCCAACTGCGCCGCCAGTTCGGCGGTGCGCGCGCCGATGCCCGATGCCACGCCGGTGATGAGGATCGTCTTGCCGAACAGCATCGAAACTCTCCTACGGAACGGGAACAGGCGCCGGCAGCCGCACGCGGTGGCCGACGAACAGCAGGCGCAGGCCGGTGCGGTCCTCGAGCCAGCCCCACAGCCCGCGCGGCAGGAACAGCGAGAACAGCAGCGCGGTCATGCCGAGGCCGACCAAGTACCAGACCCCGGCGTCGCCGAACCAGGTCTCGATGGCGAAGAACAGCACCGCGCCCAGGATCGGCCCCTCGAACGTGCCGAGCCCGCCCACCAGCGCCATGAAGACCATGTACGCGGTCCACTGCACGCTGAAATAGGTCTTGGGCTGGAAGGTGATCGCGGTGGCCAGCCACAGCGCGCCGGCCAGGGCCGCGCCGAACGCCGCCAGCACGAAGATCAGCCGCTTGCTCGCCAACACCCGCACGCCGAGCGAGGCGGCGGCGTCCTCGTCGTCGCGGATCGACTGGATCGCGGCACCCGCGCGGCTGCGCAGCAACGCGAACAACGCGGCCAGCAGCGCCGCCATCGCGGCCAGAGCGCACCAGTAGGTCGCGGCGTGGCGCGTCGTCGCCGCATAGGCGTCGAGCGCGATCAGCGACGTCCCGGTCTCGCCTTGCACCAGCCCGTCGAGGTTGACCAGCAGGTGCGCCAGTTCGGCCAGCACCCACATGCCGACGGCGAACTCGCCGGCGCGCAGCCGCAGCATGAACAGCGAGACCGGCACCGCGATCGCGCCGACAATCGCGGCCGCGAGCAGCAATGCGGGGTAGGCGCCAACGCCCGCATCGGCAAGCCGCACGGCGAAGTAGGCGCCCAGCCCGAAGAACGCCTGCTGCCCGACCGAGACCAGGCCGCCATAGCCGGCCATGGCGTTCCACATCGCGGCGAGGATGACGTAGACGAACAGCGTCGTCAGCCGCTCGACCGCGTAGGCGCCGAGCAGCAGCGGCACGCAGGCCAGCGCCAGCAGCGCCAGCCCGGCCGCCGCCATCGCCCCGCGTGAGGCCGGTGTCCAGCGTTCGATGACGGCACTCATGCCGCGCGCCACCGTGGCAGCGGCACCCGGTACAGCCGGCCCAGCAGCACCGCCAGGAACACCGCGTGGCCGCCGATCAGGAAGCCTTGCGGGATCACCTGCGCGCCGAGGCTCTGCGCGACGCCCAGAACCACCCCGCCCAGCAACGTGCCCCACAGCGAGCCGGCGCCGCCGATCACCGCCGCCTCGAACGCGAAGATCAACTGCGCGCCGCCGGCATACGGGTCGAAGGTGGCGCGCATCGCCAGCGCGCAGCCGGCGATGCCGGTGGCGACCATGGCGATGGCCGTGGCGGTGGCGCCGACCCGGCGCGCGTCGATGCCGATCAGGCCCGCCGTGTCGGGGTCCTCCGCCACCGCGCGGATGGCGCGGCCAAGTGCCGTGCGGCTCAGCAGCAGTTGCAGCCCGCCCAGCAGCAGCACCGCCGCCGCGAACGTCCCCGCCGCGAGCTGGCCGATCGAGATGTCGTCGCTGATGGTCCAGGAATCGTACGACAGCGAGCCGATATACGGGGCCAGCGAGCGGGTGTCGGCGCCTAACGCCTGGAACAGCAGGTTGTCGATGACGATGGACAGCCCGAACGTGCTCAGGATCGGCAGCAGGAAGCCGCCGCGCTGGCCGCGCTCCAGGATGGCGCGATACAGGCCCCAACCGACCGCCGCCATCGCCGGCAGCACGAGCAGCAGGCCGAGGAACGGCGGGACGCCATAACGGTCGGCCAGCACGGACAGCGCGAACGCCGCCAGCACGGCGAGGCTGCCATGCGCCAGGTTCACGATCCGCATCACCCCGTACATGAACGACAGGCCGCAGGCGATCAGCGCGTAGTACCCGCCCAGCAGCACGCCCTGGATCAACTGGTCAAGCCAGATCATGCCGGAACACCCAGCCGGTCGGCCCCGCGCAGGCCGAAATAGGCGTCGGTGATCTCGGTGCGGGTAAGCAGGTCGGCGCGGCCCTGCAGCACGATGCGGCCCTCCAGCAGGCAGATCACCCGGTCGGCGACCCGCAGCGCCCGCGCCAGGTCCTGCTCCACCAGGACCACCGTGGCTCCGCCCGACAGCAGCGATTGCAGCGACGCATAGGCCAGGTCCACCGCCAGTGGCGACAGGCCGAGCGAGACCTCGTCGAGCAGCAGCAGGTCGGGGTTGGACATCAGCGCGCGGCCGATCGCGGTTGCCTGCCGCTCGCCGCCCGACAGCGTGCCGCAGCGGGCGTGCCGGCGCGCTTGCAGATTGGGGAAGGCGGCCAGTACCGCGTCCAGGGTCCACGCGCCGGGCCGTCCGGCGGCACGCCCGAGCTTCAGGTTCTCCTCGACGGTCATGGCCGCGAACAGCCGCCGCCCCTCCGGCACCAAGGCGATCCCTTGCGCCACGCGCCGGTGCGCCGGCATCGAGGCCAGGTCGCGGCCGCGCAGCAGCACCCGCCCGCCCGCCGGCTTGTGCGCGCCGGCGATGGCGCGCAGCAGCGTGGTCTTGCCGGCGCCGTTGGCCCCCACCAGCGCCAGCGTCTCGCCCGGCATCACCTCGAAGCTGACCGCGCGGACGGCTTGCAGCAGCCCGTGCCGCACGTCGAGGTCTTGTACGCTGAGCAGCGGTTCCTGCCTCACCGTGAAATCCTCACGTCCCACCCTCGTCATGGCCCCGAACGGGCAGGGGATTTGGTGCGTGCGCACGATGCCGCGCCGG
>CAXUHK010000187.1:5264-7477 GCA_964250775.1 uncultured Acetobacteraceae bacterium | reverse complement strand
GCCGCCGCCAGCCAGAGGTTGGGCAGCGCCACCGACAGATGCGGGGCGGCGGCGAACAGCGCGCCGCCGCTGGCGCTGCGCCTGCCCGCCACCGCCGCCGCGTTGCTGCCGGCGCGCGACCACGGCGCGTCCGGGTTGTCGACGCCGGCAGCGAGCAGGCGCGGCCAGATCGCCCGCCACCGCTCCGGCGGCAGCGCGGCGCGCGCCTTGAGCAATCGGCCGTAGACGACCCAGTTGACGTCAGCCGCCGCCAGCCTGGTGTTGGCCAGCAGGTGTTCCAGCGTCCACGCCTCGCGGCCGATGCCGAGCAACCGCATTTCCTCCGGCAGCTCGGCCGCGTGCATCAGCACGTGGTTGACGCCGCGCACGAAGCCCTCGGCCCAGGCCCGCGCGTCGGGGCGCATCGAAGCCGCCATCGCGGGCGCCGCGCGGCCGAACCCCATCAGGCGCAGCGTGCGGTCGAGTGGCACGCCGAGCGGCCCGACCATCTCGGCGACCCGGCCCTGCGCCAGCCGGCGCATGATCTCCATCTGTCCCAGCCGCAGGTGCGCGTGCACCACGCCCAGCGCCACCGCGAGGTCGGTGTCGCTCCCGGCCTCGATGAACGGGATCTGCCGTGCGTTCCAATGGATCGTGACCGGCCGGTCGGCCGGCAGCGTCGTCGGCAGCATCGCCAGGCGTTGCGCCAACGTCGGCCGACGGCGGCGCAGCGCCAGCCCGCGGGCGATCAGGACGGCGGCGATGGCGGCGCCATGGAGGCGGTCGGCGTTCATGCCGCCTGCGCGAAATCTCGGCCCTGCCGGAGCAGCCGCAGCAGCGCGCGAGCCGCCGCCACACGCTCGCCGTCGTTGGCCGAGCGCCGGCGCAGGATGAGGCGGTCGTGGCGCAGCTCCAGCCCCGCTACTTCGTGCGGCGTCCCCCACAGCGTCGCGGCGGCCGCCTCCGGCCCGACTTCGAGCCGTGCCACGCCGAGCCTGTGGCAGGCGTGGCGCAGGGCGGACAGCGCCAGCAGGTTCGCGACCGATGGCGGCGGCGGTCCGAAGCGGTCCTCCAGCTCGTCGGCGATGGCGTGGACCTGCGCCGCGCGCGCCAACCTGCGGTGCAGCGCGATGCGCTCGGCCGCGTCGGGCACGTACGCCTCCGGGATGTGGCAGGCGATGCCGAACTCCAGTTGCGGCGAGCGCTCCTCCACCGCCTCGCCCCGCGCCGCCGCCAGCGCCCGCGCCAACAGGTGTTGCGCCAGGTCGAGGCCGAGGCGTTGCACGTGGCCGGCCTGGATCTCGCCGGCCAGCTCGCCGCCGCCGCGCAGGTCGAGGTCGCGCGCCGCAATGCCGAAACCGGCGCCCAGCCCGTCATGCTCGGCCAGCGCCGCCAGCCGCTCCGCCGCCGCGTCGTCGGGCGGGTGGTCGGGATCGGTGAACAGCCACGCCATGCCGCGCGCCTCGCCACGCCCGACCCGGCCGCGCAACTGGTGCAACTGCGCCATCCCGAGCCGCTCGGCGTGCCACACCAGCATCGTGTTAGCGCGCGGGATGTCGAGCCCGGCCTCGACGATGTTGGTCGACAGCAGCACGTCGCCGTGGCCGTCGGCGAAGCCCACGATGGCGGCGTCGAGCTGCTCCGGCCTCATGCGCCCGTGCAGCGTCGTCACCGCGAGGTCGGGCGCCAGCCGGCCCAGCAGTCTCGCCATCGCGTCCAGGTCCTCGATGCGCGGGCAGACCACGAAGCTCTGCCCGCCGCGCGCGTGCTCGCGCTTCAACGCGGTCCGCAGCACGGCCTCGTCGAACGCCAGCACCGCCGTCCGGACCGGCAGGCGGCGGGCCGGCGCCGTCGCCAGCACGCTCAGATCCTGCAGCCCGGCCAGCGCCGCCTGCAGCGTGCGCGGGATCGGCGTGGCGCTCAGCGTCAGGGTGTGGACGCCCGCCGCCATCGCCCGCAACGCCGCCTTGTGCTTCGCCCCGAAGCGCTGCTCCTCGTCGACGATCAGCAGGCCCAGATCGGCGAAGCGGGTGTCCCGGCCGGCCAGCGCCTGCGTGCCGACCACGACGCGCAGCGCGCCGTTGGCGAGCTCGGCGCGCACCTGGCGCGCCGTCCCGGTCAGCCGCGACAGGCCGCCCGTCGCGATGCCGAGCGCCGCGCACCGGCGCTGGAAGACGGCGCGGGTGGGGGGCCCCCCCCCCCCGGGGGGCGCCCCCCCCCCGGCCCGGCGTGGC
>CAXUHK010000187.1:4609-5254 GCA_964250775.1 uncultured Acetobacteraceae bacterium | reverse complement strand
CGGACCCCGCGCCTGGGGCGCGCGCACCCGCACCGTGGGCCGCGCCAGCACCGCGACCTGCTGGCCGCCCAGGGCGGCGAGGGCGGCGGCGCGCAGCGCCAGCTCGGTCTTGCCGTAGCCGACGTCGCCGCACACCAGCCGGTCCATCGGCCGGCCGCTCGCGAGGTCGGCGGCGATGGCTGCCATCGCCGCCGCCTGGTCCTCGGTCAGCGCATGGGCGAAGCCGGCCGCGGAGCGCTCGAAGGCGCGGCGCGGCGCGCGCAGCGCCGGCGCTTTCAGGCGCGCGCGCTCCCGCGCCAGCTCGACCAGTTGCGTCGCGATGCGCCGCATCTCCGCCTCGATCGCCGCGCGCTGCCGCCGCCACGACGCCGAGTTCATGCGGTCCAGCCGCACCCGGCCGCCGCCGTAGCGCCACAGCCGGCCGATGTCGTGGCACGGCACCAGCGCGTGGGCGTCGTTGGCGAACGCCAGGCTGAGGCAATCCTCCGGCCCGCCGCTCGCCAGCGGCTCGATCGCGTGCAGCCGTGCCGTGCCGTGATCGAGATCGATCACCGCGTCACCCGGCCGCAGCGGCGTCGCGAACAGCGCCGCCTGGTCGGCGGCGGTGCGGCCGCGGCCCAGCACCTCCGGGGCGGCGATCAGCAC
>CAXUHK010000187.1:0-4599 GCA_964250775.1 uncultured Acetobacteraceae bacterium | reverse complement strand
GTGGCGACCCCGTGCTCCAGCCCGCCCGGCAGCCGCGCCACGCTGCCGGGCGGCAAGGCACGCAGCGCCGCGAGGCCCATGACGGCCGGCGCGTCGCTGTCCAGCGCCCGCGCCAACGCGGCGCCGGACAAGCCGACCCGCCGCCCGACGGCGCTGGCCTCGGCAACCAACGCGGCGCAGGCCGCCACCGGGTCCGACCCGGCCAGGGTCAGGCCATGGCCGAGCGGCTCCTCGACCGTCTCGGCATGGCGGCGCTCGCGCAGCCGACGCCATTCGCTTGCGTCCAGGTACAGTCCCTGGGCCGGCAGCGCGCCGCCGATCGCCCGGCACAGCGCGATGCGGGTGGCCCGCGCCTCCGCGATTTGCACAGCCGCCTGCTCGGCCAGCTCGCTGGCGTCGTGGTCGAGCAACAACGCGGCACGGGGCAGCAGTTCGACGGGAGCCGTCAGCTCGGCGACCAGTTCGGGCAGTCGATGCTCCAGGCCCGGCGTGCGGGCAGCCTCGCCGACGATCTCCGACGCCGGCCCGATGGCGAGATGCGGCAGCGTGCCGCGGCTGCGCTGGGTACGTGGGTCGAAGCGCTCGATGGCGACGACGCGGCCATCCTCGATGCGCAGGCGCGCCGGAACCGGCGGCCCCGGCGGGAACACGTCGACCACGGCGTCGCGCACCGCGGCCTCGCCCGGGCGGTGCGCGGTGTCCTCGATCGCGTAACCCAGGCGCGCCAGCGCCGTCGGATCCCAGGCGTCGCCCGCCTGCAGCAGCAGCGATGGCGCGGGCGGCGGCAGGCGTTGCAGCAGGGTGTCGGCGGCGGCGATGAGCAGATGCGGGCCGGCCTGCGTCAGCGCGTGCGACGCCGCCATCCGCTCCCCCATGACGGCGCGCGACGGCGATACGCGATCGAACGGCAGGCAGTCCCAGCCTGGCAGCAGCGCCACCGACAGCTCCGGCGCCAGCGCCCGCGCCGCCGCCGCCAGCCGCCGCGCCCGCCCGCCGCCACTCGCCGCGAACACCACGTCGCGTTCGGCGGCGCGTTCCACCAGCAGCGCCGCCAGCAGGGTCTCGCTGGGCATCAGCTCCGGCTTCAGATCGGTCGGGGTCTTGGTCATGCGGCGCCTTGACTAGGGAACAACATGCAACGTTTTAGCTTCGCTGCCGTGGCACGCGCCAGGTGCTACATTGCAGGCCCAAGACGGAGGCGGCTATGGCGGAAAACGGAGCGGAGGCCGCGAAGCGGGCCGCGGGCGAGGCGGCGGCGGCGCTGGTCGAGGACGGGATGCTGCTGGGCCTCGGCACCGGCAGCACCGTGCGCTTCCTGGTCGACGCGATCGGGCGGCGGGTGCGCGAGGAGGGGCTGCGCGTCACCGGCGTGCCCACCTCGGTCGCGACCGCGACGCAGGCGAGCGCGCTCGGCATCCCGTTGGCCGAACCGGACCAGCCGCTCGACCTCGCCATCGACGGCGCCGACGAGGTGGAGCGGGGCACCTTGCGCCTCATCAAGGGCCTTGGGGGCGCGTTGCTGCGCGAGAAGATCGTGGCGCAGTTGGCCCGCCGCTTCGTCGTGGTGGCCGACGCCGGCAAGGTGGTGACGGTGCTGGGCGAGCGCGCGCCGCTGCCGGTCGAGGTGACGCGGTTCGGGTTGGCCGCGACCACGCGGCGGGTGGCCGAGGCGGGCGGACGGCCGGCGCTGCGGCTAGGCGCCGGCGGCGAGCCGTTCGCGACCGATGGCGGCAACCTCATCCTAGACTGCGCCGGCTTCGCCCCGATCGCCGACCCGTTCACGCTGGCCCGCACGCTGCGCGCCATCGCCGGCGTGATCGAGACCGGGCTGTTCCTGCGGATCGCCACCGAGGCGCTGATCGCCCACCCGGACGGGCGGATCGAGACGCTGACCGTCTCAACGCAGCCATGAGCCGCCATAGGCGCCGGCCAGTCCCGCCGCCGAGCACAGGATCGCGGACAGGCGCAGGCGGGGCGCCGGGCGGCGGAGCTGCAACAGGCTCAAGCCTGCGCCGGTGCCGCTGAGCCAGGCGGCGGCCAGGCTGGCGGCGGCGGCGGGCGAGCCGAGGTCGAGCTGCCAGGGCGGCGGCAGCGTGCCGCCACCGCCGCCGCCCCCCGACAGGAACGGCCGCAGCACCGCGCCCAGCGCCCGCAGCAACGCGCCCCCGAGGGAGCGCGCCATCAGGACACCGGCGACCAGCGTCGGCCCGAACAGGGCGTAGACCACCACCGCGAGGTCAGCCGCGGCGAGTATCGCGAAGCCGGACCGTCGCACCCTCGCGGCTTACTTGCCGTGCGGTATCAGTTGCGACAGGTCGGCGCCGTTCACCGTAAACTTCCCGTTGGCGAACGCCATCTTCCAGGTCACGACGTCGCCGTCCTGCTGGCCTATGCCCTTGAGGAAGATCAGCACCGGCGCGCCCTGGCCCAGCAGCGGGTCGTCGCTGATGCGCTTGACCAGCGCGTCGAGCCCGGTGGCCTTCACGAGGGCGCTGCCCGTCACGTCCTGCGGGCCGGCAGTACGAGTGCTGCCGGACGCCATCAGCTTGGCCGGGCCGAGATCGAACGACAGCTCGTCGATGCCGTTGGTGACTGGCGAGCGGGACAGCGCCGCGATGCCGGCGGGTGTCACGTCCCCGATGCTCGACGCGTCGCTGTCGATCGCCTTCGACAGCAGCGCGAATGCGTCGTCGACCGCCAAGCCCGCCAGGTGCTGCGCCAACACCACATGATGCGGAAGCAACTCGCGCAATATCCCGGGTGGAATGTCCGGGCTGGCGATGCCGTCGAGCGACATGCGCAGGTGCACGTCCGCCTGCCCGCCCGGCGCCGCGAACGATTGGCTTACCGTGACCTTGTCCAAGCTCAGATGATGCGCCTGGGCCGCGAAGTCGATGCCCTCGATGGCGACGCTCTGGCTCAGGCTGCCATAGGCGTCGTGCAGCGCGTCGAGCATCCCGTGCAGCAGCCCGCGCTGCGCGGCGTCCAGCTTCGGCACGGCGAGCCGCGGTGGCCTGGCACCCGGTTTGGCCGGCGGCACGCCGTCGCCCGGTGCTTGCGACTTGCCGACCGGCGCGGTCTCCAGGAGCTGCAGCCCGGCCCGCACCGCGTCGGCCAGGCGGCGCGGGGCGAAGCCGCCGGCCTGGCGCTCGCTGGTGAGGCGGCGCGCGGTCATGCGGATGCCGTCGTCCCCCGGCTTCCGGCCCGGCATCTGGAACGTGACGCCATCGGCCGCCGTGGCGCCGCCGACGTCGACCCGGCCACCGGCGGCCGGCTGCCAGGCGACGTGCGAGGTGGTCCGGTCGGCCTTGATGTCGAGCGACGCCTCGGGCAGCGCGATGCCGACAACCACGCCCTCCGCCGTGCTGTCAAAGCTTGAGGTGGTCGCGAGCGACGGGTCGATCACCATGTGGCTGGTGCGCGCTTTCGCCTGCTGCGCGATCGAGACGCCCTCGTTTGGCGAGCCGTCCGGCTCGGGCGGCGGCACGAAGCGGATCGACGCGGGCTGCTGCACGTTGTCGATCGCCCAGCGTCCGCCGTCGAGCGGCATCGCCGAGGCGGCGAGCGTGTCGCCCTCGATGCGCGCGCCGGTCCGCCCGATCGGATGGTTCAGCGGCGCCGCCAGGCGGTAATGGTCGCCGTCCACGCTGACGGAGTAGCCGCCGCCGTGATCGCCGCCGAGCAGCCCCATGCCCCAGAGCTCGATCGCCTGGTCGAGGCCGTGCCGCTGCTCCGGCGTGAGCGGCGCCATGTCGGCGCGGGCGCCCGCCGGCAATGTCGCCGACGCCAGCAATAGGCCGAACGCTGCCTGGCGCAGGCGGCGGGTCGAATGTGGCATGGGCGATCCCTGTGCTGGTCGAACGGCGTAGCCGACTAGGTTAGCACGAATCGTTGCTCAGCCGCGACCACACTGAGCGCGGCTCAGCCGCGACCACACTGAGCGCGGCTCAGCCGCGACGCTTCTCCTCGATCACGTCCCAGATCGCCGCCGACAGGTCGCCGCCGCCGAACCGCGCCACCTCCTGCAGGCCGGTGGGCGAGGTCACGTTGATCTCGGTCAGCCACTCGCCGATCACGTCGATGCCGGTGAACACCAACCCAAGCTGGCGCAGGGTCGGCCCGATCCGGGCGCAGATCTCGCGGTCGCGCGGTGTCAGCTCGGTCGCCTCCGGGCGGCCGCCGACATGCATGTTGCTGCGCGCCTCGCCAGCCGCCGGAACCCGGTTGATGGCGCCCAGCGGCTCGCCGTCGACCAGGATGATGCGCTTGTCGCCGGCGCGCACCGCCGGCTCGTAGCGCTGCACCATCAGCGGCTCGCGGGTGCGCGCCATGTGCATCTCCAGCAGAGCGCCCAAATTCGGGTCGCCGTCGCGGAACAGGAACACGCCCGAGCCGCCATTGCCGAACAGCGGCTTGACCACGATGTCGCAGTGCTCGGCGCGGAACGCGGCGATGGCGCCAGGGTCCCACGTCACCAATGTCGGTGGCATCAGTTCGGCGAAATGCGTGACCAGCAGCTTCTCCGGCGCGTTCCGCACGCTGGCCGGGTCGTTCACCACCAGCGTGCGCGGGTGGATGTGCTCCAGCATGTGCGTGGCC
>CAXUHK010000186.1:0-7486 GCA_964250775.1 uncultured Acetobacteraceae bacterium | reverse complement strand
GCCGAGGCCAGCGGCGACAGCCGGACCTCCCAGGCGGCGATCGCCGTGGCCAGCGCCGGGTCGGCGCGCGAGCGCGCCCGCACGGCGCGCATCTCGTCGGCGGTGAGCGCGCCCAGCACGAACTCGGCCGCCAGCGTGTCGGGGTCGTCGAACCCGGGATCGTCGGGGGTGTCGTCTACGCCGCTCATCTCACACGCCTTCCAGGCAAGCGCGGAGCGTCTGCAGGCTGCGCCGTATCCATGACTTGACGGTGCCGAGCGGCATCGCGGTCCGCTCGGCCACCTCGACATGCGTGAGGCCGTCGACGAAAGCCATCGCAACCAGCCGCCGACGGTCCGCGTCGAGCGTCTGCAGGCAGCGGTTCAATGCCCGCGCCTCGCTCGCGCCCTGCAGCCTGGCCAACGGGTCGGGATCCTCGTCGGCCAGTTCCGGCAGGTCGTCGTCCGGCGTCTCGCGGCCGCGGCGGCGCGCGATGTCCAGCGCCCGGTAGCGGGCCAGGCTCAGCAGCCAGGCCTCGGGATTGCCGCGTTCGGCGTCGAAGCGGGCGGCGTTGCGCCACACCTGCAGGAAGGCATCGTGCACCGCGTCGGCCGCCTGGGCGGAATGGCGGGTGATGCGTATCGCCACCCCGTAGAGGCGCGGCGACTGCGCGCGGTACAGGGCCTCGAACGCGGCGCGGTCGCCAGCGGCGACCTGGCCCAACAGCTCGCCCAGGGTTTGGGCGCCGCTCACCGAAGCCCGCGCCACACGACGCGGCAGGTCAACCGTTCCGACAAATCCGCGCACCTTCTGCCGTCCCGCGCGACGCGGGCGCCGGAACTCGGCGCCTGGCCGCGGCGTGACATTCGAGTCCCCCGCCCTCGCCGGGTAGCATGATCGATACGACATACAGCACCGCGTTGTGATGACAAGCCAGAGACGCAGGCCGTCGCTGCACCTACGGCAGCCCGACGGCAACAGATGCAGACCCGCATCGATCGGGCGGACAGGCCGCGTTGGCTTCCGGCCCCGGCGCGGCTAAGCTCGGATCGTTGCGCGGTGGCAAGATGCCGGCCGCGATGCCGCCTGCGTCGCCCGCTTCCGCCGATCATTCGGCCTCGAACAGGACCCGTCCGCCCCATGAGCCAGACCCGCGCCGCAGAGACCACGCCCACCTCCGCCGTCGCCACCCGCATCGCGCTGCCGGCGCTCGACGAGGATGTCGCGAGCCTGCGCCGCGCCGTCGTCGCCAAGCTCACCTACTCGGTGGGCAAGGACCCGATCGTCGCCAGCGACCGCGACTGGTTCGTGGCCGTGGCGCTCACCGCGCGCGACCGCATCGTCGAGCGCTGGATGCCCAGCACCCGCTCCAGCTACGCCCAAAAGCGCAAGCGGGTCTATTATCTGTCGCTCGAGTTCCTGATCGGCCGGCTGCTCGGCGACAGCCTGAACAACCTCGGCCTCACCGAGCTGATGCGCGCCGCCTTGGCCGAACTGGGCGTCGACCTGGAGCGGCTGCGCGACGTCGAGCCAGACGCGGCGCTGGGCAATGGCGGCCTCGGTCGCCTCGCCGCCTGCTTCATGGAGAGCATGGCCACGCTCTCGGTCGCCGCTTACGGCTATGGCATCCGCTACAACCACGGCCTGTTCCGCCAAGCCATCCAGGACGGCTGGCAGCGCGAGTACCCGGAAGGCTGGCTGTCCTCCGGCAACCCGTGGGAGTTCGAGCGCCCGGAAGTCGAGTACAGCGTCGGCTTCGGCGGCCGGGTCGAGCAGGTCGACGCGCTGGACGGCCGCGTCGGCCACGCCTGGCGCCCATCCGAGACGGTGAGCGCCGTGGCCTACGACATCCCGGTGGTGGGCTGGCGCGGCAAGCACGTCAACACGCTGCGGCTGTGGTCCTCGCGCGCCCCCGACCCGCTGCGGCTCGACGCCTTCAACCGCGGCGACCATGTGGGGGCGCTGGCCGAGCGCAGCCGCGCCAACGCCATCAGCCAGGTGCTGTACCCGAGCGACGAGACTCCCGCCGGCCAGGAGCTGCGGCTGCGCCAGGAGTTCTTCTTCTCGTCGGCCAGCCTGCAGGACCTGCTGCGCCGCCATGTGCGCCAGTACGGCGACCCGCGCACGCTGCCCGACCAGGCCGCGATCCAGCTCAACGACACGCACCCCTCGATCGCCGTGCCCGAACTGATGCGCCTCCTGGTCGACGAGCACGGCATCGAGTGGGACGAGGCCTGGCGCATCACGGTGGCCACCATCAGCTACACCAACCACACCCTGCTGCCGGAGGCGCTGGAGAGCTGGCCGGTGCCGCTGCTGGAGCGGCTGCTGCCGCGCCACATGCAGATCATCTATTTGCTCAACTGGCAGCATCTGGGCCGCGTCAACGACTCCGCCCCGGGCGGCAAGGCGGACACCGAACTGCTGGGCACCATGTCGCTGATCGACGAGAACAGCGGCCGGCGCGTGCGCATGGGCACGCTGGCGTTCGTCGGCTCGCACAAAGTCAACGGCGTCTCCGGCCTGCACACCGAGCTCATGCAGCAGACCGTGTTCCGCGACCTGAACGCGCTCTATCCCGATCGCATCGTCAACAAGACCAACGGCATCACCTTCCGCCGCTGGCTGTTCGAGGCCAACCCCGGCCTCACCTCGCTGCTGGTCGACGTGGTGGGCGAGCGGGTGATGGACGATCCGCTGGCGCTGGTGGACCTTGCCAGGCACGCCGACGACACCGGGTTGCACGACCGGCTGCGCACGATCAAGCGGGCCAACAAGGTGGCGCTGTCCAAGCTCATCCTCGACCGCATGGACATCAAGGTCGACCCCGACGCGATGTTCGACGTGCAGATCAAGCGCATCCACGAATACAAGCGACAGTTGCTCAACATCCTGGAGACGGTGGCGCTGTACGACGCGATGCGGGCGCAGCCGATGCGCGAATGGGCGCCGCGGGTGAAGATCTTCGCCGGCAAGGCGGCGGCGAGCTACCACGTCGCCAAGCTCATCATCAAGCTGATCAACGATGTGGCGCGCATCGTCAACGGCGACCCGACGCTGCGCGGCGCGCTCAAGGTGGTGTTCATCCCGAACTACAACGTCTCGCTGGCCGAGATGATCGTCCCCGCCGCCGACCTGTCGGAGCAGATATCGACCGCGGGCATGGAGGCGTCGGGCACCGGCAACATGAAGCTGGCGCTCAACGGCGCGCTCACCATCGGCACCATGGACGGCGCCAACGTCGAGATCCACCAGCATGTCGGCGCGGACAACATCTTCATCTTCGGCATGACCGCCGAGCAGGTCGCGGCGCACCGCCGGTCGGGCGCTGGCACCGGCGAGTTCGTCAGCCGCTCCGACATGCTGCGCGAGGTGCTGGACGCGGTGGGCTCGGGCGTGTTCTCGCCGCGCGAGGTGGGCCGCTTCGCCGAACTGGTCAACTTGCTGGTCAACAACGACCACTTCCTCGTCACCGCCGACTTCGACAGCTACGCCGCGACGCAGCGCGTGGTGGCGGAGCGCTGGCGCGAGCCGGCGCGGTGGTGGCGCTCGAGCGTGCTGAACACCGCCGGCATGGGCTGGTTCTCGTCCGACCGGACCATCGGCGAGTACGCGCGCGAGATCTGGGACGTGCCGATCAACCCCGGCCGGTGAGGCTTGGCGTGGGGTATAAAAGTCATTTCATCCAACAATCCGCCCCATGTTTCGTCATGGCCGGGCTTCCCCCGGCCGTCCACGCGGCGGACACCGCACCGACACTGGACGCGTCGTGCGCGATGTCGCCCGTCCTGACTTACGGCACCGCGTGGATGGCCGGGTCAAGTCCGGCCATGACGAAGGGTTAGAGCAACAAAAGGGAAAACGCCGATGTCCGAATCCGCCCTGCCCCACGTGCCCGTCGCCGCCAACGCGCCGCTGGCGCGTCACGCCATGGCCTACGTGCTGGCCGGCGGGCGCGGCAGCCGGCTCATGGAACTGACCGACATCCGCGCCAAGCCGGCGGTGTATTTCGGCGGCAAGAGCCGCATCATCGACTTCGCGTTGTCCAACGCGCTGAACTCCGGTATCCGCCGCATCGCGGTGGCGACGCAGTACAAGGCGCACAGCCTGATCCGGCATTTGCAGCGCGGCTGGAACTTCTTCCGCCCGGAGCGCAACGAGAGCTTCGACATCCTGCCGGCGAGCCAGCGCGTCGCCGAGGATTTGTGGTATCTCGGGACCGCCGACGCGGTGTACCAGAACATCGACATCATCGAATCGTCCGACCCGCGCTACATCGTGCTGCTGGCGGGCGACCACATCTACAAGATGGACTACGAGAAGATGTTGCAGCAGCACGTCGACAGCGGCGCCGACGTGACCGTGGGCTGCCTCGAAGTGCCGCTGCTCGACGCGCGGGCGTTCGGCGTCATGCATGTCGACGAGCAGGACCGCATCCTGTCGTTCCTGGAGAAGCCCGCCCAGCCGCCGCCGATGCCGGGTCATCCCGAGCTGGCGCTCGCCAGCATGGGCATCTACGTGTTCGACACCCAGTTGATGTTCCAACTGCTGCGCGAGGACGCCGCCAACCCCGACAGCAACCACGATTTCGGCCGCGACATCATCCCCAAGCTGGTGCGCGAGGGAAAGGCCGTGGCGCACCATTTCTCGCGCTCCTGCGTGCGCTCCTCGCAGGAGGCGCAGCCGTACTGGCGCGACGTCGGCACCGTCGACGCCTACTTCGCCGCCAACATCGACCTTACCAACTTCGTGCCGGGCCTCGACATCTACGACCGCGACTGGCCGATCTGGACCTATGGCGAGGTGACGCCGCCGGCCAAGTTCATCCATGACGAGGGCAGCCGGCGCGGCATGGCGGTCTCGTCGCTGGTGTCCGGCGGCTGCATCGTCTCTGGGGCCAGCATCCGGCAGTCGCTGCTGTTCACCAACGTGCATGTCAACTCGTTCAGCCAGATCGACCAGGCGGTGATCCTGCCGGCGGTCGAGATCGGCCGCTCGGTGCGGCTGCGCAAGGTCGTGGTCGACCGCGGCGTGCGGCTGCCGGCCGGCCTGGTGGTGGGCGAGGACCCGGAGCACGACGCGGCGCGGTTCCGCCGCACCGAGGGCGGCGTCTGCCTCATCACCAAGGACATGGTCGACCGGCTGCCGGGCTGACGTATGCAGGCCCTCTCGGCCGCCTCGGCGGCGCTGTGCCGCGAGCCGGCGTGACCGCCAAGCTCGGCGTCACCCTGGACGCCGACGGCGCCCATGTCGCGGTGGTCTCGGCCAACGCCACCGGCGTCACGTTCTGCCGCTTCGACGCCGACGGGCGCGAGACGCGCACGCCGCTCACCGAGCGCACCGGCGACGTCTGGCACGGCCAGGTCACGGGCGTGATCGCCGGCACGCGCTACGGCCTGCGCACCGACGGGCCGTGGCAGCCGGAGCGCGGCCACCGCTTCGACGTGGCGAAGCTGCTGCTCGACCCATACGCGCACGCGCTGGACGGAACGTTCCGACTGGACCCGACGATGCTGGAGCGCGGCGCCGACAGCGCCCCGTTCATGCCCAAGGCCATCGCCGGGCCGCCGCCAGCCTTGGCACAGGTGCCGCACCTGGAGGTGCCATGGTCGCGCACCGTGCTCTACGAACTGCACGTACGCGGCTTCACCATGCGCCACCCGGACATCCCGCCGGCGCTGCGCGGCACCTTCGCGGCGCTGGCGCACCCGGCGGCGCTGGCCCACCTCACCGCGCTGGGCGTCACCACGGTCGAGCTGATGCCGACCGCCACCTGGATCGACGAGCGGCATCTGGTGGCACTCGGGCTGTCGAACTACTGGGGCTACAACTCGGTCGCCTTCATGGCGCCGGACCCGCGCCTGGCGCCCGGCGGCTGGGCCGAGGTGCGGCTGGCGGTGGCGGCGCTGGCGGCGGCGGGGATCGAGACGGTGCTGGACGTGGTGCTGAACCACACCGGCGAGGGCGACGCGCACGGCCCCACGCTGTCGCAGCGCGGCCTCGACAACGCGCTGTACTACCGGCTCGCGGCCGATGGCGGTTACGTCGACGACACCGGCTGCGGCAACACGCTGGCGCTCGACCGGCCACATGTCGCGCGGCTGGCGATGGATGCGCTGCGCGCCTGGGCGCTGTGGGGCGGCGTGCACGGCTTCCGCTTCGACCTCGCGACCACGCTGGGACGCCGCGACGGTGGCTTCGATGCCGCGGCGCCGCTGCTCACCGCGATCGGGCAGGACCCGGCGCTGTCACGGCTGAAGCTGATCGCCGAGCCTTGGGATGTCGGCTGGGGCGGCTACCGGCTGGGCGAGTTCCCCGGCGGCTGGGGCGAGTGGAACGACCGCTGCCGCGACGACATGCGCCGCTTCTGGCGCGGCGACGCGGACATGGCGGGCGCGCTGGCGACGCGGCTGGCGGGGTCGGACGACATGCTGCGCCGCCACCGCCGGCCGTCGCGCGGCATCAACTTCGTGGTCGCCCATGACGGCTTCACGCTGGCCGACATGGTAGCCTTCACAGCCAAGCGCAACGACGCCAACGGCGAGGGCAACCGCGACGGCAGCGACGCCAACAACTCCTGGAACAACGGCGTCGAGGGGCCGAGCGGCGATCCCGCCGTGGTCGCCGCGCGGAGGCGCGACCAGGTGGCGCTGCTGGCGACGCTGCTGCTGGCGCGGGGCACGCCGATGCTGGCGATGGGGTCCGAGCTGGGGCACAGCCAGCACGGCAACAACAACGCCTACGCCCAGGACAACGCGTTGGCCTGGCTCGACTGGGAGGCCGCCGACACCGAGCTGCTGGCCGCGACGACGCGATTGCTGCGGCTGCGCGCGACCCATCCCGCGCTGCGGGAGGATCGTTTCCTGACCGGCGACGGCGACGTGCAGTGGCGGCGTCCCGACGGCGCCGCGATGGGCGACGGTGACTGGCAGCTTGCCGACACCCTGGTCTGCGTGCTGACCACCGGCGACGAGCGGGTGACGCTGGCGCTGCATCGTGGGCCGGAGCCGGTCGCGGTCACGCTGCCGGAACCGCGCGCCGGCCGGTCCTGGCAGCGCGGGTTCGGCGCCGAGCCGGTGGCGGCGCGCTCGGTCAGCGTCTGGTCAGAAACCGTCGCATAGCCACCACGGCCCGGCAGGCCAGCACCACCAGCAGCACCGCCGCCACATGCGCCACGAGGTCGGCGGCGCCGGCGTCGAACGGATGCTCGAACCACAGCAGCGACGCCGCCGCGGCTGCGGTCGCGAGGCCCGCGACACCGGCCACCAGCTCCAGCCGCAACGGCCGCGCGCGCCACAGCAGCACCGCCAGCGGCACCGCCAGCACCAGCGAAGTCACCAGGATGAACGGCATACAGTCCTGCATCGCGTCGCGCATGGTGGCCGGACGCACCGCGGCGACCACCTCCGCGCGCAGGCAGCCGAGGCCGCTGGCGCCGAGCCACAGCGCCGCCGCCGGCAGCGGCCGCCGCGCCCCGCGGCGGGCGGCGTCCGGCAGGCTCCACTGC
>CAXUHK010000185.1:0-7495 GCA_964250775.1 uncultured Acetobacteraceae bacterium | reverse complement strand
ACGCGGGCCTCGGCGCGGTCGCGTCGGTCGTCGCGGCGGCTGGGCGCGGCCTCGGCCTTGGCCGGGCGGGCGCGCTCGCCCATCAGCGCGCGGTACTCGTCGAGGTCACCCTCGAACGGACGCACCGTACCGTCCGCCACCAGCCACAGCCGGTCGGCCACCAAATCGACCAGGTGCGGGTCGTGGGTGATCAACAGCACCGCGCCGCGGTACTCGGCCAAGGCGCGCACCAAGGCCTCGCGGGCGTCGATGTCGAGGTGGTTGGTCGGCTCGTCCAGGATCAGCAGTTGCGGCGCGTCGCGCGTCGCCAACGCCAGCAGCAGCCGCGCCTTCTCGCCGCCCGACAGGCTGCCCACCACGGTCTCGGCGCGGTCGGCGTCGAGCCCGAAGCGGGCCAACTGCGCCCGCACCAGCGGCGGCGTCGCACGCGGCAGGGCCTGCGCCATCAAGGCCACCGGCGTCGCCGCCATGTCCAGCTCGTCGGCCTGGTGCTGCGCGAAGTAGCCGACCTTCAGCTTCGGCCCACGCAGCACGGTGCCGGCCATGGCCGGCAGGCGGCCGGCGACCAACTTCGCCAGCGTCGACTTGCCGTTGCCGTTGGCGCCCAGCAGAGCGATCCGGTCGTCCATGTCGACGCGCAACGACAGGCCGCGCAGCACCGGCTGGCCGCCATAGCCGACATCGACCCGGTCGAGGTTCAGGATCGGCGGCGAGAGCTGCGCCGGCTCGGGAAAGGCGAAGCGGGTCGGCGCGTCCTCGACCACGCTGTCGATCTGCGGCAGCCGGGCCAGGGCCTTGAGCCGCGCCTGCGCCTGGCGCGCCTTGGTGGCCTGGGCGCGGAACCGGTCGACGAACGCCTGCATGTGGGCGCGCTGCTCGGCGACGCGCTCGGCGGCGCGGTTCTGCTGCATGGCGCGCTCGGTGCGGATGCGCACGAACTCGTCGTAGCCGCCCGGCGTCAGGCTGATCTTAGCATGGTCGAGGTGCGCGATCGCCTCGACGCAGCGGTCGAGCAGGCCACGGTCGTGCGACACCACCAGGGCGGCGCCGGGGAAGCGCGCCAGCCAGGACTCCAGCCACAGCGTCGATTCCAGGTCGAGGTGGTTGGTCGGCTCGTCGAGCAGCAGCAGGTCGGGGTTGGCGAACAGCGCCGTCGCCAGCGCCACCCGCATCCGCCAGCCGCCGGAGAACGACTGCACCGGCCTGGCCTGCTGCCCGGCGTCGAAGCCCAACCCGGCCAGGATGGTGGCCGCCCGCGCCGGAGCGGCATCGGCGCCGATGGTCAGCAAGCGATCATGCACCTCGGCCAGCCGCGCGGCATCGCTGCCGGTCGCCGCCTCGCGCAGCAAGGCAAGGCGTTCCGGGTCGCCCTCCAGCACGGTGTCGAGCAGCGAGGCCGGGCCGGACGGGGCTTCCTGGCGCACCTGTGCCATGCGGGCACGGCTCGCCAGCCGGATGTCGCCGCCATCGACCGCGACCTCGCCGGCGATGGCGCGCAGCAAGGTGGACTTGCCGGCGCCGTTGCGCCCGACCAGGCCGATGCGCCGGCCGGGATCGACCGCGAGGTTGGCGCCGTCCAGCAGCACCCGCCCGGCGATGCGGATGGTGACGTCGCGGATGTCGAGCAGGCTCATGTGGCGGGCAGCTCGCCTTGGATCAGCTTGTGGATGAACTCTAGCTTACCCACGACCGGCGCCGAAAGGATGAACGGGTAGAGGTCCGGCTGGCCCATGCTGCGGTTGAGGCTGTTGACCGCGAAGGTCAGCGGCAGCCAGTCGTCGACCAGCCCCCGGGCGCCCGGCGCGTGGTACGGGTCGAAATCGATCTTCGCCTCCAGGTCGGTGTCGTGCGTGACCAGCGGCTCGACGGTGATGCCGAACGACTGCGCGGTCTCCAGCGTGTCGGCGATGTGCAAATAGTGCGCCCAGGTCTCGGCGAAGTCCTCCCACGGGTGGGTGGTGGCGTAGGCGCTTATGAAACGGTCCTGCCAATCGGCCGGCACGCCCTCGGCGTAGTGCCGGCGCAGTGCCGCGTCGTAGTCCTCGCGGTCGTCGCCGAACACCGCGCGGCAGGCGTCGAGCTGGCCGCCGTCGCGCACCAGCCTGTCCCAGTAGTAGTGCCCGACCTCGTGGCGGAAATGCCCGAGCAAGGTGCGGTACGGCTCGCCCATCGCCTCGCGCCGCCGGGCGCGCTCGGCGTCGTCGGCCTCGTGGAGGGCGAGGGTGACGAGGCCGTTGTGGTGGCCGGTCATCACCCGTGGCTGCCCCGGCTGCGGCGGGTCGGCCAGGAAGTCGAACGCCAGGCCCTTGCCGTCCTCGGCGCGGGTGGGCGTCGGCAGCCGCAGCTTGAGCAGCGAGTAGAACAGCCGGTGCTTGGCCCACTCCATCTTGCGCCAGGCGGCCAGGTTCGCCGGCTGGGCGATGTCCGGGATGACGTGGTTGTGCCGGCACGCGGCGCAGAGCGTGTCGGCGCTGTCCAGCGGGATCAGCCAGTTGCAAGCGTCGTGCCGCGCGTTCCGGCACTGTCGGTACGGCCGGCCTTCGTCGGCCAGCGCGGTCCAGCCATCGTCGGCGGGGGCCAGCGCCGAGATCGTCGCCAGCGCCGGCAGGTAGCCGAGGCGGTGCGAGCAGCGTTCGCAGGTGGTGTTCTCGAAATACACCAGGTTGCCGCAGTTCTGGCACTTGAACAGGCGCATGGGTCGGGTCCGATGGTTGTGTGCGGCCGGTGAACGCCCGGCGCGCTGGTCAGTGGCCGCGCGCGTGCCTATAAGCCGGCGACACCTTTACCGCCATCACTCGAAGGGGCCGTCATGGCGCTGGAACGCACGCTCTCGATCCTCAAGCCGGACGCCACCCGGCGCAACCTCACCGGCCAGATCAACGCCCGCTTCGAGGAGGCGGGACTGCGCATCGTGGCGCAGAAGCGGCTGCACCTGACCACGGCGCAGGCCGAGACCTTCTACGGTGTCCACCGCGAGCGCGGCTTCTTCCGGGACTTGGTGACGTTCATGACCTCCGGTCCGGTGGTGGCGCAGGTGCTGGAGGGCGAGAACGCGGTGGCGCAACACCGCGAGGTCATGGGCGCCACCGACCCGGCCAAGGCCGCCGCCGGCACTATCCGGGCGGCGTTCGCGGAGAGCATCGAGGCCAACTCGGTGCACGGCTCGGACAGCGTGGAGAACGCCGCGACCGAGATCGCGTTCTTCTTCGCGGGGCTGGAAATCGTGGGTTAGGCTTCCGGCGCAGCCTCGGCGATGTCGGCGAACTGGTAGATTTCCGAGAGTGGGATTTCGAGCTCGACGCTGACCAGCCGCAGGATCGCGTCGGAGCCACCCAACGTCTCGAAGGTCCATCCGCCCGGTGTCACGCGATGGACGTGGGCGGCGAATTCTTCCTGGGAAAGCTCGACGATCTCCTGGACGCCTTCCACCGCCTGCACATGCCGCAACTTTAGATCCCGGCCGCGCCAGTTGCGAAGTCCGGACGGCGAGATCACCTCGAACGACACGCGGGGATGTTCGCCACATCGAACCATGGCGTCGGGAATGCGCGCCGTGTTGCGCTTCAGGGTTTTCGGTATGGCGGCGCTCCCGGCTTCCGGCCGGCAGCCGTCTGGCCTATCCCTCAGACGGCTCGCCAACGCGCCGATCAGCCCAGCGAGGATGGCACCGTGCTCGGGTTCCGGCGCGTCATGAGCCAGGACGCGCCCCTCGACCAGTTCATAGCGCCAAGCACGGCCGAAAGTGCTCTGGTTCTCGACGACGAACTCGTCAGCCGTCCATAGCCGCTCGATTTGCCGGGCGGCTGTCATCCAAGCGCGCGCCTCATGTCAGGAACACCGCCATCCCGATCACCACGACGGCAACGACGATGACCGCGTAAGTTGTGGCGTTGGTGAACGAACCCCAGAACTTCTGCCGGTCGGCGACGAAGGCATCCTCGTTGGGCAGCGGCGTGCCGGACTGGGCGGGGGTAACAGGCAGGTCGGCCATGGCGCGTCTCGTCCTGTGATGCTCGACAGTAACGATTTTACGTGACGCGCCCCATCGGGGGCAAGGGTCGCGACAGCACCCGGGCCAGCGCCGCCGGATACAGCGCGTGCTCCTGCGCCAGCACCCGGGCGCCGAGGCGCTCCGGCGTGTCCCCGGCCAGCACCGGCACCGCCGCCTGCGCCACCACCGGCCCGGCGTCCAGGGCCTCGCTCACCCAATGCACCGTGCAGCCGTGCAGCCGGACGCCGGCTGCCAGTGCCCGCTCATGCGTGCGCAGGCCGGGGAACGCCGGCAGCAGGCTCGGGTGGATGTTGAGC
The DNA here is from genome assembly GCA_964250775.1 of uncultured Acetobacteraceae bacterium. Lineage (GTDB taxonomy): Bacteria > Pseudomonadota > Alphaproteobacteria > Acetobacterales > Acetobacteraceae > CAVRQM01. The sequence goes on along the minus strand of CAXUHK010000185.1, from coordinate 3,187 downwards.
AACCGGCCGGCGTAGCGACCGACCAGGAACGGGGTCAGCTTGCGCATGTAACCGGCCAGGCAGACGAATCCGACCCCGGCGGCGTCCAGCGCCGCCGCCACCGCCGCCTCGTGCGCCACGCGGTCTCGGCCGAACGAACGATGGTCGACCACCACCGTCGGCACTCCGGCGGTCGCGAGGCCTGGCGAGTCTGGCTCGTTGCTCAGCACGAGGGCGATGTCGGCCGGGAAAGCCGCCACCAGCGCCGCCATGTTCGAGCCACGGCCGCTGATGAGGATGCCGACGCGCGGCCTCATCGCCTCAGCCAACCATCCGGCAGGTCGATCAGCGCCTGGTCGGGACCGGACTTGGCGACCACCTCGCCGATCGCGGACACCGTCTCGCCCTGCGCCCGCAGCAGCGCGGTCGCGGCGGCGGCGTCGGACACCACCGCCGCCATGCCGATGCCGCAGTTGAACACGCGCAGCATCTCCTGGTCGCTGACCCCGCCGGTGCGCGCCAGCCAGCGGAACACCGGCGGCACCGGCCAGCGCCCGGCGTCGATCCGCGCCGCGAGCGCGGGGGGCAGCGCCCGGCCGAGGTTGCCCGGCAGGCCGCCGCCGGTGATGTGCGCCGCCGCCCGCAGCAAGCCTGCGCGGTGCAGCGCCAGCAGCGGCCGCACGTACAGGCGGGTCGGCTCCAGCAGCGCCTCGGCCAAGCCCAGTCCTGGCGCGAACGGGGCCGGCGCATCCCAGCCGAGGCCGCTCACGGCCACGATGCGGCGCACCAGCGAGTAGCCGTTGGAGTGCACCCCGGAACTGGCGAGGCCGAGGATCGCGTCGCCCTCGGCCACCCCCTGCGGCAGCAGCGCGCCGCGCTCGGCGGCGCCGACCGCGAAGCCGGCCAGGTCGTAATGGCCGGAGGCATACATGCCGGGCATCTCGGCGGTCTCGCCGCCGACCAGGGCGCAGCCGGCGCCGCGGCAGCCCTCGGCGATGCCGGCCACGACCTCCGCCGCGTGCTCGGCCGAGAGCTTGCCGGTGGCGAAATAGTCGAGGAAGAACAGTGGCTCGGCGCCCTGCACCACGAGGTCGTTGACGCACATCGCGACCAGGTCGATGCCGACGGTGCCGTGCCGCCCGGCCTCGATCGCGACCAGCAGCTTGGTGCCGACGCCGTCGGTGGCCGACACCAGCACCGGGTCCCGGAACCCGGCCGCGCGCAGGTCGAACAGCGCGCCGAAGCCGCCCAGTCCGCCGACGACGCCCGGCCGGGCGGTGCCGGCGGCGAGCGGCTTGATGCGCTCCACCAGCGCGTCGCCGGCCGCGATGTCGACGCCGGCGGCGCGGTAGGTCAGGGTGTTGGTCATGACGGCTCTCCGGCAGGAACCGCCGGCATTTGCAGTGGTGCGCGCCGGCAGGGTGAGGCATCTTCATGCCATCATCGGCACGGTGGAAGCGATGCCGCAGGCGCGGCCCAGTATGGTGCAAAGACACACCGACGCCACGCGGCCGGCCCTTGCCTGACGGCGCGGCCCCGTTGCGCGCGCCGCGCCCCTCCACCAGGGGGCAGCGGTTCGCGCTGTTGGCCGGCCTGCTGGTGGTGGCCTGGCTGGCGCTGCAACTGTTCGCCGGCGTCTTGCTGCCGTTCGTGGCCGCCGCCGGGATCGCCTACTTCCTCGACCCGCCGGCGGCCAAGCTGACCCGGCTCGGCGTGCCGCGCACCGCCTCGGCGCTGGCACTGATCGTGGGGCTGGTGGCGGCGACGCTGCTGTTCGCGCTGCTGCTCTACCCGCTGATCGTCTCGCAGGTCGGCATCCTGCTGTCGCGCATCCCGGACTACATCAACGCCATCCGGGTGTTCGCCAACACCGCCATCACCCACCTGCAGGAGCGGCTCGGCGCCGAGTACGTCGACGGCAAGCTGCGCGACCTGGTGAGCGGGCAGGCCGGCGCCATGCTGGCGTTCCTGGCGGGCGCGCTGAGCCGGGTGATCGGCAGCGGCTTCGCCATCTTCAACGTGGTGACGCTGGTGGTGGTGACGCCGGTGGTGGCGTTCTACCTGCTGCGCGACTGGCCGCGCATCGTGCGCCGCCTCGATGGCTGGCTGCCGCGCCGCTACGAGGGCGTGCTGCGCGCCCAGGCCCGCGAGATCGACCGCATCCTGGCCGCCTGGCTGCGCGGGCAGATGCTGTGCTGCCTGATCCTGGCGCTGTTCTACGCCGTCGCCCTGTCGATGGTCGGCCTCGACCTCGGCCTGATCGTCGGGCTGTCCGCCGGCTTGCTCTCGTTCATCCCCTATGTCGGCACGATCACGGGCGCGGTGAGCTCGATCGGCCTCGCCTGCGCGCAGTTCCCGACCTGGACCGGGGTCGCCATGGTGGCCGGGGTGTTCATGACCGGCCAGTTGCTCGAAGGCTACGTGATCTACCCGCGCTTCCTGGGCGACCGGGTCGAGTTGCACGCGGTCTGGGTGATCTTCGCGTTGTTCGCGGGCGGCGCCGCGTTCGGCTTCGTGGGCGTGCTGCTGGCGGTGCCGGTCGCCGCCGTGCTCGGCGTGCTGCTGCGGTTCTGGCTGCACCGCTACCTGGCCAGCCCGCTCTACCTCGACCCGCCGGCCGGCCCGGAACTTGAGTAGAGCAGGCGGTTGAAAGCGGTCAGCTTGCAGTTGGCGCTGCCGTTCGAGCCGCCGGCGCACTACACCGCAGCCGACTACATCGCCGCCCCGTCCAACGCCGCCGCCCGGCAGTGGCTCGACCGCGACGCCGAATGGCCGGAGCGTCGGCTGTTGCTGTGGGGTGAGGCAGGGTCCGGCAAGACCCACCTGCTGCACCGCTGGCAAGAGCAGCACGGCGCGGCACTGCTGTCGGGACCGTTCCTCGCATGGCCGACAGCGGCGGATCTGTCCGGCCGAATCGGCATCGACGTCGCCGACGCGGCACCCCCCGAGCCGCTGCTGCACCTGCTGAACGCCGCGAACGAGGCCGGCGGCACCATCCTGCTGGCGGCGCGGCCACCCCCGGCGCATTGGCCGGCGACGTTGCCCGATCTCGCGAGCCGGGTGCGGGCGATGCCGTCGGTCGGCATCGCGCCGGCGGAGGACGGGCGGGTGCGGCAGTTGCTCGCGAGCCTGCTGGCGCAACGGCAACTGGTGGTGGCGGAGCCGCTGCAGGACTGGCTGCTGCTGCACTTGCCGCGCACGCCCGCGG
>CAXUHK010000184.1:0-7498 GCA_964250775.1 uncultured Acetobacteraceae bacterium | reverse complement strand
CCTTGGCGAGCGGCGCGTCGACGACGCCGGAAGCGGTTGCCGGCACGCCGCGCACCACCGCCCAGTAGGTCTTGCGCGCCCGTCCGCCGGCGAAGGCTGCCTGCGCCGCGATCAGGGCGGCGTGGCGCAGCGCCACCACCAGGCACCCGGCGGTGTCGGCGTCCAGCCGGTGCGCCAGCCACGGCCCGTCTCGCCGGCGCGACAGCAGCGGGAACCAGTCCTCGACCGAGGCGCCGCCCCGGGGCCCGGCATGGACAGCGAGGCCGGCCGGCTTGTCGAGCACCACGAAACGGTTGTCGGCGAACAGGATCGGAGGCGCCTGCATGGCGAGCCAGGTTGACAGCCCCGCGCCTCGGCAGGAAGCCGGGCCATGAAGCACGACACGATCTGCGGCCTGAACGCCGTGGCGGCGCTGTTCGCCCGCCGCGCGCCCGACGTGCTGCGGCTGTTCCACGTCCCCGAGCTACGCCCGCACGTGGGCGAGTGGTGCGCCGAGCTGGCCCGCGGGCGCAAGCCGTACCGCATGGTCGAGGCCGACGAGCTGGCCACCATCGCCGGCACCCGCCACCATGGCGGCATCGCCTGCGCCGCCAAGCCGCGCACGCCCACGATCCTCGACCTCGGGAACGTGCCGAAGTTGAGGTTCCTGTTGGTGCTGGACGGCATCGGCAACCCGCACAACCTCGGCGCCATCGCCCGCAGCGCGGCCTTCTTCGGCGCGCCGGCATTGTTGCTGGCCGAGGGGCCGGGCCACGCCATGCCGTCCGACGCCGCCTACCGCACCGCCGAGGGCGGCCTCGAATGGCTCGACCTGTACCGCACCCGCAACCTGGCCGCGGCGCTGGCCGCGATGGCGCCGCACTACCGCACCGTCGCCGCCACGCTCAACCAAGACGCCTTGGCGGTGGGCGACCTGCCGCGCGACCGGCCGGCGGCGCTGGTGCTCGGCCACGAGGAGCGCGGCATCTCCGCCGCAGCCCTGGCCGCCTGCCGGCGCGAGATCCGCATCCCCGGCTCCGGCCGGGTGCAGAGCCTGAACGTCGCGCAGGCGGCCGCCGTGCTGCTGCACCGGCTATGCGCCACTGGATAGCATGCCACTGGATAGCATAGGGACGGTCAGCGTTCCTCCTCGCCCGGTTCCGGCTCGACCTCGGCGATCTCGGCGCCGTCCTCTAGGTCGGAAGTGTCTTCCAGCACGTCCTCCTCCGCTTCCTCCTCCGCCGGCTCGACGCCCTCGACCTCGGCGTCATCGAGGCCCGGCACCGGCACCACCTTGGCGCGGCGCTTCTCCTCGATCACGTTGCCGCCGGTGCGGCGCGGGCGGGCCTGCTCGGGGGGCTGCTCGGTGCCGCATTTCGGGCAGACCGCGGGGGCCTTGGTCAGGTCGTAGAACCGGGCGCCACAGGAGACGCAGACGCGCTTGGTGCCAAGCTCTGGCTTCGCCATCGGTGCCTCGAATTGCGGGGTTGTTCGGAGGGCGCGCCCCATGCCATCTGCGGCTGCCTCTGTCAAATTGCGCCGCCTGTGGTAATCGCCGCATCTCCATGCCGCCACAGCCCCGCCCGTTCCAGGCCACCCCACTGTCCGGCCCGCTGCGCGGCGCGGTGCGGGCGCCGGGCGACCGGAAGGTGGCGCTGCGGGCGCTGCTGCTGGCGGCGGTGGCGATGGGGGAGACCCGCCTGGACGGCCTGCCGGTGGATGCCGGCCTGCTGCGGGCCGCCGCCGCCATGCGGGCGCTCGGCGCCGACATCGTGCCAACCCAAGCCGAAGGCCTATGGCGCGTGGCCGGGCGCGGCGTCGGCGGCCTGGCCGAGCCGGCCCAGGTGTTGCACGCGGGCCATTCCGACAGTCTCGCGCGGCTGCTGGCCGGGCTGCTCGCGAGCCATCCGCTGTTCGCCGTGCTGACCGGCGGCACTGCCCTGCGCGGCCGCTCGATGCGCGACGTCATCGGCCCGCTCGCCGCTTGTGGCGCCCGCTTGGTCGGCCGCGTGGACGGCGGCCTGCCGTTGACGGTCGAGGGTGCGTCCGACGCGCTGCCGCTCGACTGCGCGCTGCCGTCGTCTGCGAAGGGGGCGGCGCTGCTGTGCGGCCTGAACGCGCCCGGCGTCACCGAGCTGACCGAGCCGACGGCGAGCCACGACCATGCCGAGAACCTGCTGCGCCATTTCGGCGCCGAGGTCGCGGTCGAGCGCACCGGCGACGGCGCCGGCCGGGTGATCCGGCTGCACGGCCAGCCGCACCTGCGCGCCGCCGACTTGGTGGTGCCGGGCGACCCGTCGCTGGCCGCCTTCCCGCTGCTGGCCGCCGTGCTGACCCCCGGATCGACGGTGACGGTGGAGAATGTCGGCCTCAACCCGCTGCGCTGCGGGCTGTTCGAGACGCTGCGCGAGATGGGCGCCACCCTGCGCGTGGAGCGGCCCCGGACCGCCGGCGGCGAGCCGGTCGGAGACCTGCTTGGGGAGCACTCGGCCCTGCACGGCATCGACATCCCGGCGGCCCGCGCGCCCACGATGGCGGGCGACGCGGCCATCCTGGCGGTCGCCGCAGCCGCCGCGCGCGGCAGCACCCGCCTGCGCGGCGTGACCCACGCCCGCATCGCCGGCGTCGCGGCCATGCTCGCGGCCAACGGCGTCCGCGTCGAGACGTTGGGCGACGACCTGCTGGTGCACGGCACCGGGGCGGCCCCGGCCGGCGGCGCCTTGGTGGCGGCGAGCGGCGACGGGCGCATCGCGATGGCTGCCCTGGTGCTCGGCTTGGTCAGCGCCGCCCCGGTGCGGGTCGACGACGCCGGCCCGATCGCCGCCTGTCACCGGGAGTTCGTGGCGACGATGAACCGGCTGGTCGCCGGCGCGCCGGCGCTGGTCGCCGCGTGATCGTCGCGGTCGACGGCCCGGCGGCGGCCGGCAAGGGCACCCTGGCGCGACGCCTGGCGACGCATCTCGGCCTGCCGCATCTGGACACCGGCCTGCTGTACCGCGCGGTTGGCCGCCGCGTGCGCGACAGCGGCATCGAGCCTGCCCTGGCGGCGCAGGCGCTGCGGGCGGCCGACCTCGCCCGTCCCGACCTGCGCGGACCGGAGGCCGACGCTGCTGCGGCGCGGGTCGCCGCGGTGCCGGCGGTGCGCGCGGCGCTGCTCGCCTTCCAGCGCGGTTTCCCTGGCGAGCGCGGCGCGGTGCTCGACGGGCGCGACATCGGCACGGTCATCTTCCCCGACGCCGACGCCAAGTTCTTCGTCACCGCCAGCGCCGAGGCGCGCGGCCGGCGGCGTTGGCGGGAACTGCTGGGGCGCGGCATCGAAGCCGAGCTGGCGCAAGTCACCGCCGAGGTCCGCGCCCGCGACGCCGCCGACGCGGCGCGCCTCGCTCCGGCTGCGGACGCCATGGTGCTCGACACCACGCATCTCGACGCCGATGCCGCGTTCGCCGCGGCTCTGGCGCTGCTGGCGCGTCGGAACGCCGGTTCCGCTTGACTCCACCTGCCGCGTGAGTATCTCTCCAAACATCGAAACCGAGCCTGTGCCCGTCCGGGCGCGGGCCAGCCGCGTTACCTGCGGGGACGCGCATTCATCGCGGCGCCTCCCTCCCTGCCGCCCAAGGACAAACCCGACCCGATGGCCTCAAGCGCCCTGGCTTACGCAGACGACAACCTTCATGGCGGCGGCGACTTCGCCTCCCTCCTCGACGAGACCCTCACCCGCGACAGCGGTTTCGAGGGGTCCGTCGTCACCGGGCGCGTGCTGCGCCTCACCGACGACTATGCGATCGTCGACGTCGGCCTGAAGAGCGAAGGCCGCGTGCTGCTGAAGGAGTTCGGCACTCCCGGCAGCAACGTCGAGGTCAAGCCCGGCGACCATATCGAGCTTTACGTCGAGCGCTACGAGGACCGTGACGGGACCATCGTGCTGTCGCGCGAGAAGGCGCGCCGCGAGGAAGCCTGGACCAACCTGGAAAAGGCGTTCGAGCAGCAGCAGCGGGTCAACGGCACCATCTACGGCCGGGTCAAGGGCGGCTTCACCGTCGACCTCGGCGGCGCCGTGGCGTTCCTGCCCGGCAGCCAGGTCGACATCCGGCCGGTACGCGACGTCGGCCCCTTGATGGGCACGCCGCAGCCGTTCCAGATCCTCAAGATGGACCGTGCCCGCGGCAACATCGTGGTCTCCCGCCGCGCCGTGCTGGAGGAGACCCGCGCCGAGCAGCGTTCCGAGCTGATCCAGGGCCTCAAGGAAGGCATGATCCTCGACGGCGTGGTCAAGAACATCACCGATTACGGCGCCTTCGTCGACCTGGGCGGCGTCGACGGGTTGCTGCACGTGACCGACATCGCCTGGCGCCGCATCAACCACCCGAGTGAGGCGCTGCAGATCGGCCAGGCGGTCAAGGTGCAGGTGATCCGCTTCAACAGCGAGACCCAACGCATCAGCCTCGGCATGAAGCAATTGGAGGCCGACCCCTGGGAGGGTGTCGCCGCCAAGTACCCGCCCGGCGCCAAGTATTCCGGCCGCGTCACCAACATCACTGATTACGGCGCCTTCGTGGAACTGGAGCCCGGCGTCGAGGGCTTGGTCCACGTCAGCGAGATGTCCTGGACCAAGAAGAACGTCCACCCCGGCAAAATCGTGGCGACCAGCCAGGAGGTCGAGGTCATGGTGCTGGACGTCGACAGCTCGAAGCGCCGCATCTCGCTCGGCCTTAAGCAGGTGCAGCGCAACCCGTGGGAGGAGTTCGTCGACCTGCACCCGGTCGGCAGCACTGTCGAGGGCGAGATTCGCAACATCACCGAGTTCGGCCTGTTCCTCGGCATCGGCCCGGACATCGACGGCATGGTGCACATGTCCGACCTGTCGTGGGACGAACCGGGCGAGCTCGCGATGGCCAAGTACGAGAAGGGCCAGAGCGTCAGCGCCAAGGTGCTCGACGTTGATGTCGAGAAGGAGCGCATCAGCCTCGGCATCAAGCAGCTCCACGACGACCCGGCCGCCAACGTGCTCGACCGCGTGCACAAGGGCGACGTCGTCACCTGTGTCGTGACCGCGGTGCAGTCGAACGGCATCGAGGTCAAGGTCGACGAGGTGTTGACCGGCTTCATCCGCCGTGCCGAGCTGTCGCGCGACAAATCCGACCAGCGCCCTGATCGCTTCGCCGTGGGCGAGAAGGTCGACGCGCTGGTGCAGTCGGTCGACCGTGCCTCGCGCAAGCTCTCGCTCACCATCAAGGGCAAGGAGATGTCGGAGGACAAGCAGGCGATCCAGGAGTTCGGCACGTCCGACAGCGGTGCGTCGCTGGGCGACATCCTGGGAGCCGCGATCCGCCGCCGCAACCAGCAGATGGACACCTGATCCGATCGTGACGGGCGTTCGGCCATGAGCCTGGAGACCGACCTGTTGCTCGACCGCCGGCGTCTGAAGCGTCGGTTGTCGGTCTGGCAGGTTGTGGCCGTCGCGGCGGTGTTGGTGGCGGCTCTGATCGGTGCCGGGCGTGGCGGCGTGAAGTTGCCGCGGCCGCACCTGGCGCGGGTCATGGTCAACGGCATCATCACCGACAACCGCAAGCTGGTCGACCGCGTGACCGCGCTGGCCGACGACGCCTCGGTGCGCGCGGTGATCCTGGAAATCGACAGCCCAGGCGGCAGCGTCGCCGGGGGCGAGAGCCTACACGACGCGCTGGCGCTGGTGGCGGCGAAGAAGCCGCTGGTGGCGGTGATGGACGGCACCGCCGCCTCGGCCGGCTACATGGTGGCGATGCCGGCCGCTCGGGTGTTCGCCCGCGAGGCGACCATCACCGGCTCCATCGGCGTGATCCTGGAGACCGGCGAGGTCTCCGGCCTGCTCGGCAAGCTGGGCGTGTCGGCCGAGGCCATCACCTCGGGACCGCTCAAGGACCAGCCAAGTTTCACCCGTCCGCTGACGGCGCAGGGACGCGACGTGCTGCACGGCCTGGTGCTCGACCTCTATGACCAATTCGTCGGCATGGTCGCCAGCGGCCGCCACATGAGTCCCGACCAGGTGCGAGCTTTGGCTGACGGGCGCGCCTATACCGGACGCCAGGCCCTCAAGCTCGGTCTGGTCGACCAGATCGGAGGCGAGCGCGACGCCCGCGCCTGGCTCGCAGCCGAACGCCACATCGATGCGAAACTGCCGGTCGACGGCATGGAACGGCGCGGCTGGCTGCGCGGCGGCGTCGCCGGGGAGTCCGCCCGCTGGCTCGGCGTGATGGTGGGCGAGATGACCAAAACCGTGTTGCCACAAAGCGTTACGCTTGACGGCGCGGTTTCGCTCTGGCAGCCTTTGAACGACGCGCACTGACGTACCAGTCTGACGCAGCAGCCAAGGCGCTTCCGTTGACCAAATCCGAGCTGATCGCCGATCTGTCCGCCAACAATCCGCATCTGCTCGGTCGAGACGTCGAGGTCATCGTGGCAACCATCTTCAACGAGATCACCTCCGCGCTGGCACGGGGCGAGCGGGTCGAGCTGCGCGGCTTCGGCGCGTTCACCGTGAAGCGGCGCGACGCCCGGACGGGGCGCAACCCGCGCACCGGCGAAGCGGTCTCGGTCGACGAGAAGGCGGTGCCGTTCTTCAAGGCGGGCAAGGAGCTGCGTGAACGGGTCAATCGTGGCAAGCCGAGCCGCGCCGCTCGTCCCGAGTCGGCACTCAGCCGGGCGCGCGCCTGATGTGGCGCTTCGTGCTGGCGCTGCCGGTGTTGCTGGTCCTGGTGCTGTTCGCGCTGACCAACACCCAACCGGCGCAACTCGGCCTGTGGCCGACCGACCTGTCGATCACCGTGCCGCTGTCGCTCGCGGTGCTGGGCGCCATGGCGGTGACGTTCCTGCTCGGCGCGCTGGTGATCTGGCCGAGTATCCTGGGCGCCCGCGCCCGTGCCCGCCGCGCCGAGCGCGCCAGGCGGTTGTTGGAGGCGCAGGTCGCCGAGCTGAAGGCCGAGATGCGGCCGCTGCGCGAGGCCGTCGCAGCGCGTCCGATGCCGATGCCGTCCGATCGCAGGGCGTTGATCGCCAACTGACGTGACCGGCCTGATCGCGGCGCTCGACACCGCCGACCTTGCCGAGGCGACCCGGTGGGCGGGGCAACTGTCACCGCATTGCGGTCAGCTTAAAATCGGCTTGCAGTTCTTCTGTTGCCACGGGGCCGACGGCATGCGGGCGGTGGGACCGCGCCCGGTGTTCCTCGACCTCAAGCTGCACGACATCCCCAACACCGTCGCGGGCGCGGTCCGGGCGCTGCTGCCGGTACGGCCGTACATGCTGCCGCTGCCCGCGGCGGGCGGCGGCGCCCGGCTGGCGGCGGCGCGCGAGGCCGCCGGGGACGCGGCCGACCGGCCGCGATTGCTGGCGGTGACGGTGCTGACCAGCCTCGGCCCGGAGGCGCTGCACGCCACCGGCATCGCCGGCGGCCCACGGCAGCAGGTGCTGCGGCTGGCCAGGCTGGCGCTCGACCACGGCGCGGACGGCCTGGTGTGCAGCCCGCACGAAGTCGCGATGCTGC
>CAXUHK010000183.1:0-7526 GCA_964250775.1 uncultured Acetobacteraceae bacterium | reverse complement strand
CCAGCGCGGGGGCGCGGGGGGTCCGGGGGGCCGCTTCGCGGGCCCGAACCGGGCGGGCCGCCGGCCCGGCGGCGGTCAGCAGCAGGGTCAGCACCGCCGCCAGCCCACCGCCGTGCTCGGCCACCGCGGCGGCGTCCTTGCGGTCCAGCGCCCGGGCCAGCGCGTGCGCGGCCGCCCGCGGCAACTCCGCCTCGTCGAGCAGCATCTGCACGAGCGAGGGCATGGTGAGGTCGAAGCTGACCCGCGTGAGGCCGAGCGCCGCCAGCGCCTCGGCGGCGACCAGCACCACTTCGGCATCGGCCTCCGGGCTGTCATGGCCGATCAGCTCGATGCCCGACTGCGCCACTTGGCGGTCCGGGGCGAGCTGGTTGCCACGCACCCGCAGGCATTGCCCGGCATACGACAGGCGCAACGGGCGCGGCGCGTGGCCCAGCCGGGTGGCGGCGATGCGGGCGATCTGCGGCGTCATGTCGGCGCGCAGGCCGATCATGCGATGGGTGTCCGGGTCCATCAGGCGGAAGGTCTGTTCCGAGACGGCGGCTCCGGTCCCGGCTAGCAGGCTGTCCTCGAATTCCAGCAGCGGCGGCTTGACGCGCTGGTAGCCGTGCGCCGCGAACGCCTCCATCAGCGCCTCGACCGCCGAGGCCTCGGTCTCGGCCTCGGGCGGCAACAGGTCGCGCAGGCCGGCCGGCAGCAGCGCCGGGTTCGCGGGAGCGTCGTCGGTCATGCGGTGGCCGGCTGCAGGTCATCCGCCCGATGCTCCGCCGCGACACCGGCGAAAGCCCAGTCGAGCCAAGGCAGCAGCGCCGCCACGTCGGCCGTCTCGACCGTGGCGCCACCCCAGATGCGCAGGCCCGGTGGCGCGTCACGGTAGCTGGCGATGTCGAACGCCGCCCCCTCCGCCTCCAGCCGCGCCGTCACCCGGCCCATCGTGGCGCGTTGCGCGGCGCGATCGAGCGACTGGAACCATGGGGCCACGATGCGCAGGCAGAGGGCGGTGCTGGAGCGGGTTGCGGGGTCGCCGGCGAGGAACGCCGCCCAGTCGCTGCGCGCGACCCAGTCGGCCACGGTCGCGAGGTTGGCCTCGCTGCGCGCGATCAGCGCGTCCAGGCCTCCGATCCGCTCGGCCCAGCGCAGCCCGTCGAGCGCGTCCTCGACGCACAACATGCTGGGCGTGTTGATGGTCTCGCCACGGAAGATGCCGTCTAGCAGCTCGCCGCCGGCGGTGAGCCGGAACAGCTTCGGTAGCGGTCGCTCCGGCGTGTACGATTGAAGCCGCTCGACGGCGCGGGGCGAGAGGGCCAGCATCCCATGCGCCGCCTCGCCGCCCAGCGCCTTTTGCCAGGACCATGTGACGACATCGAGCCGCTGATACGGCAGGCGCATGGCGAATGCGGCCGAGGTGGCGTCGCACAACACCAGCCCGGCACGCTCCGTGCCCGTTAGCGCCGTGCCCCTCAGCGCCGTATCGGGCAGCCTGACGCCGGAGGTGGTGCCGTTCCATGCCAGCACCAGGTCGCTTCCCGGCCGGATGCCGGCGAGGTCCGGTAGCTCGCCATAAGGCGCCGCGAGCACCCGCACGTCCGGCAGCCGCAAATGGTCGGCGATGTCGTCCGCCCAGGCGCGCGAGAAGGTGTCGAACGCCAGCACGTCGACCGGGCGCGGCCCAAGCAGCGACCACATCGCCATCTCGATCGCCCCGGTGTCCGAGCCGGGCACGATGCCGACGCGCCAATCCGCCGGCAGGCCGAGCAGCGCCCGGCTGCGCTCGATCACCTCGGCCAGGCGCGCCTTGGGCATGGCGGCGCGATGGCTGCGCCCGAGCGCCGCGCCGTCCAGCGCCGCCAGGTTGTAGCCGGGACGCTTCGCGCACGGACCCGACGAGAAATGCGGACAGGCGGGACGCAAGGCAGGTCGGGAGGGAACGGGCGGCATCCCTTGTGCTACCCCGGCGGTGCAGCGCGTTCAAGTTCACGGCAGGAGGGGTCACGATGGATCGGCAGCACCAAATCGGCGGCGATGGATTGACCGCCACGATCGATGCCCAGGGCGCGGAGCTGACGTCGTTGCGCCACGCCGGCGCGGAGTACCTGTGGCAGGCGGGACCGGCCTGGCCGCGCCATGCGCCGGTCCTGTTCCCCGTCGTCGGACGGCTGCCCGGCGACGTGCTGCGTCATGGCGATGGGTCGTATCCGATGGCGCAGCATGGCTTCGCGCGCGACTGCCGGTTCGAGTGGGTCGAGCGCTCGCCCGCGAGTTGCCGCCTGGCGCTCGTGGACGACGACCGGACCCGTGCGGCCTATCCGTTCCGGTTCGCGCTGGAGGCCGAGTACCGCGTTGCCGGGCGCACGCTGAGCATCGACCTGACCGTGACCAACGTCGGCGACAGCACCCTGCCCGCCTCGCTCGGCCTGCATCCCGCCTTCACATGGCCGTTGCCGGGGAGCGTCGAGAAGCCTGCGCACACGCTGGCATTCGAGCGCGACGAGACCCATCCCATACGCGCGGTCAGCGGCGGCCTGTTGCAGGCGGCGCGCAAACCGTCGCCGGTCGCCGGCCGCACTCTGCCGATGCGGGAGAGCCTGTTCGACGCCGACGCCTTGATCTTCGACGAACTCGCGAGCCACAGCGTCCAATACGCGGCGCCCGGTTGCGCCACGGTCGAAGTCTCATGGCGGAACTGCCCGTACCTCGGTATCTGGAGCAAGGCTGGCGGCGACTTCCTGTGCATCGAGCCGTGGCACGGCATCTCGACGCCGGAGGGCTTCGATGGCGACTTCGTGGCGAAGCCGGGGCTCATGCTGATCGAACCCGGCGATCGGCAAGGCATCGGCATCACCGTCGCCATTCAGCCCTGACCCAAAGCGTCGCTCCAGGTCAACCTGGCCAAATCCACCGTGACGTCATGGCCCATCGGGCCGTGCCCGGCGCCCAGTCCGGGAGCGGCCAGGATGGCCGCCCGCACGAACGCCCGCGCGCGCCGCACGGCCGCGTGCAAACCCATGCCCTGGGCCATGCCCGCGGCCACGGCGCTGGCGAGCGTGCAGCCGGTTCCGTGGGTGTGGCGGCTGTCGATCCGGGGCGAGCGGAACGTCTCCACGCCGGCTTGCGTCGCCAGGATGTCCGTCACCTCCGCGCCGGGAAGATGGCCGCCTTTCAGCAGCACCGCCCGTGCCCCCATCGCGCGCAGCCGCTCGGCTGCCCGCGGCATCGCCGCCTCGTCGGCGATAGCGTGGCCGGTGAGCGCCTCGGCCTCGGGAAGGTTGGGCGTCAGCAGGTCGCCGCGCGGCAGCAGCAGGCGGGCCACGGCGCCGACCGCGTCGTCGTCCAGCAGGCGGGCGCCGCCCTTGGCGACCATGACCGGATCGACCACGAGCGGGACGCCCGGCGCGTCCCGATCCAGCGTCTCCAGCAGCGCCGCGATGGTGGCGGCATGGCCGAGCATCCCGGTCTTGACCACGTCGGCGCCGATGTCGCGCAGCACCGCGGCCATCTGCGCCTGCACGAACTCCGGCTCGACGAAGCGCACGCCCTGCACGCCCAGCGTGTTCTGCGCCGTCAACGCGGTCACGGCGGTTGCGGCATAGGCGCCCAGCGCCAGGATGGCCTTGATGTCCGCCTGGATGCCGGCGCCGCCGCCGCTGTCCGACCCGGCGACGACCAGGACGCGGCCGCGCATCAGTCCGCCGCGAGCGAGACGGCCGCCGCGGCGACATGCTCGCACAGCCGGTCGACCAGGGCTTCGACCATGGCGGCGTCCTCGCCCTCCGCCATCACCCGGATCACCGGCTCGGTGCCACTGGCGCGGATCAACAGCCGGCCGGAGCCGGACAACTCGGCTTCCGCGCCGGCGATGGCCGCCTCGACGCCGGGGTTCAGCAGCGGTGAGCGGCCGGTGAAGCGCACGCTGCGCATCCGCTGCGGCAACGGCTCGAACACCTGCATCACCTCGCTGGCGGGCCTGCCGTCCTCGACCAGCACCGCCAGCACCTGCAGCGCCGCGAGCAGGCCGTCGCCGGTGGTCGCGTAGTCGGACAGGACCATGTGACCCGACTGCTCGCCGCCGACGTTGCAACCGGCCGTGCGCATCCGCTCGACCACGTAGCGGTCGCCGACCTGGGTGCGGTGCAGCGCCACGCCTCTCACTTGCAGGAACCGCTCCAGGCCGAGGTTGGACATCACGGTGGCGACGATGCCGCCGCCGGCCAGCCGCCCTGTGTCGCCCCAGGATTTCGCAATCAACCCCAGCACCTGGTCGCCATCGACGATGGCGCCGCGCTCATCGCACAGGATCAGCCGGTCGGCGTCGCCATCCAGCGCCAGGCCGAGATGCGCGCCGTGGCGGCGCACCTCCTCGCAGATGAAGCCGGGCGTGGTGGAACCGCAGCCGGCGTTGATGTTCAGCCCGTCCGGCGCCACGCCGATCGGAATGACCTCGGCGCCAAGCTCCCACAGCACGGTGGGCGCCACCCGGTAGGCGGCGCCGTTGGCGCAATCGAGCACGATGCGCAGCCCGTCGAGCCGCAGGCCGCGCGGGAAACTGGCCTTGGCCGCCTCGATGTAGCGGCCGGCAGCATCGTCCAGGCGGGACGCGCGGCCGAGCCCGGCGGATCTCGCCAGCCGAACCGTCACGTCCTGCGCCATCAGCGACTCGATCTCGAGCTCGGTGGCGTCGGTCAGCTTGAAGCCGTCGGGGCCGAACAGCTTAATGCCGTTGTCCTGGTACGGGTTGTGGCTGGCGGAGATCATGACGCCGAGGTCGGCGCGCAGGCTGCGCGTCAGCATGGCGACGGCCGGCGTCGGCAACGGTCCCACCAGCACCACGTCCATGCCGGCGCTGATGAAGCCCGCGACCAGGGCCGGCTCGATCAGGTAGCCGGACAGCCGGGTGTCCTTGCCGATCACCACGCGATGCCGGTGCGCGCCGCGGGTGAACAGCAGGCCGGCGGCCTGGCCGACGCGCAGCGCCGTGTCGGCGGTCATCGGCTCGGCGTTGGCGGTTCCCCGAATGCCGTCGGTGCCGAACAGGCGTCGCTGCAGGTCCATGGTCCCTCAAGTTCCCGGTGGTGGGTCGCTACGCGGCCGCGTCGATCGCCTGCCACACCCGCAACGCCTGGATGGTGGCAGCGACATCATGCACCCGCAAGACTGACGCCCCGTTAAGCGCCGCCGCGAGACCGGCCGCGAGCGAGCCGGGCAACCGGCGGCGCGGATCGGCCTCGCCCGAGCTACGACCAATGAATCCCTTGCGCGAGACCCCGACCACGATCCGGCAGCCGAGATTGAGCAGAATGGGTAGTCGCGCCAGCAGCGCCTCGTTGTGGCCGGCGGCCTTCGCGAAGCCGATGCCGGGATCGACCGCCACCCGGCCCGGCGGCAGCAGCCGAACCGTCTCCTGCAACTCACGCAGCACGTCCTCGGCCACGTCGCCGTACCAAGCCCGCCGTTGCATGGTCCGTGGATCGCCGCGCATGTGCATGGCGATCAGCGCCGCCGGGCAGCCTTCCAGCATCGGCCGAAACGCCGGATCGAACGAGAACCCCGACACGTCATTGATGATGGCGGCGCCGAGACGCACCGCAGCCAAGGCGGTCGCCGCGTGGCGGGTGTCGATGGAGAGCGTGGCGCCGTCTCCGGCCAGAGCCTTGATCACCGGGAGCACCCGGTCCTGTTCGACGCTGGCGTCGACCTCCTGGGCACCGGGGCGGGTGCTCTCCCCGCCGACGTCGATGATGTCGGCACCGGCTACCAACATCTCCCGACCGGCGGCTATGGCCGCCGCCGCGTCGGCATGGCGACCGCCGTCGCTGAAGCTGTCGGGTGTCACGTTGAGGATGCCCATGACCAGCGGACGGGCGCCGTCGAAGCCCGCCCAACGTGGGGCCGCAGCGGATACCGCCGCCACCGCTTCGGCATAGCTATCCGGAATAGCGGATATAGCAACGATCTCGGGGGGAGTAGCGCCCAGTAGGCGGACCAAGGCAAAGGCTGTCGCGCCGCCAGCGAGGGGCAACGCCAAGCCGTTCGCCACAGCGTCGCGAGCCGCCCGGCCCCGTAACAGGCCGAGCGGCTCGATCAGATGCGGTGTCAGCCGAGCTGCGGTGCCGGACCCAGCCCGCCGGCGGTCGGCGGCACCGGGCGTCCGGCCTGCGGGCCAGCGGTCGGCACCGACGCGCGACGGCCGTCGGGCGCCGGCTCGTCAACCACCTTCTTAATGACCGGCTCGCCGCGCAGCACCTGCCGGATCTCGTCGCCGGACAACGTCTCGTATTCCAGCAGGCCCTGCGCCAGCCGGTGCAGCTCGTCGATGTTGTCGGTCAGGATCGACTTGGTCCGGGTGTAAGCGCTGTCGATGAACGACTTGACCTCGGCCTCGATCTCCCGCGCCGTCGCTTCGGAGACGTTCTTGCTCTGCGTCACCGAATGGCCGAGGAACACCTCCTGGCTGTTGTCGCCGTAGGCGATCAGCCCGAGCTTGTCGCTCATCCCCCATTCGGTGACCATGCGGCGCGAGATGTCGGTCGCGGTCTTGATGTCCTGCGAAGCACCGTTCGATACCTTGTCGGCGCCGAAGATGATCTCCTCGGCGACGCGGCCGCCTAGTGCCATCACCAGCTTGGCGATCAGCCACGCCTTGCTGTACGACAGCCGGTCGTTCTCCGGCAGGCTCAGCACCAGGCCCATGGCCCGACCGCGCGGGATGATGGTGGCCTTGTGCACCGGGTCGCATTCCGGCTCGTGCATGGCGCACAGCGCGTGCCCTGCCTCGTGGTAGGCGGTCATCTTCTTCTCGGCGTCGGTCATCACCAGCGAGCGACGCTCGGCGCCCATCATCACCTTGTCCTTGGCGTGCTCGAACTCCGCCATGGCGACGACCCGCTTGCCCAGCCGTGCGGCCAGCAGCGCCGCCTCGTTGACCAGGTTGGCAAGGTCGGCGCCGGAGAACCCCGGCGTGCCGCGCGCGATCACCCGCGGGTCGACGTCGCTGGCCAGCGGCACCTTGCGCATGTGAACGCGCAGGATCTTGTCGCGCCCGTTCACGTCGGGGTTCGGCACCACGACCTGCCGGTCAAACCGTCCCGGGCGCAGCAGTGCCGGGTCGAGCACGTCGGGCCGGTTGGTGGCGGCGATCAGGATGACGCCCTCGTTGCTCTCGAAGCCGTCCATCTCGACGAGCATCTGGTTCAGCGTCTGCTCGCGCTCGTCGTTGCCGCCGCCGAGCCCCGCGCCGCGATGGCGGCCCACGGCGTCGATCTCGTCGATGAAGATGATGCAGGGGGCGTTCTTCTTGCCCTGCTCGAACATATCGCGCACCCGGCTGGCGCCGACGCCCACGAACATCTCCACGAAGTCGGAGCCAGAGATGGTGAAGAATGGCACGTTGGCCTCGCCGGCGATGGCGCGCGCCAGCAGCGTCTTGCCGGTGCCGGGCGGCCCCACCAGCAGCACGCCCTTGGGGATCTTGCCGCCGAGGCGCTGGAACTTCTGCGGGTCCTTCAGGAACTCGACGATCTCCTGCAGCTCGG
>CAXUHK010000182.1:1277-7547 GCA_964250775.1 uncultured Acetobacteraceae bacterium | reverse complement strand
CCGCGTCCTCGATGGTGCCGACCATGTAGAACGCCGCTTCCGGCAGGTGGTCGTACTCGCCGGCGACGATCGCCTTGAAGCTGCGGATGGTGTCGGCAACGGGCACGAACACGCCGGGGAAGCCGGTGAACACCTCGGCCACGTGGAACGGCTGCGACAGGAAGCGCTGGATCTTGCGCGCCCGCGCCACCACCAGCTTGTCCTCCTCCGACAGCTCGTCCATGCCCAGGATGGCGATGATGTCCTGCAGCGACTTGTATGTCTGCAACACGCGCTGCACCTCGCGCGCGACCAAGTAGTGCTCCTCGCCCACGATGCGCGGGTCGAGCGAGCGCGACGTGCTGTCCAGCGGGTCGACCGCCGGGTAGATGCCCAGTTCGGCGATCGAGCGCGACAGCACCGTGGTCGCGTCGAGGTGGGCGAAGGAAGTCGCGGGCGCCGGGTCGGTGAGGTCGTCGGCCGGCACGTAGATCGCCTGCACCGAGGTGATCGAGCCTTTCTTGGTGGACGTGATGCGCTCCTGCAACGCGCCCATGTCGGTGGCCAAGGTCGGCTGGTAGCCCACGGCGGAGGGGATGCGGCCCAGCAACGCCGACATCTCGGCGCCGGCCTGGGTGAAGCGGAAGATGTTGTCGACGAAGAACAGCACGTCCTGGCCTTCCTCGTCGCGGAAGTACTCGGCAAGCGACAGGCCGGACAGCGCCACGCGGGCGCGGGCACCCGGCGGCTCGTTCATCTGGCCGTACACCAAGGCCACCTTGCTGCCCTCGGTGGTGCCCTCGCCCAGCTTGATGACGCCGGCATCGACCATCTCGTGGTACAGGTCGTTGCCCTCGCGGGTGCGCTCGCCGACGCCCGCGAACACCGAGACGCCGCCATGCGCCTTGGCGATGTTGTTGATGAGTTCCTGGATCAGCACCGTCTTGCCGACGCCGGCGCCGCCGAACAGCCCGGTCTTGCCGCCCTTCTGATACGGCGCCAGCAGATCCACCACCTTGATGCCGGTGACGAGGATCTCGGCCGAGGTCGCCTGGTCCTCGAACGAGGGCGCCGAGCGGTGGATCGGGTAATGCGAGGTCGCGACGACCTCGCCGCGTTCGTCGATCGGCTGGCCGACCACGTTCAGGATGCGGCCCAGCGTGCCCGGCCCCACCGGCATGCTGATCGGCGCCCCGGTGTCGGTGACTTCCTGGCCGCGCACCATGCCGTCGGTGCTGTCCATGGCGATGCAGCGCACCGTCTTCTCGCCGATCTCCTGCGCCACCTCGAGCACGAGCGTCTGGTCGCGCAGGCGGGCGTGCAGCGCGTTCAGCATGAACGGCAGCTCGCCCTCGAACTGCACGTCCACGACCGCGCCGAGAACCTGGGAGACGCGCCCTACGCTGTTGGTTGCCATGTCTGTGTTCCTGTCTAGCGGACCGTCACAGCGCTTCGGCGCCGGAGATGATCTCGATGAGTTCGCGGGTGATGTTGGCCTGGCGGGCGCGGTTGTAGTTGAGCGACAGCTTCTTGATCATGTCGCCGGCGTTGCGGGTGGCGTTGTCCATCGCCGTCATCTGCGCGCCGAAGAAGCCGGCGTTGTTCTCCAGCATGGCGCGGTAGATCTGGATCGCCAGGTTCTGCGGCAGCAGCCGCGCCAGGATGGTCTCCTCGTCCGGCTCGAACTCGTACACCGCCTGCGCGCCTGTCTGCCCCTGCTTGTCGTCCCCTGGCTTGTCGCCTTCCGGCAGCGGCGCCGGGATCAGCCGCGTTTCGGTGGGTATTTGCGAGATGACCGAGTGGAAGCGGTTGTAGACGATCGAGCAGACGTCGAACTCGCCGGCGTCGAGCATCGAAACGACCTTGGCCGCGACCGCCTGGGCGTCGGCGAAGGCGACCGTCTTGCCCTTGTTCGGCCCGACGTCGTCCGCCATCTGGCTGGGAAACTCGCGGCGCAGGTAGTCGCGCCCCTTGCGGCCCACGGCCATGATCTTGACCGCCTTGCCCTCGCCCAGCAGCCGCCGGGCGATGCCGCGCGCCAGCCTGCCGACCGAGGAGTTGAACGCCCCGGCCAGCCCACGGTCGGCGGTCACGACCAGCAGCAGGTGCGTCTGGTCGCGCCCGGTGCCGGCCATCAGCTTGGGCGCGGTCGGGCTGTTACGGGTGCTCTCGGCGAGCGACGCCAACATCCGCTCCATGCGCTCGGCATACGGGCGCGCCGCCTCGGCCTGGCTCTGGGCGCGGCGCAGCTTGGCGGCGGCGACCATCTTCATCGCCGAGGTGATCTTCTGCGTCGACTTCACGCTGTTGATGCGGTTGCGCAAATCCTTGAGGCTGGGCATCGCGCTTCTCCTACGCGAAAGACCGGGCGAAGCCTTCGAGGAACGACAGCAGCTTGCCCTCGGTCTCCTTCTTGATCTCGCGATCGGCGCGGATGCTGTCGATGATGCCCGGCTCCCGCGAGCGCATCTCGGTCAGCATCCGGCTCTCGAACTGGCCGACCTTGCCTACGTCGATGTTGTCGAGGAAGCCGCGTACGCCGGCGAACAGCACCACCACCTGGTCCTCGACCGGCACCGGATGGAATTGCGGCTGCTTCAGCAGCTCGGTCAGCCGGGCGCCGCGCGCCAGCAATTTCTGCGTCGAGGCGTCGAGGTCGGACGAGAACTGCGCGAAGCTGGCCATCTCGCGATACTGCGCCAATTCGAGCTTGATGCGCCCGGCGACCTGCTTCATCGCCTTTATCTGCGCCGCCGACCCCACCCGCGAGACCGAGATGCCGACGTTGACCGCCGGGCGGATGCCCTTGAAGAACAGTTCGGTCTCCAGGAAGATCTGGCCGTCGGTGATGCTGATGACGTTGGTGGGAATATAGGCCGAGACGTCGCCGGCCTGGGTCTCGATCACCGGCAACGCCGTGAGGCTGCCCGCCCCCAGCGCGTCCGACATCTTGGCGGCCCGCTCCAGCAGCCGCGAGTGCAGGTAGAACACGTCGCCCGGATACGCCTCGCGGCCGGGCGGGCGGCGCAGCAGCAGCGACATCTGGCGGTAGGCGACCGCCTGCTTCGACAGGTCGTCGTAGAAGATGACCGCGTGCTTGCCGCTGTCGCGGAAGAACTCGCCCATGGTGCAGCCGGTGTACGGGGCCAGGAACTGCATCGGCGCCGGGTCCGAGGCGGTCGCGGCGACCACGATGGAGTATTCCATCGCACCGTTCTCTTCCAGCGTGCGCACGATCTGCGCCACCGTCGAGCGCTTCTGGCCGATGGCGACGTAGATGCAGTAGAGCTTCTTGCCCTCGTCCTCGCCGGAGTGGGCGAGTTTCTGGTTGATGATGGTGTCGATGATGACGGCGGTCTTGCCGGTCTGGCGGTCGCCGATGATGAGCTCGCGTTGGCCGCGGCCGATGGGAATGAGCGCGTCGATCGCCTTGATGCCGGTCTGCATCGGCTCGTGCACCGACTTGCGCGGGATGATGCCGGGCGCCTTGACCTCGACCTGGCTGCGCTGGTCGCCCGCGATCGGCCCCTTGCCGTCGATCGGGTTGCCGAGGCCGTCGACCACGCGGCCGAGCAGGCCCATGCCCACCGGCACGTCGACGATGCGCCCGGTGCGGCTCACCGTGTCGCCCTCGCGGATCTCGCGGTCCTCGCCGAAGATCACCACGCCCACGTTGTCGGTCTCGAGGTTGAGCGCCATGCCGGTGACGCCAGCGGACGGGAACTCGACCAGCTCGCCCGACATCACGTTCTGCAGGCCGAAGATGCGGGCGATGCCGTCGCCCACGCTCAGCACCTGGCCGGTCTCGGCGACGTTGGCGTCGGTGTCGAACGCGGCGATCTGCTGCTTCAGGATCTCCGAGATCTCGGCCGGGCGGATATCCATCAGGCGGCTCCCTTCATGGCGTATTGCAGGCGTTGCAGGCGCGACTTCAGGCTGCTGTCATACAGGCGCGCGCCGATCCGCACCACCAGGCCGCCGAGCAGCCCGGGGTCGACGCGCTTGACGATGTCGACGTTGCCGTAGCCGGCCTCGATCAGCCGGGCGCGCAGTTGCTGCTCCTGGACGTCGGTCAGCTCGTGCGCGGTCTCGACCTGCGCCACGACCACGCCGCGCTTCTCCGCGACCAGGCTCAGGAAATCGGTCACGAAGCCGCGCAGCGCGGGCAGCCGGCGGTTGGTCGCGACCACGCCCACGAAGTCCTGCACGGTCTTGCCGAAGCCCTGCCGCTCCAGCACGGCGCGCACCGCGTGCTGGGTCTGCTGGATGTCGAACAGCGGGCTGGCCAGCAGGCGGCGCAGATCGGGGCTTTCGTCGATCAGCCGGCCGAGGGCGGTCATCTGGTCGACCACGAGGTCGATCTCGCCGTGCTCGTCGGCGAGGCTGTAGAGCGCGGTGGCGTAGCGGTCGGCGAGGCCGCCGCGGGAGGAAGTGCCGGCTTGCGCCACGAGGCTCGTTTCCATTTTCCTGGGCCGCAGCGGGCGCGACCGTGGCCCTGCCAGCCAACGACCGGCCGACGCTGGGGGCGATAGCATGGGGGTACGAGCAGGTGCAACACGGAGCCGGGCGGGACGGGACGCCCGTCCCGTCGTCGGCCGAGCAAGCGCCAGCCCTAGTTGCGCGCGGCGAAGCCAGCGCAGAGCAGGCCAACCGTCACCAGCGCCAGCAGCCCACCGACTGCCCGCATGGGGGTGCCGTTATAGATCGCGACCACCCCGCCGACGACGGCGGCGTTGAAGCCGAGACCGAGAACCTTGTCTTTCATGGTCACTGATTCCTGTTGGAGCGTGCGTATGTCCTGATGATGACTTACATCCGATAATAATGAGCTAATCAGTGAGGAGATTTTGCATGAATTTCGATCGATTGAGAAAGCAGTAAGGAATCAACGTCTTGTTAAGCTGGGACGATTGATACTTCTCCATTCTCCTATCCCTTGTGGCGACTGGCACCTCGATATTCCGAGCGAGGCGGGTCCGCTCAGCCGCCTGACTTACCGGCCCGCTTCGCCGCGGCATGGCGGACATCGTGCAGCATCGCTTCCCGCAACACCCTATTGATGCGGGTCTGGTAGCCCGGACCTTGCGCCTGGAACCAGGCCAGCACGTCGGCATCGAGGCGCAGGCTCTTGAGGGTCTTGACCGGCTTGTAGAACTTGCCCCGGACCGCGCCGGACCAATCGGCGATTTCCGGCGCATCGGGATCGGGAACGTCGATGGCGTCGTCCGACAGCGCGGCCAATGCGACCAGGCGCTGCACTTGTTCCGATGCGAGATGCGGTGCAGTCGCGTTTGCGGCGGTGATCCTAGCCCTCTTCATACGCTTTTCGCTCATGCGGCGTTGCCTTTCTGACGCTGATGATCCGGCCGATTTCGCGGCCGTCTTGCTGCTCAACAGGCTCGGTGTGGACGACCAGAAGTATCGCATAGCCGTCGGCGAGACCGATCGTCTGCCATCGGTTCCCGTCAGGGTGCGAGTCAGGCATGGACAACGCGAGCTCGTCACCTTCCAAAACCAAGACGCCGTCCGCAAGCGAGAGTCCCTGGTGTGCCTGGCGGTTCAGCCTGTCTTTCGCTTGGTCCCACACCTACTTGGCCAACCCGCCCTCCAATGTCATAGCGGATTTGTATCTACAAAACGTCGGCGTCAAGGTGATCTGATCGCGTAATCGGCGTCCTCGAATGCCCATTGGCAGACAGGTCAGGAACCGTTGAAAATCACATGGCTCGCGTCGTGCGATGCGCTGCATCCGTTCCAATTCTTCTACTTATGTCTTATTAAGCATTTTGCGCCACCTTTCATCGCCTCGTACATTTTTGGGTGAACGGAATGAAAACGTTTTTGATATGCTTGTTGGCAGTCGGCTTTGCGGGAACAGCAGGAGCGCAGGTGACATGCACGCAAATGGGAAACATGACGACTTTCACCCCAGCTCCGCCACCCCCAAACTACGACGGTTTTGCACCAAAATATAATCCGACTGTGATCTGCAATCGCTTCGGGAACATGGTAACTTGCAACTAAGCTCGCAAAATTGTTGAGCTGAACATCTTTTAGTTCCGAGTATTCAGAGGAAGCTAATCGGGTCGACATCCACATCGACCCGGGCGTTCCCCCGCACGCTGACCTGCCCCAACCAGTGCCGCAGCAATCCCTGCACCGGCACCTCGCGCCGCGTCTTGAGCAGCAGCCGCCGCCGGTGGCGGCCACGCAGCATGGCGAACGGCGCCGGGGCCGGCCCCAGCACCACGATCCCCTCGCCATGCGGCGCGGCGCGGCCCAACTCGCGCG
>CAXUHK010000182.1:0-1267 GCA_964250775.1 uncultured Acetobacteraceae bacterium | reverse complement strand
CCGCCTCGGCCGCCTCGGCGTCGTCGGCGCTGACGATCAGCGCCGCCAGCCGGCCATAGGGCGGCCAATTCCCCGGCCGCCGCTCCGCCGCCTCGCGCGCCATGAAGCCCGCGAGATCCCCGGCCAGCAGCGCCTGCATCACCGGATGCTCGGCGCTGTAGGTCTGCAACAGCACCTCGCCTGGCGCCTCGGCCCGCCCGGCGCGGCCGCCGACCTGGTGCAGCAACTGCACCGTGCGCTCGGCCGCGCGCAGGTCGCCGCCGCCCAGGCCGAGGTCGGCGTCGACCACCCCGACCAAGGTGAGGTGCGGGAAGTGCCAGCCCTTGGCGACGATCTGGGTGCCGACGATAAGGTCGACCTCGCGCGCCTCGATCGCCCGCGCCGCCGCCGCCGCCGCGTGCGGGCCGGGCAGCGTGTCGCTCGCCATCATCAGCAGCCGCGCCGCGGGGAACGCCGCGCGCGCCTCGTCGGTGATGCGCTCCACCCCCGGCCCGACCGCGACCAGGCTGGCCTCGGCGGCGCAAGCGGGGCACGCCGGCGGGATCGGCTCGGCGTGGCCGCAATGGTGGCATTGCAGCCGGTGGCGGGCGCGGTGCTCGACCAGCCAGGCGGTGCAGTTCGGGCACTGCATCCGATGCCCGCAGTGCCGGCACAGCGTCAGCGGCGCGTAGCCACGGCGGTTGAGGAACAGCATCGCCTGCTCGCCGCGCTCCAGCGTCCCCGCCACCGCCGCCAGCAACGGCGGCGACAGAAAGCGTCCCCGCTCGGGCGGCGTGTCGCGCAGATCGACCAGTGCCACATGCGGCAGCGAGGCGCCGCCGTGCCGCGCCGGCAAATAAAGGTGCGAGTAGCGCCCGGCCTCGACGTTGGCGAGGCTCTCCAGGCTGGGCGTCGCCGACACCAGCACGGCCGCCGCGGCGCACAGCCGGGCGCGCACCACCGCCATGTCGCGGGCGTGGTAGGCCACGCCGTCCTCCTGCTTGAACGCCGTCTCGTGCTCCTCGTCGACCACCACCAGGCCCAAATCGGGGAACGGCAGGAACAGCGCCGAGCGCGCCCCGACCACGACCGGCACCTCGCCCGCCGCCACCGCCCGCCAGGTGGCGCGCCGGGTGCGCTGCGCCAGGTCGGAATGCCACACCGCCGGGGCCACCCCGAACCGCCGCTCGAACCGTTGCAGCCATTGCGACGACAGCGCGATCTCCGGCAGCAGCACCAGCGCCTGCCGGCCCTGGCGCAGGCACTCCGCCACCGCCTCCAGGTAGAT
>CAXUHK010000181.1:0-7552 GCA_964250775.1 uncultured Acetobacteraceae bacterium | reverse complement strand
GGGGGGGGGGGGGGGGGGGGGGGGGGGGGGGCCCCCCCCCCCGGCGGCGGCCCCGGCCGGGCCGCGCCCCGCGCCGCCGCCTCGCCTATGACGAGCTGCTGGCCGACCAACTCTCGCTGGCGCTGGTGCGGCGGCGCGACCGGGCCAGGCCTGGCCGCGCGTTGACAGGCGACGGGCGGCTCGCAGGGCTGGCGTTGGAACGTTCCGGGTTCGCGCTGACGCCGTCGCAGCGATCGACGCTTGCCGAGATCGCCGCCGACCTCGCGGCGCCGCGCCGGATGCTGCGGCTGCTGCAGGGCGATGTCGGCTCGGGCAAGACGCTGGTGGCGGTGCTGGCGATGCTGCAGGCGGCCGAGGCCGGGGCGCAGGCCGTGCTGATGGCGCCCACCGAGATCCTGGCGCAGCAGCATCTGCGCACGCTGGAACGGCTCGCCCCGGTGCCGGCGGCGCTGCTCACCGGCTCGGTCAAGGGCGCGGCGCGGACCCGCGTGCTGGACGGGCTGGCCGACGGCAGCCTGCCGCTCGCGGTCGGCACCCACGCGCTGTTCCAGGAGGCGGTCGCGTACCACGACCTCGGCCTCGCGGTGATCGACGAGCAGCACCGCTTTGGCGTCGACCAGCGATTGATGCTGGGCCGCAAGGGCGACACCACCGACGTGCTGGTGATGACCGCGACGCCGATCCCGCGCACCGCCCTGCTGACGCGCTGGAACGAGATGCAGGTCAGCCGGCTGACCGGCAAGCCCGCCGGGCGTCCGGCGATCCGCACCACCATCCACCCGCTCGACGCCCTGGGCGAGGTCTGCGACGGCCTGGCGCGGGCGCTGGAACGCGGCGCGCGGGCGTACTGGGTGTGCCCGATGGTGAGCGAGAGCGAGGCCAGCGACCTCGCCGCCGCCGAGGCGCGGTTCGCCACCCTGCGCCACCGCTTTGGCGACGCGGTGGGCCTGGCGCACGGACGGCAGGACAGCGCGGTGCGCGAGCAGGCGCTGGCCGATTTCGCCGCCGGGCGGACGCGCGTCCTGGTCGCGACCACGGTGATCGAGGTCGGCGTCGACGTGCCGGAAGCCAGCGTCATGGTGGTCGAGCACGCCGAGCGGTTCGGGTTGGCGCAGTTGCACCAGTTGCGCGGCCGGGTCGGGCGCGGCACCGCCGCCAGCTTCTGCCTGCTGCTGCACGGGTTCCCGTTGAGCGAGCACGCCCGCCGTCGCCTGGCGCTGCTGCGCGACACCGAGGACGGCTTCGTCATCGCCGAGGAGGATTTCCGCATCCGCGGCGGCGGCGACCTGCTCGGCACCCGCCAGTCCGGCCAGCGCGGCTACCGCATGGCCGACCTGCTGGAGCACGACGGCTTGCTGCACATGGCGGCGCGCGACGCGACCCTGTTGCTGGAGCGCGAGCCGAAACTGGACGGCGAGCGCGGGGGCGCGGCGCGGTTGCTGCTGCGGGTGTTCGGCAAGAACACGGCGTGGCGCACGCTGTCGTCCGGCTGATGGGGCGCGAATACCCGGCTCGCCCGATCGTCGGCATCGGCGTCGCGGTGCTGCGCCCTGGCGCCGTGCTGCTGGTGCGGCGTGGACGGGCGCCCAATCTCGGCGCCTGGAGCCTGCCCGGCGGCGCGCAGGAACTCGGCGAGACCGCGGAGGCCGCGGCGCGGCGCGAATTGCTGGAGGAGACCGGGCTGCGTGTGGGCGCGCTGTCGCTCGCCGCCAACGTCGACAGCATCCATCGCGACCCGGACGGACGCGTCCGCTACCACTACACGATCATCGACTTCGCCGCCCGGTTCGAGGGCGGCGATATCCTGGCCGGCGACGACGTGACTGACGCGGCCTGGTCCACTTTCGACGAGTTCGAGCGGTACGCGCTGTGGGCCGAGGCAGTCCGGGTGATCGGGATCGCCCGCGCGTTGCTGCGCCTGTAGCCGAGCCTACTTTATCACGATCTCGACGCGGCGGTTCTGCGGCTCGCGTACCCCGGCGGCGGTCTGCACCAGCGGCCGCGTGGCGCCGAACGCCTGGATGTCGATATCCGTGCGCGGCACGCCGTCGCGGACCAGTTCGGCCGCCACCGTGTCGGCGCGGCGCAGCGACAGGCGTTGGTTGTACTGCGGCTGGCCGGAGCGGTCGGCGTGCCCGTCCACCTCGATGCGGGTGTGGTTGACCCGCGCGACGTTGCCGGCCGCCTCGGCGATGATCTGGCGCGCACGGTCGTTGAGGTCGGCGCGGTCCCAGTCGAAGAACACCAGGTAGCTGCGCGCGGGTGCCGCGACCGGCGCCGCGACCGGCTGCGGCGGGGGTGGGACATCGAACTGGTAGCGCAGGCCGACCATGACGCTGTGATTCAGGTCGTTGACGTATTTGTCCTGTACCAGTTCGGTGAAGCCCGGTGCCGCGAAGCTCGCTTTGTGCGAGACGCCGCCGGCGTTGAGCAGGCGGTACTCCAGCGTCGCCGACAGCCCGACCAGGAACGGCAGCGGGAACGCGGCACCGACGATGCCTTGATACGCGACGCTCCCTGCGCTGAAATACGGGATGCCACCGTTTTTGTCGCGTTGGACGTAGCCGATGCCGGCACCCACGTACGGAAAAACGTAGGGCGAGCCGACGTCGAAGTCGAACAGCGCGTTGCCCATGCCACCGTATTTCTGCTCGTACGGCCCTCGCCTGCCGCCGCGCTGCAGATCGTTATAGCGGTAGTTGCCCTCGATTTCGAGCCGCAGGCCGTTGCCGAAGCCATAGCCGACGCTGCCCAGCGCCGCGATGCCGGTGTCAAAGCTGAAACGGGTTTTGCCGCTGCCGTGGAATGGCCCCGCAGCGTTACGCCCCGAATAGTTGTACCTGTCGAACTCGTTGGCGATGAAGTTTGGGCCGACGCCCGCGCCGACATACAGGCCGCTGACCGGCTGGGCCTGCGCCTGGCTCGGCGCCAGGGCAAACGAACCGGCGAGCGCGGTGACGGCCAGCAGCAGGCGTTTCATTCAGGGTGGCCCTCGTTGCGACTGCACCGAACATTGCTGAAGGTTCGCCGTCCTGACCAGTCATGCAGCGCGGAGGCAGGCAGAAACCAGAGCGCTGTGGCACCGCCGCCACGGCCTAGCTGCGGCGGCGGCTGCGCGCCACGCCCTTGCCACGGCCGTTGCGCAGCGTCAGCGACAGGCCCAGGAACACCAGGCCGCCGGCCAACGGCAGCAGCCAGCACGGCCGCAGCAACACCGGGACGATGATGTCGAGCCAGAGCCATTGCGGCAGGTTGTGGTCGGCGAACTCCTTGCTCCACACCAGCACGCTATGGTCGGCGTTGGCGATCAGCTCGGCCAGCGACGTGAACGGCGGCATGACGGTGCCGAGCGTGAACGCGCCGACCAGGCAGATCGCGGCCAGGACGGTCAGGATACGGGTCGCGATCACGGGCGCACAAACCGCGGCATAGGTTATCCCCTCGATGCGGACCCCGACGCTCGATGCCCGGCTCGAACATAGGTCGTCCCGAAGCATCCCGCGAGTGCCAAAGCGCAGCCTTATTCCAGCAGCGCCGCCCGCAAGGCATGGAAACTCGCGGCGTCGGGCGCACAGATCAGTCCGCCGGCACTCTGCGCCGGCACGTACGGCGTACCGTCGAGCCGGGCCGAGAACCCGCCGGCCTCGCGATGCAGCAGCCAGCCCGGCGCATGGTCCCACGGCAGCAGCCGGTTGAACATGGCATAATGGCACTGGCCGGCCGCCACCATCCGGTACTGGTGCGCGGCGCAGCGGAAATCCCAGTTGGCGGCGACTACGCCGAGCCGGCCCGGCACGCGCGCGCGTTGCTCCGGCGGCAGGCTGCGCCACGACAGCGATCCGGTCATCCAGCCTACCGGCACGGGTGCCGCCACCCGCAACTCGGCCACGGCGCCGTCGGCGGCCTCCATCCAGGCGCCCTCGCCGCGCAGCGCGAACGCGGTGTCGTCGCCCACCGGATCGAGGATCGCCGCCCCGACCACCTCGCCGCGGCAGAGCGCCGCGACCATGCAGCCGAACAGCGGCAGGCCCGCCGCATAGTTGGAAGTGCCGTCGATCGGGTCGACGGTGAACGCCAGCTCGGCATCCGCCAGCCCGCGCGGCAGGGCCGGGTCGCTCGCCGTCGCTTCCTCGCCCACCACCAGGCAGCCGGGGAACATGCGCCGCAACCCGGTCGTGATCGCCCGCTCGGCGGCCTCGTCGGCCTCGGTCACGAGGTCGAGCGGCCCCGACTTGGCGCGGATCGCCTCGGGCGGCAGCTTGCGGAAGCGCGGCATGATCTCGCTGCGCGCCGCCGCCCGCAACAGCAGGCCCAGCTCGGCCAGTTGCCGGTGCGAGAACGCCGATTGCGAGGACGTCAATGCAGTGCCCCCGAATCATGCTCGAAGCGCGCCCGGTCGGCGGCCGGCAGCCGCACCGTGACGCGCGTCGCCGTCTCGCCGTCGTCGCGCCCGATCACCTCGCCGTGCTCGTAGAGCCACGCCAGGCGCGCGCCACGGTCGAGCGGGATGTCGTACTCGACGACGTCCATCCCGGCGGCGATGCGGGCGTCGATCGCCTGCCGCAGCGCCGGCAGGCCCTCGCCGCTGATCGCCGAGACCGCGATGGCACCCGGACGAACCGGCACGCAGGCGACGCCGCCCATCAGGTCAGCCTTGTTCAGCACCTCGATGGCGCGCGACGGCCAGCCGGCGTCGAGCGTGCCGTCGACGACCATGCCGTCCAATACCGCGACCACGTCGGCGCGCTGCGCGGCGCTGTCGGGATGCGCCGCGTCGCGCACGTGCAGGATGACGTCGGCCTGCGCCACCTCCTCCAGCGTGGCGCGGAACGCCGCCACCAACTCGGTCGGCAGCTCGCTGATGAACCCCACCGTGTCGGACAGGATCGCCCGCCGGCCGCTGGGCAGGCTCAACCCGCGCATGGTCGGGTCGAGAGTGGCGAACAACTGGTCGCGGGCCACCACCTCGGCCCCGGTCATGGCGTTGAACAGCGTCGACTTTCCGGCGTTGGTGTAGCCGACCAGCGCCACCACCGGGAACGGCGTGCGCTTGCGCGCGTCGCGATGCAGGCCACGGGTGCGGCGCACCTGTTCGAGATCCCGCTTCAGCCGCACCATGCGGTCGTCGATCAGCCGCCGGTCTGCCTCGATCTGGGTCTCGCCCGGTCCGCCCAGGAAGCCGAAGCCGCCGCGCTGGCGTTCCAAATGCGTCCAGGAGCGCACCAGGCGGCTGCGCTGGTAGTCGAGATGCGCCAGTTCGACCTGTAACGAGCCCTCACGCGTCACCGCGCGCTCGCCGAAGATGTCGAGGATCAGGCCGGTGCGGTCGATCACCTTGCATTTCCAGGCGCGTTCGAGGTTGCGCTGCTGCACCGGCGAAAGCTGCGCGTCCATCACCGCGACGCCCACGTCCTGCTCGGCGATGGCCTCGCCCTGCGCCTCGACCTGGCCGCTGCCGAGCAACGTCGCCGGGCGGCGGCGCAGCGGCAGGATCGCCGAATGGACCACGACCAGCCCGATCGAGGCGGTCAGTCCGACCGCTTCGGCCAGCCGCGCCTCGGCCGCGCGGCTGGGGTCGGCGGCGCCGTCGCGCGATCGTTCGGGCTTGTCCCAGGGCAGGATCACGGCGGCCCGGGTCGGGCCGCCGTGATCGGTCTCGTGCGGCTTAATCGACAGAAACGGTCTCCCGCGGCGCGATGCTGAGCCGCGTCGGCGACGTGGCTGGCGCGTCCGCCATGCCGGGTTCGGCCTTGACGCCGTCGAACAACTGGATCGGGGCGCCCGGCATCACCGTGCTGATCGCGTGCTTGTAGACCAGCTGGGTGTGGCCGTCGCGGCGCAGCAGGACGGAGAAATTGTCGAACCAGGTGATGATGCCCTGGAGCTTCACGCCGTTCACCAGGAAGACGGTGACGGCGGTCTTGTTCTTGCGCACGTGATTCAGGAACACGTCCTGCACGTTCTGCGTCTTCTCTGTGGCCACGGTCGTGATCCTTCTTGTTGGTTGGAGTGGGTGGGCACGTCCCGCGAGCGGCGCCGGGAGTCCGGCGGCACACACACTCCGATCGCGACACGGCATCATAAGGCCCGCTCCCCGGGGCACGGCAAGGCCACCGGCCTCGAGCGCTCGCGTTCGTTGCCGAAACATTGGTATCGTTGCGTCTCAGCCGATGGGAATATTGCATATCGCGCCAGGCGACTCCGCAGGCGGTTCGCTGTTGCAAGCGGTCCGGGCGGGTCGTCGCGACGAACAGGTGATCCGGCACCTCGATGATCTCAGTTGCGGGCCGATCGACTCCGCCGACCCGTCGGCACGGGAAGCCTGGTGGGCGCAGGTGCATGCGGAGCCCGAACCTAGTTTCCAGGCCCCACAAGCCACCTCTATTGTAGCGTGACCTCAATTTTAGGCATGTTTGCGCAACAGCCGCCGCAACACGGCGATGCCTTTCTTGAGCCATAGCTGCCTGCGTGGTGGCACTGGCCTGGCGCTCCCGGTTGTTCGCCGTTCCGACATGGCGCGACGATCCGGACCGTTCGCAGTGCTGTCAGGCGATCCGGTGTTCCACATCGTGTCACCGCGGCGCTGGACCGCATCGGTAGCCCGCACATGCAACTCAGCCACGGTGCCGGCAAGGCGCACGGCACGCTCACGACGCTCCGCCTCCCTGGCGTCCCGCTCCGGCTCAAGGGGCAGCCCCAACAGGCCGCCAGGCGGAACGGCGCCTCCCGCTTCAAGCATCTCCCGCAGCCCCGACAACTGCGCGACAAGGGCCGCGTAGCTTCGCTCGGGCGCCCTTATGAGGTCGTCCGGCGTTCTATCCTGATGGGCAGGGAGCGGCGTGCGGCACCAAACCTCCCAGTCCATGCGCCCAACCCTGGCTCGCCCGCTCCCTGATGGCCTGGAACTCTCGAAGCAGCACGCCAAGCCGCAAGCGCCAGCGCACGACCTCTTCCTTGCGGTCAACGGCGGCGCGTCGGACTTCCGGGAGCGCGCTCCAGCCGCGTTTGCCGTGGCGCTTTCGCAGCCGTCCGCGCCGCACCAGTTCTCCCGCGTAAGCCGAGACGACCTGAGCGGGAGAGCGAAACCCGGGGAAGCAGTCCCTCAAGTGCGCCATTTGCCCCTCATCCGGCTCCAGCAACGGAACAAAAGCCGCTTTCAGCAAATCTCCACTCGCAAGCCAATGCAGCCTTGTCGGCGACGTGGCCATACAACTGTTCCGCCTCGGTCCGCATCCTGAGCCGCTCGGCGTCGACGTGGCGGTCGTGCAGCCAGCGACGCCCCGCGTCCCGCAACATGGCGTCTTCGTAGAACTCCTTCGTTTCATCCCAGGGAAGGCCGGACAGGTCGATCTCGATCGCGCCGACATCTCGTTCCTTGAACTTCGCAATCTTCAACGTGCTGGTCCTGTTCCGCATGAAGACCTCAACGAACAATTGGAAAGATTTACCCCCGATTTGCCCTTCCACGACCAGATCAGGCCGCAGTGTTTGCGACTTAGAGTCCGTCCAAGATCATACGTTGGAGCGTGACAGCCTTCTCAGCATCAGCCTG
>CAXUHK010000180.1:0-7579 GCA_964250775.1 uncultured Acetobacteraceae bacterium | reverse complement strand
GCGCCGCCGCCGCGCCGATGCGGAAGCGCCGCCGCAATGCGGCCGCCAGCGTCCGCGCGGGCGCGCGGCGGCGGGCGGCGACGTCGCGGGCGTTGGCCGCCAGGATCGCCTGCGCCGCGAGGTCGAGCACCTGCGCCGCCAGCGCCAGGTGCGCCGCCTCTGCCGCCGCCACCGCCGCCTCGGCGTCGGCGCGGGCGGTGTTCTGCGTGGCGGTGCCCTCTCCCGGGAGCCAGATCGGGGTGCTGAACTCGAGCTGGCTGGTGATGTAGTTGTAGTTGCTGCCGGCGATCTTGTCGTTGATGTAGCTGCCGGTGAGCGACGGCGCGTTCGGGAACAGCCGGCCGCCGGAGGCGTAGCGGGCCGAGGCGGCGCTCTGCTGCGCCGCGAAGTCCTGGCGTTGCGGCAGCCGCGCCCAGGCCTGCGCCACCGCGTCGTTGAAGCCGCGCAGGTTCTCGGTCGGCGCCGCGATCCGCTTCGGCGCGCGGGCCAGGGCGCCCGTGTTCATCAGGAGACATGCCATCGGGAGCAGAAGGCTGGCGGCTCGGCGGCGTGAACGTTCTGGCCCCGATGCCTTCATGGCTGACCTAGCGTGCGAGCGGGCGGATCGGTTGCACGAACAATCGGTAATCCGAACCGGCCGGCGCGGGCGTCATTCCCAGCCGATGCAGCGGCGCAGGAACGCCATGCCGAGCGCCACGAACCCGGCCACCTCGGCGTTGTCCTTGCCGTAGCTATGGCCGCCGGCGGCGGGCTCGTAGAAATGCGCGTCGTAGCCCATCGCCTGCAGCTTGGCGGCCATCTTGCGGGCGTGCCCCGGATGCACCCGGTCGTCGCGCCGCGCGGTCGCGAGCAGGATCGGCGGGTAGGGGCGGCCGGGCTCGGCGGCGTGGTAGGCGGAGAGCGGGCCGAGGAACGCCCAGTCCTCCGGCGCATCGGGGTCGCCGTATTCGGCGACCCAACTGGCGCCGGCCAGCAGCTTGGCGTAGCGGCGCATGTCGATCAGCGGGATGGTGCAGAACAGCGCGCCGAAGCGCTCCGGGTAGCGGGTCAGCATGTTGGCGATCAGCAGGCCGCCGTTGGAGCCGCCCTCCGCCGCGATGCGTCCCGGTCGGGTCACGCCGCGCCGCACCAGGTCGGCGGCGACCGCGGCGAAGTCGTCGTGCGACCGCCGCTTGCCCTCCCGCCGGCCCGCCTCGTGCCAGCGCGTGCCGAATTCGCCGCCGCCGCGGATGTTTGCCGTGACGGTGGTGCCGCCGCGCTCCAGCCACAGCTTGCCGGAGGCGACGCGGTAGCCGGGCAGGCTAGAGACCGCGAAGCCGCCATAGCCGGACAGATGCACCGGCGCCTCGCCGGTCTCGCCGGTCGGGCCGGACTGCACGTAGGGGATGCGCTCGCCGTCGCTGGACACCGCCTCGTGCCGCGTCACCACGAGCCCGTTGGCATCGAACGCCGGCGGGGCGCGCTTCAGCACGACGGGCGCCGCGAGGTCCGGGGGCACCAGCATCAGCGTGGGTGGCGTGAGCGGGTCCTGCACGCTGGCGAGCAGCGTGCCGTCGCTCTCGTCCTCCGAGCTGTCGATCGGCCACGCGGAGGCGGTGCCGGCTGACGGCAGGCCGTCGAGCGTCCGCATGGTCCAGGCGCCGGGCGTGAACACGCGATGCACCGGCCGCAGCTCGTCGAGCAGGCTCAGCAGCAGTCGGCCGCCGACCCAGGCGAAGCCCTGCACCGCCTGGCGCGGCGTGGGGGCGAACAGCACGGCGAAGTCGCGCGCGCCGTCCAGGAAGGCGTCGAAGCCGATGCCCAGCACGGTGTCCGCCGCGTGGGTGACGCCGCCGACCGTCCAAGGCGTGCGGTTGCGCACGGCGAGCCAGCCGCGGTGCCAGTCGAACCAGGCGTCGGTGGGCAGGTCCAGCTCGCGCGACGGCCCGCCGCGGTCGCCGATCCGCACCCGGCCGTCGAAGAAGCCGAGGCGCTCGCCGAAGATGACTCGGTCGCCCGCGCGGTCGTAGCCGCCCCAGGCCGCCATGTTGGCGGGGTCGGTCTCGAACAGCGCCGGCGCCTGGGCCGGGTCCTCGCCGCGCCGCCACAGCCGGACGGTGCGGGCATAGCCGGAGGCGGTGACGCCGCCCAGCGCCGATGCCAGCAGCAGCGTGTCGCGGTCGAGCCAGTCGACGCCGCCCTTGGCCTCGGGCAGCGCGAAGCCGCCGGGTACGAAGCGGCGCAGGCCGAGGTCGAACTCCCGCAGCACCGCCGCGTCGCTGCCGCCGCGCGACAGGCGGACCACGGCGAGGGCGTGCTCGGGTTCCAGCGTCGTGGCCCCCTGCCAGACCCAGTCCTCGCCCTCAGCCGCCGCCAGCGCGTCGAGGTCTAGCAGGGTGTCCCACTCGGGCGTGTCGGCGCGGTAGGAGTCGAGCGTGGTGCGGCGCCAAACGCCGCGCGGCTGCGCCGCGTCGCGCCAGAAGTTGTACAGCAGGCCGCCGCGCCGGGCGGGGACCGGCAGGTTGTCCGGCCGGTCCAGAAGCGCGCGCAGCGTGTCCCGGTCGGCGGCGTATTGCGCGCCACCGAACCGCGCCAGCGTCGCCGCCGTCTGCGCGTCGGACCAGGCGGTGGCACGCTCGCCCGCCACTTCCTCCAGCCATAGCCAGGGGTCGTCGTCCGGTGCCGCGAGGGTCGGGGCGCTGTCGGCCATGGGCCTGCCATCGGTTGCGTTGCGCGTCGAGCTTCACATGGCGGGCAGGCGTTCGGCAATGCGTGCCGCTACGCCGCCTCGGCCCCGAACACCCGCTTGACCAGGGTCCGCAGCAGGGCGAACACGCCCTCGACGCCGAAGCCCGCCAGGAAGCCGACGCCCGACGCGGTGAGCGTCAGCGAGCTGGCTAGGTCGGGTTGCAGGCTCGCCGCCACCGGCTCGGAGGCGCTGAAGAACAGGCCGATGCAGGCCCCGATCACGCTGCCGAGCACCAGCCTGATCCAGGACTGGATGTGGTCTCCGGGCGCCAGCAGACTATGGCGCAGCTTGCCGTAGAAATCCAGGATGACGAAGGCCGCCGCGCCGAGCATCGCGAAAAGCACCGGCAGCACGTAGTTCCCGAGCACGACCAGGACGGGGGCCACCAGCAACTCGCTGTCCTCGTGTAGCGCGTCGGTGGTGAGCGGCACGATCGGGTTGGCCTCGGCCGCGCACGCCGTGCAAAGCTCACGGCCAACTTTGTGGACCAGCGTGCCCAGGAAGCTGAAGCCGGCGCCCGCCATTGCCGGCCAGTTGGCTATGTATGAGTTGATCGCCTCATGCGCGAGATGGAAGCTGTCGCCGAGTTGCCGGTCGCGGTCGCACAAATCCTGCTCCGCCGGGCTATCGAACGCCGCGTCCTCCGCCGCCGCGTTCAGCAGGGCCTGGTTGTTCGAGGGCGCCCCGGTCAGGGTGAAGAACAGCAGCCGCGAGCGGTCGCACAGCCTGATCGTGAGCCCTGTCGCCAACGCGCCCGGCTGGACGAGGACGTCCTCCAGCCGCACCTTCTCGCGCGACATCTCCTCCTGCTTGGCGCGCAGGTCCAGCAGGTTGTGCAGCAGGGACTTGCCAAGCGCCACCTTGGTCGAGTCCCAGAACGTCACGACCGTGACCAGCAGCGCGAAGGCGAGCAGCACGTATTGCAACCAGCGGTGCCAACGCGCGCCGGGTCCGAGGCCGGCGTAGGCCCGCTCGGCCAGCACGGCGCGCGACCGGACGGCCGCGCCGCGCCGGTTGCCGATCACCATCGCGGTGTAGGCGACGGTCAGCCCCGAGGCGGGCCGGATCAAGGCGTTCAGGGCGTCCCTGGCCAGTAGCAGGAAGGAGAGATCGGCCGGCGCCACGGCGACATCGCCGCCTTGATCCAGCCGGGCCTGCAGCCCGGTGATCCGCTCCAGCACGGTCGGCACCGGTGTCGCGCAACCGCCGGCTGCGGCGTCGTCGAACACCTTGAGGTCGTGCAGCGTTTTCGCGGGGCAGCCCGCGACGTAATCGAGCAGCATCGCGACCTCATCGACGAGGGCGCGCTCGTAGCCGACCGAAGTCGGCGTCACAGGCGGCACTTGCATTGAAGCCTCCACTTGCGGGACGTGAATTAACGAGGCTGGCGCGTGCAAACTCCCGGATAGTCGGCTATCACTGCCGGCGCGTCCCGCCGAGGAGGCTGGCTTCGCCCATGGCAGAACCGCGCAAGTTCGAGGGTGTCCCGGGGCTGCAGCGGCGGCTGGCGGCGATCCTGTCGGCCGACGTCAAGGGCTACAGCGCGATGATGGCGTCCGACGAGGATGCCACCCACCCCCGCATCACCGAGACGGTGCGGCGCCTCGTGGCCCACATCGAGCGGTTCGGCGGCACGGTGTTCACGCTCGCCGGCGACGGGCTGCTGGCGGAGTTCCCCAGTTCGGTGAACGCGATGCGGCTGGCGCTCTGGGTGCAGTCCGAGTTGGCGGCGGACCAGCCGGCGGACGATCCAGCGGCCGGTCCGCGCATCGAGTTCCGCATCGGCATCAACGTGGGCGACGTGCTGGTGCACGACGGCGCGCTCGGCGGCGACAGCGTGAACGTGGCGGCGCGGCTGGAGCAGGCGGCGCCCGCGGGAGGCATCTGTATCTCGCGCGGCGTCTACGAGCAGGTGCATCGCGTGCTCGACCTGTCCTACGAGCCGATGGGCGTGGTGGCGTTCAAGAACCTCTCGGCGCCGGTCGAGGTGTTCCGGGTCGCGGCGCGGCCCGTGGCGGTGCCGCCAAGCGCGTTGTCGATGGCGCTATTGGGTGCCACGACGCTGCGCTGCCAGGGTCGCGACGTGGCGCTGAGGAGCCGCAAGGCACGGGCGGTGCTGGCCTACCTGGTATTGAGCGAGAGCCGCAAGGAGACCCGCGAGCGGCTGGTCGGCCTGCTGTGGAGCGAGACCGCGGAGGACAAGGCGCGCGCGTCGCTGCGCCAGGTGCTGCACGAGCTGCGCGAGACGCTGGAGGCGGCGGGCTGCCATGGCCTGGTCGCGACCCGCGACAGCCTGCGGTTCGACGCCGCTCGGTTGCAGGTCGATGTCTGGGAGGTGGTCAGGCTGGCCGAGGCGTTCGAGGCGCACGACCTGCTGCTCGGGCCGCCGCGCCTCGCCGACGCGCTGCTGCGGGACCTCGCCGGCATCGACCCGGCGTTCGACGATTGGGTGCAGGCCCGGCGGCAGGCGCTGCACGACCAGCTCATGCGCCACCTGGAAGACGGGTTGGCGGCGCGAGCCGACGACAAGCGCGCGGCCCGCCGCCTGGCCGCCGCCATCCTGTGCCAGGACCCGACGCACGAGGAGGCGTGCCGCCGCGTGATGCGGGCGCGGGCCGAGGAGGGCGACGTGCCGGGCGCGCTGCGCGCCTACGAGGCGCTGTGGCGGCTGCTCGACGAGGATTACGACATGGAGCCCGCCGCCGCCACGCAGGCGCTGGTCGCCGAGATCAAGCTGGGACGGCTCGAGGCCCGGCCCGCACCGCCCGCCGTGGCGCCTCCCGCCAAGCCGCTGCCGCCACGGATCGCGCTGCTGGTCGAGCCGTTCAGCCAGTATCGCGTGGATCCGGACCGCGCCTACCTGGTCGACGGCTTCCGCCACGACCTGATCGCCTGCTTGGTGCGGTTCCGCGAGTGGTTCGTGATCGAGAGCGGCACGAGTGCCATGCGCCGGCACGACACGCCAGGCGTGCCGCACTACCAGGTCGCGGCGATGGCCTACCAGACCGGCGACGGCATCACCCTGGTGCTCACGCTGCAAGCGCTCGACGCCAACATCTACGTCTGGAGCGAGCGTTTCGCGTTGACGCTCGACGCCTGGTTCGAGACGCAGCAGCGGATCGTGCGCCGGATCGCCATGTCGCTCAACGTCCAGCTCTCCGCCGAGCGGCTGGCGCGGCTGGCCGGCGAGCCGGACGTCTCGCTGCATGTCTACGACAAATGGCTGCGCGGGCAGTCGATGACGGTGACGTTCAGCCCCGACACCTGGACCCGCGCCGCGCAGATCTTCGGCGACGCGATCGCGGACGCGCCGGGGTTCTCGCTGGGGTACAGCAGCTTGGTCGAGATGCACAACACCGTGCACATCGTCCATCCCGGCATGTTCCGCGATCTCGAAAAGGCCGAGGCGACGCTGCAGCTCGCGCGCAAGGCGGTGGCGCTCGATCCGTTGGACTCGCGCGCCCAACTCTGCCTCGGCTGGTCGTACGCCATGGCAAGGCGCTACGCGCAAGCGGCGGTCCACATGGACCTCGCCTGCGGGCTCAACGCCAACGATGCCTGGGCGACGATCTCGACGGCGCTGTTCTACGCGTTCTACGGCGAGGCGCGGCGCGCGGTCGAATTGGCCGCGCAGTCGATGGCCATGCTGCTGCTGCCGACCACGACGCACTGGGCGTACCAGGTCAGCATCCTGTTCCTGGCCGGCGACTACGAAGGCGCCATCGAGGCGGCGGACCAGGCGCAGGACGTGATCCGCACCATCCCGGCCTGGCGCGCGGCGGCGCAGTTCCACCTCGGCCGCACCGCGGCGGCGGCAAGCGAGGCGCGGCGGTTCTTGGCGAACATCCACGCCAACTGGTTCGGCGCCGTGCCGGCCAGCGACGAGGCGATCGCGCGCTGGCTGCTGCACCTCTACCCGATCAGCCAGGCCGAGCATTGGGAGCGCCTGCGCGCCGGTGTCGCCGGCGCCGGGCTGCCCGCTTCCAACCTGAACCATCACGCGTGGTGAGCGCATTCCCCGTCAGCGACAGTTGCTGATCGTGTAGTCGCCGATCCGCATGTCGTGGAACCGCATCGTGTCGTCGATGTCGGGACTGGCGTTGTTGAACGCGTCCTCGCTGTAGAAGGACGGCAGCAGGTAGTGCGCGCCTGGTTGGCCGAGTTCCACCTCGGCCTCCTCGAGGATTTCCTTGGCAGGCAGCCGCAGCACCAGATGCCGCCGGTCGCCCTGCACCAGCGTGAGGTCGGTGTAGGTGTCGGGCATGGTCAGGATCGCGCCGGCGTTGGCGGCCTGCGCCCGCAGCTCGTCGATCGTGGTCGGGCGCGGGTAGGCGTTGCCGTTGCGGATGTGGTCGACGCCGGTCGCCCACGTCTTGATGAGCTTGCCCCATTGCTCGAAGTTCTCGATGGTCGGCTGGTCGCTCATGGCTTCCTCCCTTTGATGAGTTCAGGCGTAGCGGTCACGCGAAGGCGGGTGGCGTCGCGGCCTGCAGCTCGGCGCCGCCGGCCACGAACGCCACCAGGTCGGCCATGCCGGCGATCTCCGGCACCGGGTCGAGCGTGTTGCGGCCATAGGCCGTCTCCGCCAACCGGCGCAGGCCATCGCGCAGGTCGGCGTCCGGCTGTTCCCAGCGCAGCGGCGCCCGCGCCAACGCGCCCAGGATCACCTCCGCCACGATGATCGAGCCCAGCGTGCCAAGCCGGCTTCCGTCCTGCGTGTGCGCGGCCTCGAACAGCACGAAGAACGGCAGCGGCGGGTCGGCGGCCAGCCGGGCCACGTCGTCGTCGGTCAGCCCGCCATAATCGGGCGCCGCGCGCAGCCACGCGCGCAACGCCGCCTCGCGGCCGGCC
>CAXUHK010000179.1:0-7599 GCA_964250775.1 uncultured Acetobacteraceae bacterium | reverse complement strand
TGGCCGCCCGACATGTACAGCGTCTTGGCGGCCGAGTTGATGATCTGGTCGATCGCCTGCATGGCGAAGTTGAACGTCATGAACTCGACGATCGGCTTCAGCCCGTTCATCGCGGCGCCCACCGCCATGCCGGTGAAGCCATGCTCGGTGATCGGCGTGTCGATGATGCGGCGGTCGCCGAACTCCTCCAGCAGGCCCTGGCTGATCTTGTACGCGCCCTGGTACTGCGCGACCTCCTCGCCAATCAGGAACACCCGGTCGTCGGCGCGCAGCTCCTCCGCCATGGCGTCGCGCAGCGCGTCGCGCACCGTGGTCGGCTTGCCCGCCCCCCATTCCTTCTCCGGGGCCGCTGGTGCCATGGCCGGGGCGCGTTGCTCGGCGCCGGCCTCGGCGATCGCCTTCGGGTCGGAGCCTTCGGCCGCGACCTTGGGCAGCGCCGGCGCCTCCTGCTTCGGAGCCGGCTCGGAGGCCTCGCCATTGCCGGAGATCACGGCGATCGGCGTGTTGACCGCGACACCCTCGGCGCCCTCGTCGATCAGGATCTGCGCCAACGTGCCCTCGTCGACCGCCTCGACCTCCATGGTCGCCTTGTCGGTCTCGATCTCGGCGATGACGTCGCCGGCGCGCACGTCGTCGCCGACCTTCTTCAGCCACTTGGCGAGCTTGCCCTCGGTCATGGTCGGCGACAGCGCCGGCATCAGCACCTGGGTCGACATGGCTCAGCCGTCCACCAGCACGTCGGTCCACAACTCGGCCGGCTCGGGCTCCGGGCTCGACTGCGCGAAGTCGGCGGCGTCCTGCACGACGCGCTTCACCTCGTCGTCGATCGCCTTGACCTCGGCCTCGGTCATCCCGTTCTGCTCCAGCCGCGCGCGCACCGCCTCGATGCAGTCGCGCTCGCTGCGCATCTTCTGGATCTCCTCGCGGGTGCGGTACTTGCCCGGGTCGGACATCGAGTGGCCGCGATAACGGTACGTCTTGACCTCGAGCAAGTACGGCCCGTTGCCGGCGCGGCAGGCGGCGACCGCGGCCTGCGCCGCGTGGCGCACCGCCTCCACGTCCATGCCGTCGACCTGCGCGCCGGCGATGCCCCAGGGCGCGCCGTTCTTCGACAGGTCGCGGCTGGCCGAGGCGCGCTCGACGCTGGTGCCCATGCCGTACTTGTTGTTCTCGATCACGAACACGCAAGGCAGCTTCATCAGCGCCGCCAGGTTGAAGCTCTCGAACACCTGGCCCTGGTTCGAGGCGCCCTCGCCGAAATACGTCACCGCCACCCGGTCGTTGCCGCGATACCAGTTGCTGAACGCGAGGCCGGTGCCGAGGCTCACTTGCGCGCCCACGATGCCATGGCCGCCGAAGAAGTTCTTCTCCTTGCTGAACATGTGCATGGAGCCGCCCTTGCCGTGGCTGTAGCCGGTGGCGCGCCCGGTCAGCTCGGCCATGACGCCGCGCGGGTCCATGCCGGTGGCGATCATGTGGCCGTGGTCGCGGTACGAGGTGATGACCTCGTCGCCGTCGCTCAGCGCCATCTGGATGCCGACCACGACCGCTTCCTGGCCGATGTAGAGGTGGCAGAAGCCGCCGATCAGGCCCATGCCGTAGAGCTGGCCGGCCTTCTCCTCGAAGCGGCGGATCGACAACATGCTGCGATAGGCGTGCAGCAACTCGTCACCGGTCATGTCCGGCGCCACGCCGGAGTTGCTCCCGGTGCGCCCGCGCCGCTTGGTGTCCGCCGTTTGCGCCATCGCTTCGCCTCCGCTGGATGCCGCAGCGACACCTAGCGACCCTGGGCGGCTCTCACAAGCGCAGGCCCGAGAAAGCCTGTTTGTGCAACGCGATAGGCCTACTTAACCGGAACGTGGTTAAGTGCATGATTTCAGATTTCGGCGGCTCTGGTGGCTGCGCCCGGATTGCCGGAAACCGACCTGCCAGGTTCCGATTATGTCGCGGATCGGCCGATCAACGTAGCAACCTTCAGAACAATCGCTGCTTCCCAGTCAGCGGCACGATTACGTCGGAGGGGTCGGACAGGTTGAGCATGGCGCGCGCGCGCTCGTCGAGCGCGTCGGGGTCGAGCCGGCTGGTGCGCAGCG
This sequence comes from uncultured Acetobacteraceae bacterium, assembly GCA_964250775.1. Taxonomy (GTDB): domain Bacteria; phylum Pseudomonadota; class Alphaproteobacteria; order Acetobacterales; family Acetobacteraceae; genus CAVRQM01. The sequence goes on along the minus strand of CAXUHK010000179.1, from coordinate 5,506 downwards.
AGGCCACGCGCCGCTCCCACATCGCGAGGTCGGCCTCGGCGCGGCCCTGCTCCGCCATCGCGCTGCGCAACGTCTCGCGCTGCTGCACGGCGGCGCGCAGGCCGCGCTCGCCCTGCGCGGCGTTCCAGCAGAAATAGCCGGTCAGCGCCAGGAACACCGCCGGCGCCACCGCCGCCTTGGCGCGCCGCTTGAGCGCTCGTGCGATATTCATCCGAAACTCCCCGCCGACCTAGGGCCGGTTCTGCCGCAGGTCACGGAGGTTTGCACCGCCAAATTGCCGCCGCAGAGAAGCCATGGTCGTTTTGTTGGATGGCTGATGCGGCGTTACCGCGCTCGCGACGACGAAAGGAAATTCGATGCGCAAATCCCTCCAAGCCGTTCTGGTCGCGACGCTCGCGGCTTCGGCGGTGCTGGCCGCGGCACCCCGCGCGCGCGCGGATTGGGACCACGGCGGCGGCCACGAATGGCGCGACCGCGACTGGCGGGAGCATGATTGGCGCGAGCACGAGTGGCACCGCTTCCACCACCAAGAAGGTCCGTTCCTATACGCGCCGCCGCCGCCGGTGGTCTACGCGCCACCTCGGCCGCGCTACTACGCACCGCCACCGGCCTATTATGTGCCGCAACCAGGCTACTACGCACCGCAGCAGGGTTACTACGGCGGAGGTTACTGAACCAGGATCGCGCGGCCGGCGAACTTGGCTGCCGGCCCGAGCGCCTGCTCGATGCGGATCAGCTGGTTGTACTTCGCGGTGCGGTCGCTGCGCGCCAGGCTACCGGTCTTGATCTGGCCGCAATTGGTGGCGACCGCGAGGTCGGCGATGGTGGCGTCCTCGGTCTCGCCGGAGCGGTGGCTCATCACCGCGCGCAGCCCGGCCCGCTGCGCCAGCTCGACCGCCTCCAGCGTCTCGCTCAGCGTGCCGATCTGGTTGACCTTGACTAGGATCGCGTTGGCGCTGCGCTCGGCGATGCCGCGCGCCAGGCGCACCGGGTTGGTCACGAACAAGTCGTCGCCCACGATCTGCGTGGTGGCCCCGAGCCGCGCGGTCAGCGCCGCCCAGCCCTCCCAGTCGTCCTCGGCGCAGCCGTCCTCGATCGAGCGGATCGGATAACGCGCCACCAGGTCGGCCAGGTAGTCGATCATCTCGCCGCTGTCGAAGCGTTGGCCCTCGCCGGCGAGGTCGTAGACGCCCTCGCTGTAGAACTCGGTTGCGGCGCAGTCGATCGCGAAGGTGACGTCCTCGCCCGGCCGGTAGCCGGCCGCCTCGCAGGCGCGCGTCATGAAGCCCAGCGCCTCGTCGGCGGATTTCAGGCCGGGCGCGAAGCCGCCCTCGTCGCCGACATTGGTGTTGTGCCCGGCGGCGGACAGCGCCTTCTTCAGCGCCTGGAAGATCTCGGAGCCGATCCGCACCGCGTCGGCGAGGCTCGACGCGCCGATCGGCTGGACCATGAACTCCTGGATGTCAATCGGGTTGTCGGCGTGCTTGCCGCCGTTGACAATGTTCATCATCGGCACCGGCAGGGTGCGCGCGAACACGCCGCCGACGTAGCGGTAGAGCGGCGTGCCGCCCTCCTCGGCCGCCGCCTTGGCGACCGCGAGCGAGACGCCGAGGATGGCATTGGCCCCGAGCCGCGCCTTGTTCGGCGTGCCGTCCAAGTCGATCATGGCGTTGTCGAGCATGACCTGCTCGGACGCCTCCATGCCGGCCAGCGCCTCCAGGATTTCGCCCTCGACGTTGGCGACCGCCTTCAGCACGCCCTTGCCGCCGTAGCGGCGTTTGTCGCCGTCGCGCAGCTCGACCGCCTCGTGCGCCCCGGTCGAGGCGCCGGACGGCACCGCGACCCGGCCCTCGGCGCCGCTCTCCAGGGTCACGTCGACCTCGATGGTGGGGTTGCCGCGGCTGTCCAGGATCTCGCGGGCGGCGATGTCGGCGATGGCGCTCATGGCAAGTTGTCCGCTGTTGTGACAGTTGGATGTTCGCGCAATTTCGCCAGCCGGTCGAACGCCGCCAGCCGCGCCACCAGCGCCGGCATGTCGCGCAGCGGCAGCATGGTGGCGCCGTCGCTGGGCGCCTGGTCGGGGTCCGGGTGGCACTCGATGAACACCGCGGCGACGCCCGCCGCCAGCGCCGCGCGCGCCAAGACGGGCGCGAACTCGCGCTGCCCGCCGGACGCGCCACCCTGCCCGCCAGGCTGCTGCGTGCTGTGGGTGGCGTCGAACACCACCGGGTATCCGGTGCGCGCCATGATCGGCAGCGAGCGAAAATCCGTGACCAGCGTGTTGTAGCCGAAGCTCGCCCCGCGCTCGCACAGCAAGATGCGGTTGTTGCCGGTGCCGGCGACCTTGGCCGCGACGTGCGTCATGTCCCAGGGGGCCAGGAACTGCCCCTTCTTGACATGCACGGCGGCCCCGGTCTCGCCGGCTGCCAGCAGCAAGTCGGTCTGGCGGCACAGGAACGCCGGGATCTGCAGCACGTCGACCGCCTCGGCGACTGGGCCGCACTGCTCGGGCGAATGCACGTCGGTCAGCGTCGGCATCCCGAACCGCTGCCGCACCGCCGCCAGGATGTCCAGCCCCGCCGCCATGCCGACCCCGCGCGCGGCGCCGGCGCTGGTGCGGTTCGCCTTGTCGAAGCTGCTCTTGTAGACGATCCGCACGCCGGTCGCAGCCTGGATGTCGGCCAGCGCCGCCGCCACCTCCATCGCGTGCGCCATGCCCTCGATCTGGCAAGGTCCGGCGATCAGCACGAACGGCAGCGCGTTGCCGATGTCGATGTCGCGGACGCGCACGTCAGACAAGGCGGGCCTGCTTCACGGCAGCGGCGATGAAGCCCCGGAACAGCGGGTGCGGGTCGCGCGGCTTGGACTTCAGCTCGGGGTGGTATTGCACGCCCACGAACCAGGGATGTCCCGGCAGCTCGACGATCTCGGGCAGGATGCCGTCCGGCGACATGCCGGAGAAGCGCAGCCCCGCCGCCTCCAGCGTCTCGCGGTAGCGCACGTTGACCTCCCAGCGGTGGCGATGACGCTCGTGAACGAGCGGCGCACCGCCGTAGATCGCGCGCACCAGGCTGTCAGAGGCCAGCGCCGCCGGATAGGCGCCGAGCCGCATGGTGCCGCCGAGGTCGCCGCCCGCCTCGCGCCGCTCGATCTCGTTGCCCCGCGCCCATTCGGTCAGCAGCCCTACGACAGGCTCGTCGCACGGGCCGAACTCGGTGCTGCTGGCGCCGGGCAGATCGGCCAGGTGCCGCGCCGCCTCGATCACCGCCATCTGCATCCCGAAGCAGATGCCGAGGAACGGCACCCGGCGCTCGCGGGCGAACCGCACCGCCTCGATCTTGCCTTCGCTGCCGCGCTCGCCGAAGCCGCCCGGCACCAGGATGCCGTGAACCCCGTCGAGCCGCGACACCGCGTCGGCGCGCTCGAACACCTGGGCGTCGAGCCAATCGAGCTGCACCCGCACCCGGTTGGCCAGCCCGCCATGTACCAGCGCTTCGGCCAGCGACTTGTAGCTGTCGAGCAGGTTGGTGTACTTGCCCACCACGGCGATCCGCACCTCGCCCTCGGGGGCGCGGGTCAGCTCGACGATGCGCCGCCACGGCGACAGGTCGGGCGTGCCCTCGTGCGGCAGCGCGAAATGGCGCAGCACCTCGCGGTCCATGCCCTCCTGGTGGTAGCGGATCGGCACCGCGTAGATGGTGTCGACGTCCAGCGCCGCGACCACCGCCTCCGGCCGCACGTTGCAGAACTGGGCGATCTTGCGCCGCTCGACCTCCGGGATCGGTCGGTCGCAGCGGCACAGCAGCATGTGTGGCTGGATGCCGACGTTGAGCAGCTCCTTGACCGAGTGCTGCGTCGGCTTGGTCTTGAGCTCGCCGGCCGAGGGGATGTACGGCACCAGCGTTAGGTGGACGAACATCACCCGCGCCGCGCCCAGCTCGTTGGAGAGCTGGCGGATCGCCTCCAGGAACGGCAGGCTCTCAATGTCGCCGACCGTGCCGCCGATCTCGATCAGCGCGAAGTCGACCGGCTGGCCTGCCGCGTCCAGCGCGTCGCGGGTGATCGCCTCCTTGATCGCGTCGGTGATGTGCGGGATCACCTGCACCGTCGCGCCCAGGTAGTCGCCGCGACGCTCGCGGGCGATCACCTCGGAATAGATGCGCCCGGTCGTGGCGTTGTCGCCGCGCGTGGCGGGCACGCCGGTGAAGCGTTCGTAATGGCCGAGGTCGAGGTCGGTCTCGGCGCCGTCGTCGGTGACGAACACCTCTCCGTGCTGGTACGGGCTCATGGTGCCGGGATCGACGTTGAGGTAGGGGTCGAGCTTGCGCAGCCGCACGCTGTAGCCGCGTGCCTGCAACAACGCGCCGAGTGCCGCCGACGCGATGCCCTTGCCCAAGGAGGAGACCACGCCGCCGGTGATGAAGACGTACCGCGTCATGGGCCGCGACCCTTACAGGAGATAGCGAGTCGCGGGAACCCGCCGACGGATGGGCCGGTCAGTTGGCGGGCACGCTCGGCCCGGCGGGCTTGGCCGGCAGCGCCGCGGGGGCCGCGCCACGGCTCGCGGCCGGCGGCGTGTCCAGGATCGAGCGGCCGACCCCCGTCGTGCCGCGGTTCAGCAGCGCCAGCGCCAGCGACAGCGCGAAGAACGCCCCGGCCAGGATCGCCGTGGTGCGGGTCAGCAGGTTGGCGGTGCCGCGCCCGCTCATGAAGCTGCCCATGCCCTGCGAACTGCCGATGCCGAGCCCGCCGCCCTCGCTGCGCTGGATCAGCACGACGCCGATCAGGGCCAGGGTGACGAACAGATGGACGATCAACAGAACGGTGGTCATGCCGCGCGTTCTAGCGATGCGCGCCGGAATTGCAAAGACGGGTCGCGTTCGGCCTCAGCCGGCCGCCCGCACGACGTCCAGGAAGTCCGACGCCACCAGGCTCGCGCCGCCCACCAGCGCGCCGCCCACCCCGGGCAGCGCCAGCAGGATGGCCGCACCGTCCGGCTTCACCGACCCGCCATACAGAATGCGCAGGGTCTCCCCGGCCTCCCCCAGCGTTGCCGTCAACTGGCTGCGGCTGCAGCGGTGCATCGCCACGATGTCGTCCTCGGACGCGGTGCGCCCAGTGCCGATGGCCCAAACCGGCTCGTAGGCGACCGCCCCCGCGAAGCCCGGCGGCACGCTGCCGTCGATTTGCGCCGCCACCACGGGTTCCGCGATGCCGGACAGGCGCTGCTGCTCCGTTCCCCCCACGCATATGAGGGGCGTCAGCCCGGCGGCCATCGCGGCACCCGCCTTCTCCCGCACCAGGGCGTTCGACTCGCTGTAGCCCAGCCGGCGCTCCGAGTGCCCAAGGATCACCCACCCGGCGCCCGCGTCACGCAGCATCGGCGCCGCCACATCTCCCGTGCGCGCGCCGGACGGCTCAGGATGGCAGTCCTGCCCGCCCACCATCACGCTGCTGCCCGCCAGCGCGTCGGCCCCCGCGGCCAGCACGGTGGCCGGTGGGCCGC
>CAXUHK010000178.1:0-7622 GCA_964250775.1 uncultured Acetobacteraceae bacterium | reverse complement strand
GCGAAAGGGTGGGTTGGTCGACCATGGTGTCGGTGCGCTCCTGCGCGGTGCGGATCAGCTCAGGAATCGCCGCCGCCTCGGGCAAGTTCCGCCAATACTTGCGCGGCATCTCCGACGTCATCGCCGCGACCTTGAGCCGCGCCGGGTTGAAGATGCTGCTGAAATACGCCAGCCAGTAGCGCGCCACGGCGTCGTCGTCCGGCACCTCGGCCGGGTCGGCGCCGGGTCCGAACGACAGCTCGGCGCCGTCCCAATGGGCGCTGCGGTACGGCGTCAGGATCGACCAGGTCATCGTGGCGAAGCGGCGCACGAAGAAGCCGGCATTGGCCTCGACGATGAAGTGCTGCGGCTCGAACCAGGCGACGTAGCGGGTGGCGCCGTCGCTCTCGACCTCGCGGAAGCGGACGAAAGCCCGCATCTTGTGGGTGTCGCGGCGCACGCCCTGCGCCAAGCCCTGGGCGCGATGCACCTCGGGGTCGGCGGCGTCCTCCAGCAGGTGCCGCTCGCCGCGCTGGGCGCGCCAGACCAGGCGATAGAGCAGCGCGAAGCGCTCCGGCTCGCGCGCCTGGATCGCGGTTTCGGCCAACGTCACCAGCGCGCGCGGGACGGTGAAGCCACCCGCCGGCGCCGGCTTCGGCGCGCCGTCGTCCAGCGCCGCGAACAGGTCGCCAGGAGCCGTGACCGACCACACCGCCTGCTCCGGTGGCACCCCGTCCAGCGCCAGGGCGCGGGCGGCGGCGCGCCAGCCGTCCCAGTCGACCTCGTGCGCCAGCACCACGCTTCTCACGCGAACAGCTCCGCCTGGCGCGGCAGGACCCGCCGCAGGCTGGCCGGCTCCGGGCCGCGCGGGCGATGGTCGAGCGTCACCACGAACGGGGCGAGCTTGGGCAAGGAGAGCCGCAGCCGGGCGAGGTCGGCCATGCGCAGCCGCCGGTGCCGCCGCGCCAGCAGCAGCCGCTCGACCGACTTGACGCCCAGGCCCGGTACCCGCAGCAGCGCCTCGCGCGGGGCGGCATTGACGTCGACCGGGAACCGCTCGCGGTGGGCGAGCGCCCAGGCCAGCTTGGGGTCCATCTCCAGCGGCATGTTGCCGGCGGCGTCGGTCGCGAGCTCCGGCTCGGAGAAGCCGTAGAAGCGCAGCAGCCAGTCGGCCTGGTAGAGCCGGTGCTCGCGCAGCAGTGGCGCGGCGCGCGGCGGCAGGATCGCGGAAGCGTCGGGGATCGGGCTGAACGCCGAGTAGTACACCCGCCGCAGCCCGTAGGCGCCGTACAGGTTGCCGCTCAGCGCCAGGATCTGCCGGTCGCTGCTGTCGTCGGCCCCCACGATCATCTGCGTGCTCTGGCCGGCCGGGGCGAACCGGGGAGCGCGCTTCTCGCGCGCCGCGTCGATGCCGAGGCGCAGCCGGCCCATCGAGCGGCGGATGCTGGGCGCGTCCTTCTCCGGGGCCAACCGGTCCAGCGCCGCCTGGCTCGGCAGCTCGACGTTGATCGACAGCCGGTCGGCCCAGCGCCCGGCCTCGGCCAGCAACTCGGGCGAGGCGTCGGGGATGGTCTTGAGGTGGATGTAGCCGCGGAACTGGTACGTCTCCCGCAGCGTGCGCGCCACCAGCACCACCTGCTCCATGGTGTAGTCCGGGCTGCGGACGATGCCCGAGCTCAGGAACAGCCCCTCGATGCAGTTGCGCCGGTAGAACGCCAGGGTGAGCCGCACCACCTCCTCCACCGTGAAGCACGCCCGGGGCACGTTCGAGCTGCGCCGGTTGATGCAATACAGGCAATCGTAGACGCAGGCGTTGGTCAGCAGGATCTTGAGCAGCGAGATGCAGCGCCCGTCCGGCGCGTAGGCGTGGCAGATGCCCATGCCCTCGCTGGAGCCGATGCCGCCCGCCTGGCCCTGCGAGTCCCGCTTGTCGGTGCCGGACGAGGCGCAGGAGGCGTCGTATTTCGCCGCGTCGGCGAGGATCTCCAGCTTCTGCAACAGCTCCATCGAAACCCCATGTTTACTTTTTGTTCCTAGCATGGAACAGGCTGGACGCCAACCGGCGCCGGCGATACCTAATGATTTCGCCGCGCTGTCGACGTTGTACGGGGATAACTGCTCATGCCGGCGGCCGTTGCCAGAGTCACCGCACCGATCAAGCGCGGCGTCACGACGACCATTCAGACGCGGCGCATCGGCAACCTGCCGACCGATCACAGCCTCGACCTGCTGAACTTCTTCATCGCCGACGTGCAGACCGGGTTCGGCCCGTTCATCGCGATCTATCTCACCACCCACACCTGGACGCCGCAGCAGATCGGTGTCGCGCTGAGCGCCGGCTCGTTCATCGCCATCCTGGCGCAGGTGCCGGCCGGCGCGTTCATCGACGCGATCCGCCGCAAGCGGCTGGCCGGGATCATAGCGCTGGCCTCCATCGGCATCAGCGCCGTGACGCTGGCGCTGTTCCCGATGCGCTGGCCGGTGTTCGGGGCGGAGGCGCTGCACGGCTTGGCGAGTTGCCTGCTGGTGCCCTCGATCGCGGCGATCACGCTGAGCCGGGTCGGGCGCGCCAACCTCGGCGAGCGGCTGGGCCGCAACTCGCGGTTCTCGGCGCTGGGCAGCACCATCGGCGCCGGGCTGATGGGGGCGCTGGGCACCTACTGGTCGGCGCAGTCGGTGTTCTGGTGCGCCGCGTTGTTCACCATCCCCGGCATGATCGCCATCGGGGCGCTGCCGCCGCGTCACAAGAGCGAGCCGCGACCGGGGCGGCAGGGCGCCAAGAACGCGGCGCGCGAGAGCTGGGGGGTGCTGCTGGACCGGCGGATGATCCTGTTCGCCTGCTGCGTGGCGTTGTTCTTCATGTCGAATGCCGCGATGCTGCCGCTGGCCGCCGCGGCGCTGACCGGGCCGCAGGGCACGGGCGCCAACCTGATCGTGGCCGCGTGCATCGTGGTGCCGCAACTCATGGTGGCGGCGCTGTCGCCGCTCATGGGCCGGCTCGCGGAGCGGCGGGGCCGGCGGCCGGTGCTGTTGCTGGGGTTCGCCGCGCTGCCGGTGCGGGGCCTGCTGCTGTCGGTGCTGGTCTCGCCGGCGGGCGTGGTCGCGGCGCAGGCGCTGGACGGCGTGGGCGGCGCGGCGCTCGCGGTGATGCTGCCGCTGGTCGCCGCCGACGTGACGCGGGGCACCAACCGCTTCAACCTGTGCCTGGGCCTGTTCGGGCTGGCGGCCGGCCTCGGCTCCACCGTCAGCACCACGCTGGGGGGCGCGCTGGCGAGCCATCTCGGCAACCGGATGGCGTTCCTGGGCCTCGCCGCGACCGGGGCGGCGGGGATGGCGCTGGTCGGACTGGCGCTGCCGGAGACCAAGGCCGCAGCGGCCGGTTCGGAGCGCCCAGGTTAGCCGGAGGCCATGCGACAACGGGAGTCAGGCGACCGGAGCATCCGCTATGTCCAGCCGCCGCTTGATGCGCTCGACGTCGCCGCCCATCCGGTCGACCCGACGCGACAGCGACGAGTAGCCGGCTTCCAGCAGCCCGATCCGTTCCTTGATCCCGATCAGGTCGACTTTGACGTCGGCGATGTCGCCGCGAATCGCCCGAAGCAGGTCGAGCACGATGTTGTCGCTCATCAAAGTGGTTTCCGCTGAGGGTGTATGTCGCGGGATCGTCATGGGGATGATGCCTAATTCCGGGCTCGCGCTCCACCGCGACCAAAAAGGTGTCATTGCAATATCGAAATTGAATTGATAGCCTGCCGGCAATCGAGTTTCTCGCATCGGGCCAGGCTGCCATGAAGACGGATGTTCCTGTGCGCTCCCTAGCGATCGCGGCCAGCCTGCTGTTCCTGCTGTTCGCCGGCTTCGCCTTCTGGCTTGCGGTGCAGGAGGAGTCCCGGACCGACTGGGTGCGGCACACCGTCGAGGTGGAGTTGCACCTGGCCGACCTCGAGGCGCTGGCGCGAGACGCCGAGAGCGGCGAGCGCGGCTACGTCGCCACCGGCGACGAGACCTACCTGACGCCGTGGCGGCGCACGCACGGCCACTTCGCCGGGATGTTCAACACGCTCGCCGCGATGGTGCGCGACAACCCGACGCAGCAATGGGCGTTGGCGGCGGTGCTGGCGCCACTCCACGCCAAGTTCGCCGAGATCGCCGGGGCCATCCGCCTGCAGGAAGCCGGCGACGGCGCGGGCGCCCACGCGCTGCTGGCGAGCGGTCGCGGCCTGGCCTTGATGGCCAACATCCATGCCCGGCTGGGGGCGATGCGCGGCGAGGAGGAACGCCTGCTGGTCGAGCGGACGCAGCGCGTGACCTGGGCGCGCGGCATGTTGCCGGCCGACGTGGCGCTGGCCGGGCTGTGCGCGCTGATCGGGATCGCGCTGTGGATGCGGGCGGTGCGGTCGGCGGCCCGTGCGCTCGAGACGTCGAACCTGGAGATGCGCAAGGCCAACCTGTCGCTCGACGAGGGCAACCGGCAACTGCTCGTCGAGATGAAGCGGCGGGAAGTGGCCGAGGGGCAACTGCATCAGGCGCAGAAGATGGAGGTGATCGGGCAGCTCACCGGCGGCATCGCGCACGACTTCAACAATCGGTTGCTGGGGGTTTCCGGCTGCCTGGAACTGCTGCTGCATCGCTCCGCCAACAATGCCACCGGCTGCGGCGTTCCCGAGATCCAGCGCTATGCCGGGCAAGCCCTGAAGGAGGCCAAGCGGGCCGCGGAACTGACGCGGAACCTGCTGGCGTTCTCGCGTCAGCAGGCGCTCAGCCCCGAGGCGGTGGCGCCGAACCGCCTGGTCTTCAACATGTCGGCCCTGCTGGAGCGGACGCTGGGCGGCCAGGTGAGCGTAGGCACGGTGCTGCCGAGCGGGTTGTGGGACGTCCGCATCGACCGCAACCAGTTGGAGAACGCAGTGCTGAACCTGGCCGTCAACGCCCGGGACGCGATGGGCACGGCCGGCGGCCACCTGACGATCGAGACGGCGAACGTCGAGTTCGATGCCACCCAGGCCCACCTTGGCCTGTCGCCCGGCCAGTACGTGCTGATCGCCGTCAGCGACACCGGGACCGGCATGGACACGGAGACCGCGCGCAAGGCGATCGAGCCGTTCTTCACCACCAAGTCCGTGGGCCAGGGCACCGGCCTGGGGCTGAGCCAGGTCTACGGCTTCATCAAGCAATCCGGCGGCCACCTGAAAATCTACTCCGAGGTCGGGCGCGGCACGACGGTCAAGCTGTACCTGCCCCGCTGCTCCCCCAGCTGCTCCCCCAGTCGCTCCCCCAGCTGCTCCGACGACGGGGCACGGCCGTTGGCAGCCATGCCGGGCGAAGCGGCGCCGCAGGTGGCGCAGGGCCGGCCGGTGGTGCTGGTGGTGGATGACGAGACGGTCGTCCGCCAGTTCAGCGTCGAGGCTTTGGCGACGCTGGGCTATGGCGTGCTGGAGGCCGCCGACGCCGCGTCCGGGCTGGCACTGCTGGACGCGCATCCGGAGGTGGCGCTGTTGTTCACCGACGTCGTCATGCCGGGGATGGACGGCGGCAGGCTCGCGCGCGAGGCGGCGCGCCGCCGGCCGGGTCTCGCGGTGCTGTTCGCGACCGGCCACACCCGCGGGGCGATCACGGCCCAGGGCATGTTGGAGCCCGGCGTCGAGCTGCTGAACAAGCCGTTCGGCCTCGTCGAGTTGGGGCGGAAGGTGCGCCAGGTGCTCGACCGGACCGATGCTCCGCTTGCCGCCTAGAGCGTCGCGACCCACCCCGCCAGCTCGCCCAGCGCGGACAGCACCCGGAACCGCGCGTGCCCGTGCGGCACGATCGCCGCCTCGTGCGCCCACACCAGGGGATACGGGATCAGCGCCGCGTAGCCGCCCACCTCCAGCACCGGCAGCACGTCTGAGCGCACCGAGTTGCCCGCCATCACCGCCCCGTCCGGCCCGCTGCCGTGGCGCTCGAAGATGCGGCGGTAGGTGGCGGCGTTCTTGTCGCTCACCACCTCGACCGCCGAGAACAGCGCGCCCAGGCCGGAGGCGGCCAGCTTCGCCTCCTGGTGGAACAGCTCGCCCTTGGTCACGAGCACCAGCCGCGCCAGATCGGCCAACTCCTCCAGCGCCGCGCGCACGCCGGGCAGCGGCTCGACCGGGTGGCGCATCAGCTCCTTGCCGAGTTCGAGGATGTCCGCCAGCACCGGGCCGCGCACCGCCTCGCCGCCCACCGCCAGCGCCGTTTCCAGCATCGACAGGGTGAAGCCCTTGGCGCCATAGCCGTAGACGCCGAGGTTGCCCTGCTCGGTCGCCTCCAGCCGGGCGAGCAGCGCCTCGGGCTCGGCGAACCCGGCCAGCAGGCCAGCGAAGCGCTCCTGGCTCACGCGGAAGAACGTCTCGTGGTGCCAGAGCGTGTCGTCGGCATCCAGCGCGATCAGCGTGATCGGCACGGCGGCGGGCTCAGAACGTCTCGACCCAGGGCCGCACCTCCAGCTCCCAGCTCCAGGCGTTGCGCGGCTGGTGCAGCAGATGCAGGTACGAGGCGGCGATGGCGTCAGGGTCGAGCATGGCGTCCGGGTGCTGCGGGTCCGCCGCGCGGGCGGCGCTGCGCACGCCGCCGTCGATGACCATGTGGACGACGTGGATGCCCTGGGGCGACAACTCGCGCGCCATGCTCTGCGCCAGGCCGCGCAGCGCGAACTTGCCCATCGCGAACGGCGCCGATTGCGGGTAGCCCTTGACCCCGGCCGAGGCCCCGGTCAGCAGGATCGCGCCGTGCCGGTTCGGAGCCATCCGCCGTGCCGCCTGCTGGGCGACCAGGAACGCGCCGAACGCGGTGATGTCGAGCGTGCGCGCAACCTCGGCGGGGTCGAGGTCGACCAGGCGGCCGCGCACCCGGTAGCTCGGGTTGTAGACCACGACGTCGGGTGCCCCGATCGCCGCCTCGACGTCCTCGAACAGCTTGGCCACCTGCGCCGGCTCGGAGGCGTCGCAGTCGAACAGCATCGCCCCGGTCTCGCGCGCCAGCTCCGCCAGCTTGGACGTGTTTCGGGCGGCCAGCGCCACCTGCATCCGCTCGCGCGCGAACAGGCGGGCCAGCGAGGCGCTGACGCCGGCCCCCGCGCCGACGATCAGGGCGGCCTCGAACGGGCTGTCCGGCATGGTGCGTCTCCTCAAGCTGCGCTGGCAGTCTACCGGCACGCGGGCGGCTCGGCTATGCAAGCGCGCGTGGACAACGCGATCACCGACATCGCAGGGCTGGCCGTGGGGCACGCGACCGACCTCACGCTCGGCTCGGGCGTCACCGCGATCCTGTTCGACCGGCCGGCGGTGGCGTCGGTGTGCGTGCTGGGCGGCGCTCCGGGCGGGCGCGACATCGAGATGCTGGCGCCGGCTTGCAGCATCGAGCGGGTCGACGCCGTCGTGTTGTCGGGCGGCTCGGCCTACGGGCTGGATGCCGCCGGGGGCGTGCAGGCGTGGCTGCGGGCGCAGGGGCGCGGCGCCATGTTCGCCGGGCAACAGGTGGCGCTGGTGCCGCAGGCGATCCTGTTCGACCTCGCCAACGGGGCCGACAAGGACTGGGGCCGCTTCGCCCCTTATCGCGACCTCGGCTGGGCGGCGGCCCATGTCGGTGGGACGATGGCGGGTGGCGCGCTGGCAATGGGCAGCGTG
>CAXUHK010000177.1:0-7819 GCA_964250775.1 uncultured Acetobacteraceae bacterium | reverse complement strand
GCTGGTCAACCGGGTCGGCCATGCCTGCTTCAAGGCGCGCATGCGCGCGGAGGGCGGGGTGTTCGGCGGCGAGGTCTCCGGCCACTACTACTTCGCCGAGTTCTACAACGCCGACTCGGGGACGCTGCCGGCGCTGCTCGACGCGGCACGCGCGCGGCTCGACCCGGCGCCGGGGTTGCAGGCGACCTTGGCCGCATCCCTGGCCGAGCCGACGCCGGTGCGGCTCGACCAGGGCGCCATCGCCTCCGGCTTCGACGCCGAGCTGGATGCCGAGCGTGCCCTGAGCCAGGACAGCCGGCAGGTCGTGGCCGGGCTGCAACTGGACTACGCGCAACGCTACGGCGTCGCCTCGTTGAAGATCCGCCATCACGCCCAGCTCGGCTACTGCATCGAGGTTCCGGCCACGGCCACCGAGGCGCTGCGCCGGTTTCCCGAGCTGGTGCTGCGGCAGGGCATGGCCCAGAGCGCCCGCTTCGGCTGCTCCGAGTTGGCCGAGCTCGACCGCCGCATCGCCGAGGCCGGCGAGCGTGCCGCCAGCCGCGAGCGCGTGGTGTTCGAACATCTCTTGGCGCAGGCGCTGTCCCACGCGCCGGCACTGACCGCCTGCGCCGCGGCGCTCGCCGAGCTCGACGTGGCGCAGTCGGCGGCGGCACTCGCCGCCCCCGGCGCCTGGTGCCGTCCGACCGTGGGCGAGGACGCGGCGTTCGCGGTCCAGGCCGGGCGGCATCCGGTGGTCGAGGCGGCGCTGGCGCAGTCGGGCGAGACGCGGTTCGTGCCCAACGACTGCGAGCTGTCGCCCGGCCGCCAGATGCTGCTGCTGACCGGACCGAACGCCGCCGGCAAGTCGACCTTCCTGCGGCAGAACGCGTTGATGGTGGTGCTGGCGCAGGCTGGGCTGCCGGTGCCGGCGAGGGCCGCACGCATCGGCATCGTCGACCGGCTGTTCTCGCGCATCGGCGCCGCCGACGACCTGGCGCGCGGCCAGAGCACGTTCATGGCCGAGATGACCGAGACCGCGGCGATCCTGCACCAGGCCGGGCCGCGCAGCCTGGTCGTGGTCGACGAGATCGGGCGCGGCACCGGCACGCTGGACGGCTTGGCGATCGCCTGGGCGGTGCTGGAGGCGCTGCACAACCAAATCCGTTGCCGCACCATCTTCGCCACCCACTTCCACGAGTTGGCGGCGCTGGGTCACGAACTGCCGCGGCTGTCGCCGCACGCCATGCGGGTGCGCGACCACGCCGGCGGCGTGGTGTTCCTGCACGAGATCGCGCCGGGCGCGGCTGGGCGGAGCTGGGGCGTCCATGTGGCGAAGCTGGCCGGCGTGCCGCTGCCGGTGGTGCGCCGCGCCGGGTCGCTGCTGGCGGCGTTGGAGGAGCGGGCCGGGCGGCTTACCGACGCCGCCGCCCTGCCGCTGTTCGCCGCCGCCGCGATCGAGCCGCCGCAGGAGGCGCCGCCCGACCCGCTGCACGCGGCGGTGGCGGAGGTCGACCCCGAGCGGCTGAGCGCGCGCGAGGCGCTTGAGCTGGTTTGGCGGCTGCGTGCGCTGATCGGTGTTGCGCCGCACAGCGGGCATCTAACATGATGCAAATGGTGCAAGCCGAACAACTCCTAGACCCGCCGGTCCCGCTGGCCGACGCGGCGCAATCGCTCGACGCCGCCATGCGGGCGCTGGGCGAGCCGCGTTCGGCGCCGCGCGAGGCGGTGCTGGCGCTGTTCCGCCGCCACCTCGCGCGCATCCAGTCCGAGGTGCGCGACAGCTTCGAGGCCGGCGCGGTGGGCGGCATCAAGGTCGCCCGCCTGCTGGCGCGGCACACCGACGGGCTGATCGCCCAGCTCCACGGCCACGCGACCCGGCTCGAAGGCGAGGCGGCGGCGGCGGAACTGGCCGGCCTCACGGTGGCCGCGACCGGCGGTTACGGCCGCGGCGTGCTGGCGCCGTTCAGCGATGTCGACCTGCTGTTCATCACCCGCGAGCGGGCCTCGCCGGCCGTGCTGCAAGTGGTCGAATACATGCTGTACTTCCTGTGGGACCTGGGGCTCAAGGTCGGCCACGCCACCCGCTCGGTGGAGGACTGCCTGACCGAGGCGCGGGGCGACACCACGATCCGCACTTCGCTGCTGGACGCGCGGCGGATCACCGGCGACGCGGCGCTGTTCGAGCAGTTCACCGCCCGCTTCGCCGCCGCCTGCGATTCGGGTGGCGCCGGCGCCTACCTTGCCGCCAAGCGTGCCGAGCGCGACCTGCGCCACCACCGCTATGGCGACAGCCCGTTCGTGGTCGAGCCGAACATCAAGGAGGGCCGCGGCGGCCTGCGCGACCTGCAGACGCTGTACTGGATGGCGCGCTACGTGTTCGGCATCCGCAGCATCATGACGCTGGCCGAGGCGGAGGGCGCCTCGGGCGGGGTCATCAGCCACGCCGAGGGGCGGCTCGCGATCCGATGTTGGGACTTCCTGTGGACGCTACGGTTCCACCTGCACTACGTCTCCGGCCGCGCCGAGGAGCGGCTGACCTTCGACCTGCAGCCGGTGGTGGGCGCCCGCATGGGCTACACCCGGCACGGCCGACAGGACGGCGTCGAGCGCTTCATGCGCCACTACTTCCTGACCGCGCGCGACGTGACGCGGCTGACGCATGTGCTGGAGCCGGCGCTGCTGCGCGCCGCACTCGGGCCGCCGGCGCTGGCGCCGCAGACCGACCTCGCTTTGCTGACGGCCGGTTTCGTGCTGGCCGACGGGATGCTGCTGCCGCAGGCGTCGCGCCCGTTCCATGCCGAGCCGATCCAGATGCTGCGGATGCTGGTGGTGGCGCGCGACCGCGACCTGGCGCTGCATCCGCTCGCGATCCGCGCCATGATCCGCAGCGAGCGCCGCGCCGTGGCGCTGCGCCGCGACCCGGAGGCGGCGGCGATCTTCCTCGACCTGCTGTGCGGTGGCGATGCCGAGAACCGCCACGCCGACGGCGCCAAGTGGCTGTCGGCGCTGAACGAGACCGGGCTGCTCGGCCGCTACCTGCCCGACTGGGCGCGCATCGTGGGCCAGATGCAGTTCGACACCTACCACGTGTTCACCGTCGACGAGCACACCATCGAGGCGGTGCGGGTGCTGAACACGTTGGAGCAGGGCGAGCTGGCGGAGATCGCGCCGGTGGCGTCCGGCATCGTCGACGCGCTGCAGTCGCGCCGCGCGCTGTACGTGGCGATGCTGCTGCACGACATCGCCAAGGGCCGCGGCGGCGACCATTCCGAGCTGGGCGCCGAGGTGGCGCAGGAGCTGTGCCCGACGCTCGGCCTGTCGGCCGAGGAGACCGAGATGGTGAGCTGGCTGGTGCTGCACCACCTGCTGCTGAGCCAGACCGCGTTCCGCCGCGACATCGACGACCCCAAGACCATCCTCGACCTCGCCGACACGATCCAATCTCCGGAGCGGCTGCGCCTGCTCCTAGTACTGACCGTGGCCGACATGCGGGCGGTGTCGGGCAAGGTGTGGAACGGCTGGAAGGCGACGCTGCTGCGCGAGCTGTTCTCGCGGGTGGCCGAGGTGCTGGCCGGCGGGCTGTCCACCACCGAGCGCGACGTGCGGGTGCGCGATGCCAAGGACGCCGCGGCCCTGCTGCTGGAGGACTGGGACGAGGCCGAGCGCGAGCGGTTCTTCTCGCTGGGCTACGCCGGCTACTGGCTGAGCTTCGACCCCGAGAGCCACGCCCGCCACGCCCGCCTGATCCGCGACGCCGAGCAGCGCCACGCGCCGCTCACCGTCGAGACGCAGCCGCTGCCGGCCCGCGCCGTGACCGAGGTGACGGTCTACGCCGCCGACCATGCCGGGCTGTTCAGCCGCATCGCCGGCGCGCTGGCGGTGGCCGGCGCCTCGATCGTGGACGCGCGCATCCACACGTTGACCAACGGCATGGCGCTCGACACGTTCTGGGTGCAGGACGCGGCCGGCGGCGCGTTCGACGCGCCGCATCGGCTGGCGCGGCTCTACGTGCTGATCGAGCAGGCGCTGAGCGGGCGCATCCGGCTGAAGCAGGAGATCCGGCGTAGCTCGCAGGCGCTGCTGGGGCGGCGGATGCGCGCCATCCACGTGCCGCCGCGCGTCGTGCTCGACAACCGCGCCAGCAACACCCACACCGTGCTGGAGGTCAACGGCCGCGACCGGCCCGGCCTGCTGCATGACGTGACCGCGGCGATCAGCGACCAGGGGCTGCAAATCGCCTCAGCCCACGTCACCACCTACGGCGTGCGCGCGGTCGACGTGTTCTACGTCAAGGACGTGTTCGGCCTGAAGGTCGAGAACGACCGCAAGCTGGCGCAATTGCGCGAGGCGCTGCTGGCGGCGCTGGCCAGTCCCGACGACCCGCCTGGCGCGATGCCGCAGCCGGTCAAGCGCCGGCGTGCGGTTGGAGCCTGACCGTCAGCGCCGCCTAACCGTAGCGCCGCCTGACCGTCAGGCCGCCACTTCGGCCCGCGCCACGTCCGGCGCCCGCACGCCCTCGGTCAGCATCTCCATCCGCCCGGTGATCTGGCCGCCATCCTCGACCTGCAGCCGGCGGCAGCGCGCGGTGCCCAGGACGCGGCCGGTAGCGCGCACCATCAGGTTGCCGCGCGCGGTCAGGGTGCCGTCGATGGTGCCGGCGACCTCGGCCTCCTCGACCTCGACCTCGCCCTTGAACACGCCGCCTGGCGCGATCATCAGCTCTGCGGCATGGATCATCGTCGCCTCGACGGTGCCCTCGACCACCAGCCGCTCGGCGTCCTGCACCACGCCCTGCAGGCTGATGCCGCGTCCGACCACCAGCGTCCGCCGCTCGTTGACCTGGCCGGCGCGCGCCGGCGGCCTGGCCTGCGCCTGCACCGGCTGCGACGGCGCCGGCGGCGGCGTTGGGGGGAGCGGTGACGGCGAGAACGGCGCGCGACCCATGGCGGGAGGCTCCTTTGCGGTGACGGGGGCGGCGGACGGCAGCGGCGCGGGGCGGAACGGCGGCACGCCAAGGCCCGTGTCGCGCGCGGGCAGCGCGCCGGAGAGGTCGGTCGGGAACAGGTGTGCGGGCGACAGCGTGGGATCGGGTTCGGTCATGTGTGGCGATGGGTCCTCGGGCTTGCGGCGCTTGAACACGGGCCCTCCCGTCGGATTCGTCGTTGCTATCCGAAATGGTTAACACGGGCGCGCCGCGCCGGACAACCCGCCGCGTCGTGCAGGAGATGCACCATGGCGGCGGCGCCCAGCACCGGCAGCGCCAGGTTGAACAGCGGCACAAGGCTGCCCAAAGCGATCAACAGTCCCTGTGCCAGCACGGCCGGGCGCACCGCGCGGTATAGGCCGAGCGCCCGGTCGCGCGGCATCCGCCGCATCGCCACCGTCACGAACAGCCCGCGGCCGATCGCCCACGCGGCGATGCCCCAGCCGACCACCACTGACAGCCCCGGCGCCACCGGCGCCCATGCCAACACCAGCCCGGCGAGCTGCAGCGCCAGCACCTGTCCGCCCAGCACCAGGCCGTCCCATGCCTGGGTCGCGAGCGGGGCCGGCGTCGCTGGCGGCAGCGCCGGGTAGAACGCCCGCTCGACGATCCCCGCCACGCTGTCGATGAACAGGCTGGCGACCACCGCCACCACCGGCAGGAACAAGTACCAGGACGCCAGCAGCGCGCCCGCGCCGCCGAGCAGCGCCGCCGCCCAGCCATGCAGGCCGAGCCAGGACTGCGCCGCCGCCGCGACGCCCCAGGCCAGCAGCGCGAACGCCGCCACCGACCACAGCAGGCTGCGCGCCAGCACGCCGAGCAACGCCGGGTCGCCGAGTTGCGCGAGCGCGCGCGCGATGGGGGTCAGCAGCGAGACCGGCCGGGGCATGGGCACGCCATTGGCCCGCCGCGTCCCGCGCCGTCAAGCCGTGTTGCGGCAGCGGCCGGGGCGCGCTACGCGGTGGCTCCCGTGTGCGAAAGCGTAGCCATGAGCCAAGCCATCCAGTCCCCTGCGATCCGCTTCGATATCCTGGGCATCGGCAACGCCATCGTCGACGTGGTGGCGCCGGTGGACGACGCGTTCATCTCCCGCCACGACCTGAAGCGCGGCGCCATGACGCTGATCGACGCCGAGCGGGCGCAGGCGTTGTACGCGCTGATGCCGCCCGGGCTGGAGAGCAGCGGCGGCTCGGTCGCCAACTCCTGCGCCGTGGCGGCGGCGCTCGGCGCGCGCGTCGCCTATCTCGGCCGGGTCGCAGACGACGCGCTGGGCGACGTGTTCCAGCACGACATCACCGCGAGCGGCGTGCATTTCGCGACCGAGCGGCTGCAGGGCGGCGCCCCCACCGCGCGTTGCCTGATCCAGGTGACGCCCGACGCGCAGCGCACCATGAACACCTATCTCGGCGCCTGCGTGGCGTTCGGCGAGGCGCAGGTCGATGCCGGGCTGGTGGCTGCGAGCGGCGTGGTCTACCTCGAAGGCTTCCTGTTCGACGAGCCGGCGGCCCAGGCGGCGTTCCTGTTGGCGGCGCGGCTGGCGCACGAGGCGGGGCGGCAGGTCGCGCTCACCCTGTCCGACCCGTTTTGCGTCGACCGCCACCGCGCGGCGTTCCGCGAACTGGTCGCGGGGCATGTCGACATCCTGTTCGCCAACGAGGCCGAGATCACCAGCCTGTACGAGGAGAACAGCTTCGTGGCCGCCGCCGAGCGGGCGCGCCGCGACGTGGCGGTGGCGGCGCTGACCCGCAGCGAAGCCGGCAGCGTGCTGCTGCGCGGCGCGGAATCGGTGGTGGTCGCGGCCGAATTGGCCCGGGTGGTCGACACCACGGGCGCCGGCGACGCCTACGCCGCCGGCTTCCTCACGGCGCTCACCGCCGGACGGTCGCTGGCCGGCTGCGGGCGGCTGGGCAGCATCGCCGCCGCCGAGGTCATCGGCCATTTCGGCGCGCGGCCGCAGCGCGACCTGTCGGGCGAGCTGGCGCGGGTGCCCGCTTGAACGAGCCCGCCTAGCGGGATCGCAGATATGTTCGGGCGGCGCGGCAACCGTTCCCGGCGGAATTTCGTTGCACGCCCAATGGCGCGTGCGCGATGGCACGCCAGTGGACCAGCAGCGACACGCCGCACACAACAATAGGAGACCGCCATGCGCTTTCTGCTTCTCGCTTCCGCCGCGATGCTTTGCGTAAGCGGCGCCGCCTTCGCGCAGAACTCCGCCTCTCCCCTGTCGGGCAAGGCCAGCAACATCGCCGGCAGCAGCACCCGCTCGGGGATGGCGCCCCGCTTCGCGACCCCGGCCGGCGACAACCCGGACACGCTGCTGCGCTCGGCGCAGAGCGCGCTGTCGCGCGGACGTACGGGCGAGGCGCAGGAGGCGCTGGAGCGCGCCGAGACCCGCCTGCTCGACCGCTCGACGCTGGCG
This sequence comes from uncultured Acetobacteraceae bacterium, assembly GCA_964250775.1. Lineage (GTDB taxonomy): Bacteria > Pseudomonadota > Alphaproteobacteria > Acetobacterales > Acetobacteraceae > CAVRQM01. The sequence goes on along the minus strand of CAXUHK010000177.1, from coordinate 437 downwards.
ACCGAGGCCAACGCGCCGATCACCGGCCCGCGCATCGACGCGATCCGTCAGGCGCTGTCGAGCCTCGGTAGCGGCGACCGCGCCGGCGCCAAGGCGGCGATCGCCACCGCCATGAACCAGCCGGCTGGCGACACCGGCGCCATGGGCGGAGGCGCGATGGGCAACGGCATGATGAACAACGGCTCAATGGGCATGACCGCGCCTTCCGGCATCCCCGCTGCGGGACCCGGCGTGAACCCGACCACCGTGCAGCCGCTCGGCGGTCCCACGGTCGCCCCGGCCAAGGGTCTCGGCTCGGTGCAGCCGGTCAACCCCGGCGGGATGACCGGCGGCACAGGCAACCAGAGCAGCCCGTAATCGTCCGCAATCGGCGCTATCGACGGGGCCCCCCCGCCCCCCCGCCGGGCCGGGGGCGGGGGGAAAAGCAACAACCCACC
>CAXUHK010000176.1:0-7991 GCA_964250775.1 uncultured Acetobacteraceae bacterium | reverse complement strand
GCCGGGGTGCCCTGCATCTTCGCCGGCTGGGGCTACGGGCCGGCGGCGATGGGCGAGGGGGCGGCGGCGACGGCGCCGGGGTTCGCTTCGGTGCCGGCGCTGGCGGCGGGCCTGGTCGCCCCGCGGTGACGCTCGCCGCCTAATGCACGACCTGGTCCAGCTCGCCCTTCGCGTAGCGCTCGCCCATCCGGTCCAGCGGCACCGGCTTGATGCGGGACGCGTGGCCGGCGCAGCCGAATTGCTCGAACCGGGCGCGGCATAGCTCGCTCGCCGCCTTGGACGCGGCGGCGAAGAACTTGCGCGGGTCGAACTCGTCCGGCTTCTGCGCCATCAGGCGGCGCATGGCGCCGGTCATCGCCAGGCGGATGTCGGTGTCGATGTTGACCTTGCGCACGCCGTGCTTGATGCCCTCCTGGATCTCCTCGACCGGCACGCCGTAGGTCTCCTTAATGTCGCCGCCGAACTCGCGGATCACCGCGAGCCACTCCTGCGGCACCGAGCTCGATCCGTGCATCACCAGATGCGTGGTCGGGATGCGGGCGTGGATTTCCTTGACGCGCCCGATCGCCAGGATGTCGCCGTCGGGCTTGCGGCTGAACTTGTAGGCGCCGTGGCTGGTGCCGATGGCGATCGCCAGCGCGTCCACGCCGGTCTCGCGCACGAAGCCCGCCGCCTGCTCCGGGTCGGTCAGCAACTGCTCGTGCGACAGCCGCCCCTCGGCGCCCGAGCCGTCCTCCTCGCCCGCCTCGCCGGATTCGAGCGACCCCAGCACGCCCAATTCGCCCTCGACCGAGACGCCGACCGCGTGCGCCATCTCGACCACCCGGCAGGTGGTGCGGACGTTGTAGTCGTACTCGGCGGGAGTCTTCATGTCCTCGCGCAGCGAGCCGTCCATCATCACGCTGGTGAAGCCGGAGCGGATGCTGCGCTGGCACACCGAGGGGCTGCCGCCGTGGTCCTGGTGCATCACCACCGGGATGTGCGGCCAGCTCTCGACCGCCGCCTCGACCATGTGGCGCAGGAACGATTCGCCGGCGTATTTCCGCGCCCCGGCCGAGCCTTGCAGGATCACCGGGCTGTCGGCGGCGTGGGCCGCCTCCATCACCGCGCGCACCTGCTCCATGTTGTTCACGTTGAACGCCGGGATGCCGTAGCCGTGCTCCGCCGCATGGTCGAGCAACTGGCGCATCGAGACGAGTGCCATGGTCCGTCCTCCTCCATTGGTCGAATTCTGTCGGGTCAGCCCCGCTTCTTGCGGCTCATCAGTTGCAGGATCATCGGCGTGAAGATGAGCTGCATCGCCAGCGGCATCTTGCCGCCGGGGCAGACGATGGTGTTGGCGCGCGACATGAAGCTGCCGTGCAGCATCGACAGCAGGTAGGGCATGTCGATGCCCTTGGGATCGCGGAACCGGATCACCAACATGCTCTCGTCGGCGTTGGGCACGTCGCGGGCGATGAACGGGTTGCTGGTGTCGACCGTCGGCACGCGCTGGAAGTTCACGTGCGTCTGCGAGAACTGCGGGCAGATGTAGTTCACGTAGTCCGGCATCCGCCGCAGGATGGTGTCGACCACGGCCTCGTGCGTGTAGCCGCGGGTCCGCTTGTCGCGGTGCAGCTTCTGGATCCACTCCAGGTTGATGATCGGCACCACGCCGATCAACAGGTCGACGTGCCGCGCCACGTCGATCTCCGGCGTCACCACGGCACCGTGCAGCCCCTCGTAGAACAGCAGGTCAGTGCCTGTGGGCAACTCCTCCCATGGCGTGAAGGTGCCGGGCTCCTGGCCGTATGGCGCAGCCTCGTCGGGGTTGTGCAGGTACTTGCGCACGCTGCCGGCGCCACGCTCACCATAATCGCGGAACAGGGCCTCCAGTTGGTCGAACAAATTGGTGGTGGGGCCGAAATGGCTGAGCACCTCGCCCTTCGCCGTCGCCGCCTCCAGCAGGTCGCGCATCGCCACCCGGTCGTAGCGGTGGAAGGCGTCGCCCTCGACAATGGCGGCGTTGACGCGCTCGCGGCGGAAGATTTGCTCGAACGTCGTGGTGACGGTGGTGGTGCCGGCGCCCGACGAGCCGGTGATGGCGATGACCGGGTGCCTCTGCGACATGGCTCAGGCGGTCCGGAACAGCGAGCGCGCGTTGAACAGCGGCGCCTCGAACGGCTGGTGGTCGCCCCGGTCGTACTCGTCGTGGTAGCGGGCCAGCCGCTCGACCTCGTGGCGCGAGCCCAGGATCACCGGGACGCGCTGGTGGATGTCCTCCGGCTGGATGTCCAGCAGGCGGCACCGTCCGGTGGAGGCGGCGCCGCCGGCCTGCTCCACGATCATCGCCATCGGGCTGGCCTCGTACATCAGGCGCAGGCGGCCGGGCTTGGTCGGGTCCTTGCTGTCGCGCGGATACATGAACACGCCGCCGCGGATCAGGATGCGATGCACCTCGGCGACCATGGAGGCGATCCAGCGCATGTTGAAGTCGACGCCGCGCACGCCTTCCGCGCCCTCCAGGCACTCGTCGACATACCGCCGGACCGGCGGCTCCCAGAACCGTCCGTTGCTGATGTTGACGGCGAACTCGCGGCTGTTGGGCGAGATGGTCATGCCGGGATGGGTCAGCACGAAGGCGCCGATCTCGCGGTCGAGGGTGAAGCCGTGCACGCCGTCGCCCACCGTCAGCACGATCATCGCGGTAGGGCCGTAGATCGCGTAGCCGGCGGCGACCTGCGCCGTGCCCGGCTGCAGGAAGTCGGCGGCGGCAGGCGACGTCACGCCATCCGGGCAGCGCAGCACGCTGAAGATGGTGCCGACCGGCATGTTGATGTCGATGTTGGACGACCCGTCCAGCGGATCGAACACCAGCAGCAGCCGACCGCGCGGGTAGTGGCCGGGGATCGGGTGCGGCTGCTCCAGTTCCTCGGACACCATGCCGGCGAGCTGGCCGCCCCATTCGCAGGTCCCCAGCATGATGGCGTTGGCCGCGACGTCGAGCGGCTGCTGCTGCTCGCCCTGCACGTTGACCGCGACCGGCGCCGCGTCGGGCGGCGCGATGCGCCCGCGCGACGCCGCCACCGCGATCAGCTTGCAAGCGGTCTGGATGTCGTTCAGCAGGCTGGTGAAGTCGGGGTCCGGGGCGCCGGCGCGCCGCTGGTCCTCGATGATGAACTTCGACAGCGTGGTCCGGCGGTATGGCATCGCGTACGCGCTCCCTGGCTGCAGCCTTGAGGCTGTCTGTTCCTTGCCGCCTCGCTAGGGAGCGTTCACTGCTGGAACACCCGGCTGGCCCGGATATCCTCGGCCGTGATCGTCTCCAGCGCCGTGCGGTCGAGCAACTGGTCGCGCCCCGCGAACAGCCGGTTCGCCATGCGCAGGCGCGCCCGGTCGATGAAGTTTCGGATGCTGCGGGCGTTGGAGAAGCGCGGCTGCTGCATCCGTAGCGCGATGTACTCGGCCATCGCCTGCTGGCCTTCGGCGTCGAAGCGGTACTGCATCGCTTGCGCCATCAGTTCCGCAATCCGGCACAGCTCCTCGGCCGAGTAGTCCGGGAAGTCGATGTGGTGCGCGATGCGCGACGACATGCCGGGGTTGCTGCGGAAGAACGTGTCCATGCGGTCCTTGTAGCCGGCCAGGATCACCACGAGGTCGTCGCGGTTGTCCTCCATTACCTGCAGCAGGATCTCGATCGCCTCCTGGCCGTAGTCGCGCTCGTTCTCCGGACGATACAGGTAGTACGCCTCGTCGATGAACAGTACGCCGCCCATCGCCTTCTTCAGGATCTCCTTGGTCTTGGGCGCGGTGTGGCCGATATACTGGCCCACCAGGTCGTCGCGCGAGACAGTGACGACGTGGTTGCGGCGGATGTACTTCAGCCGGTGCAACACGTCCGCCATGCGCCGCGCCACGGTGGTCTTGCCGGTGCCTGGGTTGCCGGTGAAGCTCATGTGCAGCGGCGGCGGCTCGGCTTGGATGCCCAGGCCACGCCGCGCGCTCTCCACCAGCAGCAGCGCCGCCACTTCGCGGATGCGGGTCTTGACCGGGACTAGCCCTACTAGGTCGCGGTCGAGCTGGCCGATCACCTCGCCGATGTTGCTCTCGGCGTAGAGCGCGCCCAGGTCGACCCGGCGGCCGTCCGCCGCCACGGGCAGCTCCAGTGCCGCACTCACGGCGCGTAGCGCTCGCCGGAAGGCTTGGTGGTGGCGTAGCTGCGCAGCGTATAGCGCAACGTGCGCCCCGGCCCTTCCTGGCGCACCAACTCGAATCCCGGCTCGTAGGCCGGGCGCTGCACCATGAACGACATGCGGACGGTCTCGAAGCCCTTGCGGCTGTCGAACGCCAGCACCTTCACGTAGTCCTGCGGGCGCTCGCGGCGGCAGGCGTTGACCTCCAGCATCACGCCTGCGGCGTCGTGCAGGTCGAACATCGGCATCCCCCACATCGACCAGTAGGTGTTGCGCGGGTGCGGGTCGTCGGTGTGCTCGACGGCCAGGGACCAGCCTTGGCCTAGGGCATACTGGATCTGCGCCGAAATCTCCTGGTCCGTGAGGTCGGGCAGGAACGAGAACTGGCCTTGGGTGACTTTCATGCTCGCGTGCTCCTTACGATGCGGTTGGCGTGGGCAGCACGTCTACGGAATCCGTCGACGCGTAGTTGAAGCTCACGTCCTTCCAAGTATCGAGCGCCGCGCGCAGCGGCTGGCACCAGCGGGCGGCGGCGGTGAGGATCTCCGGCCCCTCCTCCCAGATGTCTCGGCCCTCGTTGCGCGCCTTGACCATGGTTTCCAGCGCCACGCGGTTGGCGACGGCGCCGGCCTGGATGCCCATCGGGTGCCCGATGGTGCCGCCGCCGAACTGCAGCACCACGTCGTCCTGCAGGTAGTGCAGCAACTGGTGCATCTGCCCGGCGTGGATGCCGCCGGAGGCCACCGGCATCATCTTCTTCAGGCTGGCCCAGGGCTGGTCGAAGAAGATGCCGTGCTTCGGGTCGGCCGGCACGTGGATCTCGCGGCAGGTGTCGTAGACGCCGCGCACGATGTTGGGATCGCCCTCCAGCTTGCCGACCACGGTGCCGGCGTGGATGTGGTCCACCCCCGCCATGCGCATCCACTTGGCGATCACCCGGAACGAGATGCCGTGGTTCTTCTGCCGTGTGTAGGTGCCGTGCCCGGCGCGGTGCAGGTGCAGGATCATGTCGTTGCGGCGCGCCCACTTGGCCATGCTCTGGATCGCGGTGTAGCCGATCACCAGGTCGATCATGATGATGACGCTGCCGAGGTCGCGGGCGAACTCGGCGCGCTCGTACATGTCCTCCATGGTGCCGGCGGTGACGTTGAGGTAGGTGCCCTTGATCTCGCCGGTCTCGGCCTCGGCCTTGCTGACGCCCTCCATGCAGTACAGGTAGCGGTCGCGCCAGTGCATGAACGGCTGCGAGTTGATGTTCTCGTCGTCCTTGGTGAAGTCGAGGCCGCCCTTCAGCGCCTCGTAGACGACGCGGCCGTAGTTGCGCCCGGACAGGCCCAGTTTCGGCTTCATCGTGGCGCCGAGCAGCGGGCGGCCGAAGATGTTGAGCCGCTCGCGCTCGACGACGATGCCGGTGGCGGGCCCCTGGAACGTCTTGAGGTAGTGCGGCGGGATGCGCATGTCCTCGAGCCGCAGCGCCTTGAGCGGCTTGAAGCCGAACACGTTGCCGATGATCGACGCGGTGAGATTGCTGATCGAGCCTTCCTCGAACAGGTCGAGGTCGTAGGCGATGTAGGCGAACCACTGGTCGGGCGAGCCGGGCACGCGCTCCACGCGGTAGGCCTTGGCGCGGTAGTACTCGCTGTCGGTCAGCCGGTCGGTCCACACCACGGTCCAGGTCGCGGTGCTGCTCTCGCCGGCGACGGCGGCGGCGGCCTCCTCGGGGTCGACGCCGTCCTGCGGCGTCAGGCGGAACACCGCCAGGATGTCGGTGTCCTTCGGCTCGTAGTCCGGCTCCCAGTAGCCCATCTGGCGATACTTCAGCACGCCGGAGGTGTAGCGCTCCTTGAGATCGGTGATCTTGACGTCGAGCGCCTTGTTCATCGGTGCCTCCCTGCCTCGTTAACGGCGACCTTGGCTTGTGGACGCCGCAAGGGAAAGCAAAATAGACTAACGAAATAGGTAAGGGATCCCAGTTGCCTTGCGCAACGTGACCGTCCGGCAGTTGCAGGTGTTCGTCGAGACTGCCGAGCGGCTGTCGCTGGCGCGGGTGGCGGAACAACTGAACCTCACGCCGTCGGCGGTGTCGTTCCAGATCAAGCAGATCGAGCTGCAGACCGGTTTCGCCCTGTTCGAGCGGATGGGCCGCCGGGTGGCGCTGACGGAGGCCGGAGCGGTGCTGGTGGAGTATGCCCGGGTCGTGCTGCGCTCCTTGCAGGAGGCCGACCAGGCGATGATGACGTTGCAGGGCACCAGCGGCGGCCGGGTGCGGCTGGGGCTGGTGTCGACGTCGAAGTACATTGTGCCGCACATCATCGCCCGCTTCCGCGCCGCCTATCCCGGCGTCACGGTCCACTTGCAGGAAGGCAACCGCAGCCGGGTGCTGCAATTGCTGACGCGCGGCGCCGTCGACCTCGCCGTGATGGGGCAGCCGCCGGCGGACGCGGACGTGCTGGCGGCACGGTTCGCGCCGCATCCCTCCATCATCATCGCGGCCGGCGGGCATCGCCTGGCCGCGGCGCCGTCGCTGCCGCTGAACGCCCTGGCCGGCGAGCCGTTCGTGATGCGCGAGGACGGCTCCGGCACCAAGGCGATGACCGAGGCGCATTTCCGCGCCGCCGGCTTCCAGCCGCGCACCGCGATGGTGTCGTCGAGCAACGAAATGATCAAGCAGGCGGTGATGGCCGGCATGGGCCTGGCGCTGCTGTCGCAGCACACCTGCAGCCTGGAGCTGGCATTGGGGCTGCTGGCGGTGCTGCCGGTCGAGGGCTTCCCGCTGATGCGGTCCTGGTACATCGTCCAGCGGCGGACGCTGCCGCTGCTGCCGGTCCAGGCCCGGCTGCGCAGCTTCCTGGTCGAGCAGGGGGAGGAAGTGATCCGCGACACCATGCAGGGCCACCGGCGCGTCGCCGCAGGCACCGGGACCGAGGCCGCCGGTGCCGCTTGAGGCGCTGATCTGGGACGTGGACGGCACGCTCGCGGAGACCGAGGAGGGACACCGCGCCGCCTTCAACGCCGCCTTCGCCGAGGCCGGACTGGGCTGGCACTGGGACGTGGCGCTGTACGCGCGGCTGCTGGCGGTGGCCGGCGGCAAGGAGCGCATCCGGCACTACCTGGACACCACGCCCGGCGCCGGGACGCTGGACGCCGACGCGGTGCGCCGCCTCCATGCCGCCAAGACGGCGCACTATGTCGCCGCCGTGTCGGCCGGGTCGGTGGCGCTGCGGCCGGGCGTGCGCCGCCTGCTGCACGAGGCGCGCGCCGCCGGCCTGCGCCTCGCCATCGCCACCACGACCAGCCCGGACAACGTGCGGGCGTTGCTGCTGGCGACCTTGGGCGCGGAGGGGCCGGGGCTGTTCGAGGTCGTGGGCGCCGGCGACGTCGTGCCGCGCAAGAAACCGGCGCCCGACATCTACCGCTTCGTGCTGCGGCACCTAGCTCTGACCGGGGAAAACTGCGTCGCGTTCGAGGACACCGTGGGCGGCCTGGACGCCGCCCGCGCCGCCGGCATCCCGGTGGTCGTGACGGCAAGCCTCTACGGCGGCAGGGCCGGGTTCCAGGCGGCGGCGATGCTGGTGGACAACCTGGGCGAGGCGGATGCGCCCTGCCGGGCGCTGGCCGGGCCGAAGCTGGCCGGGCCGAAGCTGGCTGGGCCGACGCTGGACGTGCCGGCACTGCGTCGGCTCGTCCGTTGAACCCAGGGCCTGTCAGGCCGCGCCGTTCGACGCGACGGTGGCGTTTTGCCGGCGCGCAGGCGAGATAGCGTTGCGCGGACTTCAAAGCCGGGTGGGGCCGCAAGGCGGCCTCTGGTGAGTTCGACTC
>CAXUHK010000175.1:7748-8017 GCA_964250775.1 uncultured Acetobacteraceae bacterium | reverse complement strand
GGCAACACCCTCACCGAAGCGTCGGGCCAGACCAGCATCGTTGCCGGCAGCAACACCACCGTAAACCTGGACGGCCTCGACAACTCGGTCCAGTTGGGCGGCACCGGCGACATACTGAACGCCAGCAGCGGCAACGTCACCGTGATGGCGTTCGCGGGCGGCAACCAGATCAACCTGTCGGGCGGCAACGAGTACGTGCGGCTGGCCGGCTCCGGCAGCGTCGTCGACCTGAAGGGCGCGCAGAACCGGATCGACGAGAGCGGCGACAA
>CAXUHK010000175.1:0-7738 GCA_964250775.1 uncultured Acetobacteraceae bacterium | reverse complement strand
TCCTGGAGCCGGGCGCCGACACCCAGATCTACGGCAACTACCCGAACAGCGACACGTACGACCTCCGCCCGGCGCTGACGGCGGCCGGCTGGAGCGGCGACAGCTCGACCTTGGGCCAGTACGTGCAGGCGGTCGCGGCCGGCAGCGATACGTCGATCCAGGTGTCGGGCAAGGAACTCGCCGACCTGCACCAAAGCTACATGAGCACCGCGACGCTCCTGGCGCACGCCATCACCTGAAACCTGCGCGGCGGCGGGCCGGCTCTTCCCGCCGCCGCCGTTTGGCTGCAAAACAGCCGCATGACCCTACCCAGCGCGCGGCTCGCGGTCGACATCGGCGGCACCTTCACCGACCTCGCCATCGAGCACGCCGGCCGCCGCGCCACCGCCAAGGTGCTGACCACGCCGTCCGCCCCCGAGCGCGGCGTCATCGCCGGCGTGCGCGACATCCTGGCGATGGCCGGGCTCGCCGCGCCCGACATCCAGATCGTCGTGCACGGCACCACGCTCGCCACCAACGCGCTGATCGAGCGCAAGGGCGCGCGCACCGCGCTCATCACCACCGCCGGGTTCCGCGACGTGCTGGCGCTGGGCAACGAGAGCCGTTACGACCAGTACGACCTCAACATAAAGCTGCCACAGCCGCTGGTGCCGCGCCATTTGCGCCTCGGCGTGCCGGAGCGGCTCGACAACGAGGGCCACGTGCTGCGCCCGCTCGACGAGGCGGCGCTGCTGGCGCTGGTGCCGGTCCTGGCCCGCGAGCGGGTCGAGAGCCTCGCCATCGGCTTCCTGCACGCCTTCGCCAACCCCGCCCACGAGCGCCGCGCGCGCGACCTGCTGGCGGACGCGTTGCCCGGTGTCGCGGCCTCGCTGTCCTGCGAGGTGTCGCCCGAGATGCGCGAGTGGGAGCGGTTCTCGACCACCGCCGCCAACGCCTACGTGCAGCCGCTGATGCAGCGCTACCTGACGCGGCTGGAGCACGGGTTGCGCGACATGGGCGTCGCGTCCCCGGTGTTCCTGATGCTGTCGGGCGGCGGCCTCACCACGGTCGAGACCGCGTGCCGGTTTCCGATCCGCCTGGTCGAGAGCGGGCCGGCCGGAGGCGCCATCTTCTCAGCCGACATCGCGCGCGCGCGCGGGCTCGACCGGGTGCTGTCGTTCGACATGGGCGGCACCACGGCCAAGATCTGCCTGATCGACGACTTCAAGCCGCAGGCGGCGCGCAGCTTCGAGGTGGCGCGGATCGGCCGGTTCCGCAAAGGCTCCGGGCTGCCGCTGCGGATTCCGGTGATCGAGATGGTGGAGATCGGCGCCGGCGGCGGCTCGCTGGCACACGTCGACGCGCTCGGGCTGATCGCGGTGGGACCGGAGAGCGCCGGGGCCGATCCCGGACCGGCCTGTTACGGGCGCGGTGGCGCACACCCGGCGGTGACGGACGCCAATCTGGCGCTGGGCCGCTACGACCCGGAGCGGTTCGCCGGCGGCAGCATGGCGCTGGACCGTGTCGCCGCCGAGACGGCGTTGCGGTCCGACATCGCCGGCCCGCTCGGCCTTGACGCTGGCATGGCGGCGCTGGGCGTGGTCGAGATGGTCGACGAGAACATGGCCAACGCGGCGCGCGTGCACGCCATCGAGAGCGGCAAGAGCTATGCCGGGCGCACGATGATCGCGTTCGGCGGCGGTGGGCCGGTGCATGGCTGCCGGGTGGCGGAGAAGGTCGGCGTGGCGCGCGTGCTGGTCCCGGCCGGGGCCGGCGTCGGCAGCGCCATCGGCTTCCTGCGCGCCCCGGTCGGCTACGAGGTGGTGCGCAGCCTGTACCAGCGGTTCACGACGTTCGACGTGGCGTCGGTCAACGCGCTGCTCGACGACATGGCGCGCGAGGCCGACGCCGTGGTGGCGCAGGGCAGCTTCGGCGCCGCCACCGAGCAGACCCGCATTGCCTTCATGCGCTATGTCGGGCAGGGCCACGAGATCGCGGTGGCGCTGCCGGCGCGGACGCTGCAGCCGGCCGACGTCGCCGACATCCGCGCCGCCTACGACGCCGAGTACACCCGCTTCTACGACCGCCCGGTGCCCGGCTCGGATGTCGAGGTGCTGAGCTACGCGGTCCTGGTCGCGACCACCGTGCCGAGCGCGCCGCATGTCGCGGCCGAGGCGAGCGCGACCGTGGCCGAACCCGCCGGCCATCGCGAGGTGCGCGACACCGCGAGCGGCGAGCTGGCGCTGTGGGCGACCTACGACCGCGCCGCGCTGGCGCCCGGCGCCACGCTGGCCGGCCCCGCCATCATCGCCGAGGCGGAGACCTCGACTTTGGTCGGCCCTGGCTGGCGCGCGCGCGTCGATCCCGGCGGCGACATCGAACTCACCCGGAGCGCCGCATGAGCACCGCCGCGCAACTCGCCGACATCCAGCGCCAGGTGATGTGGCAGCGGCTGATCGCCGTGGTCGAGGAGCAGGCGCAGACGATGATCCGCACCGCGTTCAGCACCACGGTGCGCGAGGCGGGCGACCTCTCGGCCGGCATCTTCGACCTGCACGGCCGGATGCTGGCCCAGGCCGTCACCGGCACGCCCGGCCACGTCAACTCGATGATGGAGAGCGTGGGCCACTTCCTGCGCAAGTTCCCGGCCGCGACGATGCAGCCGGGCGACCACTACATCACCAACGACCCCTGGCTCGGCACCGGCCACCTGCACGACCTCACGGTGGTCACGCCGGCGTTCCACGACGGGCGCGTCGCCGGGCTGTTCGCCAACACCGCGCACGTGATCGACGTGGGCGGCCTCGGCATGGGGCCGGACGGGCGCAGCGTGTTCGAGGAAGGGCTGTACATCCCGATCGTCAGGTGCTTCGAGCGCGGGCGGCCGAACGAGACGTTCTTCGACTTCGTGCGCATGGGCTCGCGCCTGCCGGTCGAGCTGGAGGGCGACATCTACTCGCTGTGCGCCTGCAACGACGCGGGCGCGCGGCGGCTCGTGCAGATGATGGCCGAGTTCGGCATGGACAGCCTCGATCCGCTGGCCGAGTTCATCTTCGACGCCAGCAGGCGGGCCACGCTGGCCGAGATCGCCAAGCTGCCGGCTGGCAGTTTCGCGAGCGAGATCAGCAGCGACGGCTACGAGGCGCCGGTGACGTTACGCGCGCGCATGACCATCGGGGCCGGGCGCATCGACGTCGACTTCGCCGGCACCTCCGGCCTCTCGTCGCGCGGCATCAACGTGCCGGCGCCGTACTGCCGCGCCTACGCCTGCTTCGGCATCAAGGTCGTGGTCGCCCCCGCGATCCCCAACAACTGGGCCAGCCTCGAACCGTTCCACATGGCGATCCCCGAGGGCTGCATCCTGAACGCGCCGCGCCCGTACCCGGTCGCGGTGCGGCACGTCATCGGCCAGTTGCTGCCCGACCTGATGATGGGCTGCCTGCACCAGGCGGTGCCGGACCGGGTGGTGGCGGAGGGATCGTCATGCCTGTGGAACCCGCCGTTGCGCGGCGGCGGTTCGGTCTCCGGCCAAGCCGGCGGCAACCGGGCCGTGCTGCCCGATTTCGAGGTCATCACGTTCAACTCCGGCGGCACCGGCGCGCGGCCCACCAGCGACGGGCTGGATGGCACCGCGTTCCCCTCGGGGGTGCGGACGATGCCGGTCGAGGCGACCGAGAACGTCGCCCCGGTGATCTTCTGGCGCAAGGAGCTGACCATCGACAGCGGCGGCGCCGGGCGCACCCGCGGCGGCTGCGGCCCGATCATGGAGATCGGCACCAAGGGCGAGCTGGAGTTCGCGGTCAACGCGGTGTTCGACCGCGTCGCCAACCCGCCCAAGGGCCGCGACGGCGGCCATGCCGGCGCGCCCGGCGGCGTCCACCTGGCATCGGGCGCGGTGCTGCGTAGCAAGGGCTTCCAGGTCGTGCCGGACGGCGAGCGCCTGGTGCTGCAACTGCCCGGTGGCGGCGGCATGGGCGACCCGGCGACGCGCGACCCGGCCTCGGTGGCGCGCGACGTGCGCGACGGCCTGGTCTCGGTCGCCGCCGCGCGCGGCGCCTATCGCGTCGTGGTCGACGAGCGGGGCACGCTTGATGCGGCGGCGACGGCGGGCCTGCGCGGGTGAGCGTGCGCGACGCGACGCCGGCCGACCTGCCGCGCATCCTGGCGATCACCAACCAGGCGATCGCCGAGACCACGGCGCTGTGGACCATCGCGCCGGCGACGCTGGAGACGCGCGGCGCCTGGATGGCCGAGCGGCGTTCGGCCGGCCTCCCGGTGCTGGTCGCCGAGGCCGGTGGCGTGGTCGCGGGCTTCGGCTCGTTCGGCCCGTTCCGCCCGTTCGACGGCTACCTGCACACCGTCGAGCACTCGCTCTACGTCGATCCGGCGTGGCAGGGCAGGGGGTTGGGCCGCGCGCTGCTGGCGGCGCTGATGGCGCGCGCCCAGGCCACGGGCAAGCACGCCATGGTGGGCGGCATCGAGGCCGGCAACGCGGCGTCGATCCGGCTGCACCAGCGCGCCGGGTTCGCCGAGTGCGGCACGCTGCCCGAGGTCGGGCGCAAGTTCGACCGCTGGCTCGACCTCACGTTCATGGTGCGGCGGTTCTGACCCGGCGGCCGGCGAAGCCGGAGACCAGGGCGGCGAGCACGGACACCGCCAGGGCCGCGAACAGCCACTGCCGGTTCGCCGACAGCAGCGGGATCGTGTACTGGATCGAGCTTAGCCACGCGCTGTAGGTGACGATGACCGCGAGCACGGCGGGCGGCGCCACCGTGACGTGCTTGTTCGGCCGCCGCTCTGCCGAGCCGGTGAGGCGCTTGCGCAACCGCAGCGCCGGCTTCTCGACGAAGCTCCAGGAGAACATCGCGAGCGCCACGGTGATCGGCAGCGCGAACAGGATGTTCCAATACCATTCGCGCAACTGCGGGAAGAAGAACGCGACGCTCTGCTGCACCGGCATGGCGTAGAGGTAAATCCCGTAGGAGTAGTCGCCGCGATCGAGCAGCGGGATCTTCGGCAGCTTCGAGAGGCCGAGATAGGCGGTGGCGTAGACCAGGAACGGGATCGCCAGCGACGACAGGCGGGGGTGCTCGACCAGCGCCATGCCGGCCAGCAGGCTGATCGCGAACAGCGCCCGGCTGAACGGCACGGCGTACCGCCAGAGGTACAGCAGGTTGCCGACGGCGAAGGCCAGGATCAGCGTGTGCGGCCGGAACGGGTTGTAGGCCTCACGAACGTTGAGGCCCAGCAGGTCGGACAGGACCACCAGGATGGTGGCGGCGACGATCAGCAGCGACAGGCCCCGGCGCCTGTCGAGCAGGCCGGCGCCCATGACGAACGCGATGTAGGCGTAGCAGAGCACCTCCGGCCCAATCGTCCACAGCGAGATGTTGATGGTGTCGGGAAACGGGTTGTTGGTGAACACGCCCGGCAGCCAAATCTGGATGTTGCCGACCAGGCTGCCGAAATATCGAGCGAAGCCGTAGCTCGTGAAGTAGTCCCGTGCCGGCAGCGTCGTCACCAGCGAGCCGAGGATGACGGCGGAGACGGTAACTTCGGTCGCCAGCGCCGGCAGGATGCGCAGCCCGCGCGCCGCCAGGAACACCCGCAGCGACGCCGTCCTGACCGCGCTGCCCATCACCAGGAAGCCGCTGAGCGCGAAGAACACCGGCAGCAGCGAGGCGACGGGGCCGCCGGTGAACGGGTTGAGCCAGAGCGGCACCTCGGCCGCCTTGCCGTAGCTGGTGATGACGCTGTGGAAGCACAGGATGCTGATCGAGAGCACGATCCGCATGGTGTCGAAACCCCGGCCGATGCCGTTGGTGCGGTCGAGCACCTGGCCCAGCGACACGAAGTTCGACATGGCGCCAGCCGGGCCACGCTCGGCGAGGCTGGTTGTGGTGCGTTCGCTGGGAATAAGGGGCGACATTATGTCGTATCCTTGCAGAATAAGAATAGTATTGGTTGCAAATCGGCTTCCGTGATCCGTAGCCTAATACCATGAAAATGTTCTCGACGTGAATTGGCGGTTTTGTTCTACTTCCAAACTATAACTCTATAGACCACGTTTGGAAGCTCGGGACCTAATACTCTAAATCAAACATTCCGCCGTACCGTTGCGTCAATCCGGCGTTGGGGTCGCCCTGCGTAGCTGCCTGGCCGGCGCCGAAACGGAGGCCCCGATATAGGCCAGGGGACATGGCAGGTCACACCACGCGTGACGCCACGGTCCGCCGCAGCACGACGCAGAACAGCGAGGCAGCGACCAGCGGCCCGATGGGCACGGTCAGGTAGGTTGCGACCGGACGCGCGAACAAGGGCAGCAGGAACGCCGCGAGCAGAACGAGTTTCTCCCAAGGCAGGAAACGACCGGCGGCCTCGGCCTCGCGGATCACCCATGCGATCGGGACCGCCAGGATGGCCAGATCGTAGTCGAACAAGTAGGGGCTGGCCAACGGGACCGCGGCACAGATCGTGGCGCCTCGTGCCATTGGCGCCAGCCTTCTCGGGGCCACTGCCAAAGTTGCCACGGCACCGAAGCCGCAAGCGAACTGCGTCACGTAGGCGACGGCGACCGGGGCGTGCCAGAGCTGCGCTGCCGCGAAGACGCTAACCATTCGCTGCGGGCCGGCCGCCCCGTGCTCCAGCATCGCCCGGGCAAGCCGTGACGCCGAAAGGAAACTCGCCCAGATCGCAGGATCAAAGACGACAAGGCTAACCGACACGAACAAGGCGACCGTCACCGCCCCGGACAGGATCGCCGTCCAGTCTCGGTAGAGCAGCAGAGCGACAGGTATGACGATCCCGAGCTGAGGTTTGTAGGCCAGGCATCCGAACAGGGCTCCGGCCACGACCGGGCGGCGGTCAAGCTGGAGCGTCGCCATCGCGAACAGTGACGCACTGAGCAATCCGTTCTGGCCGTTCAGGAGATTGACCAGCAGCCCAGGGTAGACGAGGACCGGCAGGGCTAGGCGCCGCCGCGGCCAGATCGCGCGCACGCTGCACCAAAAGCTCGCGGCACCAAGGCCGAGCCAAGCCGCCATCGCCACAGCGTAGGGCAGCATCGCAAACGGGAGGCAGACCAGCAGGAACAGCGGTGGATAGACGAACGGGGTGGCGCCGCCCAGCGACACGCCCCCGAACAACGCACGCTCACGCGCGTATTGGATGGTGGGATCGTAAGCCCCGGTCGGATGGTCAGACAGCGCTAGTTTCGCGGCGGTCCAATACGGCGCGAAGTCTGGTGCTACGGGATGACCGCTGAAATCGATCCCGCCGTTGAAGAATGCCACGCCTATCCAGGCGGCAGAGACCACGCCCGGCACCACGGCGAGGATGCGGCAATACGCTTGCGCCCGCTTCCGGGTCAGCCATTCCGCCTGGCGCAAGTGACGCATTACGCCGGACTGCCTTGGCTCCGTCCCGGATCGCCTTCGACATCCCGGTTAGCGGAGATGTCCGTGCCGCTGGCCTTCGCGGAGCGCGGCGGGGGCCGGGCGACGCCGGCCACCGCCCTCGTGGCTATGACGACTGCCGACGCAGGAATGCCGGGATGTCGATCTGCATCTCCTCGCCGCCCGCCTGGCGCACGTCGGCCTGCGCCTCGCGGCGCTGCTCCTGGCGCACCTGCGCCGTCGGCTCGGTGCGGGCGGGGACTTCCGACAAGGCCGGGCGCGGGCCGGCGTAGTTGCCGCGGATGGCGCCGGTCACGATGCCGAAGATGCTCTTGCGCGCCGGCGCCGGAGCGTTGTCGCCAGCG
>CAXUHK010000174.1:0-8147 GCA_964250775.1 uncultured Acetobacteraceae bacterium | reverse complement strand
GCCAGGCCCTTGTCGCCCAGCGAGGCGAGCGTGCCGACGGCGGCGCCGAACTCGACCACTTCGATGCGCGGGCGGATTTCCGCCAGCCGCCGCCTATGGCGGAGCAGCGTGGCCAGCAGCCGCGCCATCTTGAAGCCGAAGGTCATCGGCACGGCCTGCTGCAAGTTGGAGCGCCCGGCCATCGGCGTGCTGCGGTGGTCCCGCGCCAGCTTCGCTGTGGCCGCGATGGCGCGGTCCAACTCGCGGCCGATGATGCCGAACGACGCCTTCATCTGCAGGATCGTCGCGCTGTCGGTGATGTCCTGGGTGGTGGCACCCCAATGGCAGTACTTGCCTGCGTCGCCCTGGCACAGTCCCGCGATCTGGTGGACGATGCCGAGCACCGGGTAGCCGACGGTCAGTGTCTCCTCGGCATAACGCTTGAAGTCGATGTTCTCGACCTTGCAGACGCGGGTGATCTCGGCTGCCGCTGCCTCGGAGATGATGCCCAATGACGCCTGCGCGCGGGCCAGGGCGGCTTCCCAGTCGAGGTATTTCTGGGTCCGGAACTCGTCCGACCAGATATGCCGGACTTCGGCATTGCCGAACATGTCCCGGAAAATGAGCGAGTCGATCGCGCTGGTTGGCATGTCGTTCTCCTGTATCGCAATGGTCGTGTCAGCCGGCTTGGAGGGGTCGGCCAGGTTCGAAGTCGGTCGTAGCGCTGAAAGTGGAGTTATCGCAGGAGGTTAGAGCGAGCGAGTTCGACGACCTCGTCGCCGCGTCCGCTCATGACTGCCTTGAGCATGTAGAGCGTGAAGCCCTTGGCCATTTCGGCCGTCACCTTCGGCGGCATCGCCAGTTCCATCCGGTTGACCACGGCGTCGACCAGCACCGGTCCGGGATGGGCCAGCGCCTCGGCCATCTTGGCTTCCACATCGGCCGGGTCGTCGATGCGCACGCCGTGGATGCCGATGGCGTTTGCCATCGCCGCGAAATCAGGATTGTCCAGCCCGGTCCCCGTGTCGATGAACCCCGACGATTTCTGTTCCAGCTCGATGAAGCCGAGCGCGCCGTTGTTGAACACCACCACCTTGATCGGCAGGCCGAGCTGCTTGGCGGATAGCAGGTCGCCCATCAGCATGGTGAAGCCGCCGTCGCCGGACAGCGACACCACCTGCCGATCCGGGAAGGCGGCCTGGACGCCGAGCGCCTGCGGCATCGCGTTGGCCATGGAACCGTGCCAGAACGAACCGACCAGCCGCCGCCGGCCGTTCATCCGCAGGTAGCGCGCCGCCCAGACCGTCGGCAGGCCGACATCGCAGGTGAACACCGCATCTTCGGACGCGAGCTCGCTGATGGCGCGGGCGATGTGCTGCGGGTGGAGCTTGCCGCCTGGCTTGCCGCTGGCCAGCTCGTCGAGGCCCTTGCGGGCGTCCTGGTAGTGGGCAACGGACACCTTGAGATGCTTGTCGCTCCGCTGCGATTTCACTTGCGGCAGCAAGGCCCGCACCGTGGAGCGGATGTCGCCGATGATGCCGAGCTCGACCGGGGCGCGCCGCCCGATCGCCTCCGGCCGCAAATCCACCTGTGCGACGCGCGCATCCTTGGGGAAGAACTGCCTGTACGGGAAGTCCGTCCCGAGCATCAGCAGCGCGTCGCAACTGCCCATGGCGTAGTAGCCTGACGAGAAGCCGATCAGCCCGGTCATGCCCACGTCGTATGGGTTGTCCCACTCGACGTGCTCCTTGCCTCGGATTGCGTGCACGATGGGCGACTTGAGCGCCTCGGCGAGTTGCAGCAGTTCGTCGTGTGCCCCCTCGCAGCCGCCGCCGCACAGCAGCGTCACGCGCTCCGCGCCGTTCAGCAGGTCGGCAAGCCTAATGATCGCCTCGGGCGGCGGGACGACGGACGGGGCGGGCAGCAACAGCCCCGCCGGGTGGGACGCGGGCGCCTCGGCAGCCGGGAGCATCGCCACGTCGCCGGGGATGACGACGACGCAGACGCAGCGTTCGGCTACGGCACGCCGGATCGCGATCTCCAACACCCGTGGCATCTGCGCCGGGCTGGAAACCAGCTCGCAGTAGCTGCTGCACTCCAGGAAGAGCTGCTCCGGATGAGTCTCTTGGAAGAATCCGGAGCCGATCTCGGGTGACGGGACATGGGCGGCGATGACGACCACGGGCACGCGCGAACGATGGCAGTCGAACAGGCCGTTGATGAGGTGCAGGTTGCCGGGCCCGCAAGACCCGGCACAGACGGCGAGATGGCCGGTGACGTGCGCGTCGGCGCCTGCCGCGAACGCGGCCACCTCTTCGTGGCGCACGTGCAGCCACTGGATGCCGCCGTGGCGGCGCAGCGCGTCGGTGAACCCGTTGAGGCTGTCGCCGACAATGCCGTAAATCCGGCGCACGTCCGCCGCTGCTAGGGTTTGCACCATTTGGTCCGCTACGGTCTTTGCCATGTCAGTTTACCTCGTCGACTGGACGGTTGCCATTCGTGCGCAAAGTGGCCAACCCATGGGCCGGCTCGCGCCCGGTGTGCAGGCGATTGGCCGGCGCGCTGGCGTCGGCGTACCCCAGCGACATGCCGCACTCGCATGGATGAGTGACGACGGTAGACGCCGGCGGCAACGCGACGCGCCACGAGCGCCGCGCGCCAGCCATGAGCTTGGTATCGAGGCGTAGGTGAGTCCATGATCGGTCCAATCGGGTTCGTTGCCTCTCAAATCAGAAAGGTTGCCCTGGCCGAGGCGGTCAGTTGATCCCTGAATTGCGGGTGCGCCAGTTCGATCAGCGCTTCGGCGCGCTCGGTCGAGGAGCGGCCCTTGAGGTTTGCCGCGCCGTATTCAGTGACGATCCAATGCGTGTCTATCCGCGGCGTCGTCACAGGCCCGCCGAGGCGTGCAACGATGCGTGAGACCTTGCCCTGCGCCGTCGTCGACGTTGCCGCTATGATAGACTTGCCTCGCTTGGACGCATACGCGCCGCGGATGAAATCGAGTTGGCCGCCGGAAGCGCTGAATTGGTGACCAAGCATGTGCTCGGAATTGCAGGCGCCGGTGAGGTCGATCTCTATCGTGCTGTTTATGGACACGACGTCGTCGTTCTGCGCAATGACGGTTGGATTGTTGACATAGTCGACCGGCCAACTTTCCACGGCTGGATTATCGCCGATGAAGTCGTACATCGCCTGTTGTCCCATGGCGAAGGTGTAGATTGTTTTGTCGGTGTTGAGCGCCTTTCGATGGTTATTTATGTTGCCGGACTGCATAAGGTCGATCACGCCGGGACACAGCGCCTCGGTGTGGACACCCAAGTCGTTCCGTTGTCCCAAAGAGGCCAGAACAAGGTTCGGCAAGGCGCCGACGCCCGTTTGAAGGCAAGCACCGTCGGGAACCATGTCCGCGACGATCCTGCTGATCGTGTCATCCTCGGGCTTGCCACCGCGAACTGGCAATTCGAGCAACGGTACGTGGTTCTCCACGATTGCGGCAACTTCGGACACGTGCAGCTCCGCTCCAGAGCCGAGCACGCGCGGCATATGGCGGTTGACTTCGACAATGAGGCGCTTTGCAGCACGTCCCACCTTGGTGGAATAGTCGTTATTTATCCCGAACGTCATGTATCCGTGCGCGTCCATGGGCGAGACCGCGCACACGAAGCTTTCCACGCCGACTTCGTCGATCATCAGCCGTGGCGCCTGATGGAAGTTGTTTGGGACGTAGCGGAGTGCCTTGCGGCCGCCATCCTCCAGCCCGCGCTTGACGAGCGCGCGGTCCAGGGCGGTCATGAACATGCAATACGGCTTGATACGGTCGTTCAGGGCGTAATCGAGGACAGTGTCGCCTGCAATGGATGTAGCCTCATAATAATATAGGCGGAGGTCGTCGACGTCGCCGGAACGTGCCCGCTGCGCGAGCGCCTTGAGCAACGCGGGTGGCTCGGCCATAGCCATGCCCATGGCAAGCCGGGTGCCTGACGGTATGGTGGCAACCGCCTCTTCGGCCGTCGTCAACTTGGATTTGTAGGCCGCTCTGGC
Source organism: uncultured Acetobacteraceae bacterium (assembly GCA_964250775.1). Classification (GTDB taxonomy): domain Bacteria; phylum Pseudomonadota; class Alphaproteobacteria; order Acetobacterales; family Acetobacteraceae; genus CAVRQM01. The sequence continues at coordinate 4,127 of CAXUHK010000174.1, read as the reverse complement.
ATCCACTGGTCGATCTCCTCGCTGAATGGACGCGTCCGCGACGGACCAGCCGGCCCGTCACGGCGCTCGCCGAAATGGTCTCAGCACTTGGAATTTCAATACGACCTGTCGGGCGATCGAACACGACGCGGGTCTTGCCGCGCTGTACGGCGTGCTGGATGAACCAATACCCGTCACCGACGCATTCAGCCGCGATCAGTATCGGCCCCGCGTTCAATCCGTCGAAGATGTATCGCAGTCCCTGGCCTTCTTCGCCGGTCAGGCTCTCAGCGGGGATCTCAAGGTCGGTTAAGATGACTTCGTTGGTTTCCGCGTCGACCATGTTCTCGACGAGCCGAACGTCCATCCCGTGGCCGAGCGCCTGACGCAGGTCGATGATGAAGATCGACAGGCCCCCGATCTTTTTCTTGACGTTCTCCAGCGGCATGGTGCGGGCCAGCAGGATCATCAGATCCGAATGCTGGATGCGGCCGATCCAAATTTTGCGTCCGTTGATGACGTACTTGTTGCCGCGTTTGACGGCCATCGTCCTAGTCTTGGTTGTGTCCGTGCCGGTTTCCGGCACCGCCATCGACTGAAGCCGTAAATCGCCCATCGCAGTCCTGGGCAGGTAATGCGTTTTTTGCTCATCGGAGCCGTGGCGCAGCAAGGTGCCCATATTGAACATCTGAGCGTGGCAGTTGCCGGAGTTGTGCCCCGAGTGGTTGATCTCCTCCATGATGACGGATGCCTCAGCCAGCCCGAGCCCAAGACCTCCGTATTCCTTGGGGATCAATGCCGATAGCCACTTTGCCTTGGTGATGGACTCGACGAACTCTGCCGGGTAACGCTTCTCGCGGGATATTTCCCGCAGGTATTCCTCCCCGAACTCTTTGCACGCGTGCCGAATGTTGGCGCGAACCTCTGGGAAGACCTCACCATGGTAGGCTTGCTCATTTGGGCTTGCCAGGTGCTCAGTATGATGCTCTTCCGAATCCACTTCTTTCTCCTAAGTATCGGGCTGAGACAAAAGGTGGCGAGTTAGTAGTTTGCCTTCTCCTCGGGCGAGTGGCCGCGGCAGTAGATCAGCATCGTGCGCTCGAACGTCATCACCACCAGGCCATCCTGGTTCAGACCTCGTGTCGCGACCGTGACGATACCCTGGGTCGGGCGCTTGGCGGACAGCCGCTTGTGCAGCACAGTGCTCTCCGCATAGAGCGTGTCGCCGGCAAACAGCGGCCCCGTGGCCTTGACCTTGTCCCAGCCGAGATTGGCGACCACCTTGCCGCTGACCGTGCGGACGCTCATGCCCGTCAGCAGCGCGAGGGTGATGGTGGAGTCGACCAGCGGCTTCCTCCACTCGGTCTTGGCCGCGTAGGCGGCATCGAAATGGAGCTGCTGGGTGTTCATCGAGAGCAGCGTCATCCATGTGTTGTCCGTGTCCAGGATCGTGCGGCCTGGCCTGTGCTCGAACACGTCACCCGGCTCGAAGTCCTCGTAGTAGAGGCCCGACGTCTCGCGGTATCGGTGCTCGCCGAGGGTCTTGTAAGCGGGCAGGGCTTGAGTTGACGGAGCAGCAGCCGGCATATCGTTCATCTTTGGTGTTCCTTCATATGTTCATGCAGTCCGAGTGTCAGGCCAGCTCGCCGGCGGCCACCAGCGTGCGCCGCGCCTTGCGGGCGACCGCTTCATCGATCATCTGGCCGTCGATGACACCGACGCCCTTCTTGTTCTGCTCCATGACCGCGTGGGCGTGGGACAGCGCCTCGGCGCTTGGCGTCAGCGCCTGGTTGATCGTGGCCACCTGGTCCGGATGGATTGCGGCTTTCCCGGTGAAGCCAAGGGCGACCGCCTCGGCCGTCTCGCTGGCGAGGCCGTCCGCGTCCTTGAAGTCGAAGAACGGCGAGTCGATGACCGGCACCTGCGCCAACGCGGCGGCCGCGACGATCCGGCTCCGCGCGCCCAGCAAGGGTCCCCAGCTAGTGACCGCGCCAAGGTCGGCCGCCATGTCGGCCGCTCCGAACATCAGTGACCCCAAACGCGGCGTGGCTGTCGCGATGCTGTCGATCGACGACAGCGCCTGTGCCGTCTCGATCAGGGCGACGAGCCGTGCCATCTTGCCGCCTGTCGTGAGCAGCTTGTCCAAGATGTGCAAGTGCGCCGCGGCGTTGACTTTTGGGACGACGATGAAGTCGGGATCGGCCGGGCTTTGCAGCAACGCCGCAAGGTCAGTGATCCCGGCATCGGTTTCAATCGCGTTGATGCGCAGGATACGGGCGGGAATAGGCGGCGCGGCACCTGAGAGGTATTCCAGGGCCGTCCGGCGCCCCGAGGCCTTATCGTCGGGTGCGACGGCATCCTCCAGGTCAAGGATCAAGGCGTCAGCGCCGACAGCGGCCGCCTTGGCGAAGCGATCGGGCTTGGTCGCCGGGGTGAAGAGCCAACTGCGCAGCCGGTGTCGCCTGCCCGTGCTCACGGTCACGCTCCAAGGCTACAACGGTTGGCTTGCCGCGTGCTCATGTCTTTTCTCCCAGGTGCTTTGGAAGCAGTGGGCACCCTGGCGATGCCGAATGACAGGCTCGGAAAATACTCATGTCCGCAGGTCCGATAGCGATGTTGCCGAGTTCCGTTCCGCACTCTCTAGAAGGAAACCTACAAATCGCCGATCACGGGCCTGATGGAGCTCGCGATGGGGATACGGTTCGGCGAGGAGCAAACGCGTCAGGCCTTTCGCCGGTTGATTGTATGCGCGCTGGCGAGGGATGGCACGACATTGATGGATTTGCCGGAGGGCTATTGGGCTGTGATCGCGGCCATTGTTGTCATGCAGCCTAAACTTGGCAAAACGCTGTCTGCCGGGCGCGACCGGATCGCCGCAACTTTGGTGGGAGTCGTGTTCAGAATGGCCTTACGCGCCGACAAGCCTGGTGACGGCAGCTTCGTTGGGGAAGATGCCGACCACTTCGCTGCGCCGTTTGATCTCGCCGTTCAGGCGTTCGAGCGGGTTAGTGCTGTGGATCTTGGCACGGTGGTCCTTGGGGAAGGCCATGAACGCCAGGACGTCAGCTTCCGCGCCGTCCATCACGGCTGCAGGCTTGGGCAGAGTTGCCGAAGGTTCCGCGTGCGCAGCAAATGGAAGGGCAACGGAGGGATCCGGGGACGGAGCTGGTCGACGACGCTGCGCCACTGCTTGCGCGCGGCCTCGGCGTCGGCCTCGGCGAACGCGGTGCCGACCCAGGCGGCGACGACCCGCCGATGACTACGACCGGCGTGGGCGAGCACGTTGCGCATGAAATGCACCCGGCAACGTTGCCACGACGCGCGCAAGACGCGCTGGGTGGCGGCCTTCAGCCCCTCGTGCGAGTCGAAGATGACCAACATGACGCCACGCAGACCTCGCCGGGCAAGGCTGCGCAGGAACTCGGTCCAAAAGGTCTCGACTTCGCTGGCGCCGACGGCCATGCCGAGCACTTCGCGGCTGCCGTCGGTGTTGACCGCCGTGGCGATGGTGGCCGCGACCGAGACGATGCGCCCATCCCGGCGGACCTTCACGTAGGTCGCGTCGAGCCAGAGATAGGGCCATTCGCCTTCGATCGGCCGGTCGAGGAAGGCATTCACCCGCTCATCGATCTCGGCGCAGAGCCGAGACACTTGGCCCTTGCTGATGCCCGATCCACCCATCGCCTGCACCAAATCATCCACCGAACGCGTCGAGACGCCATGGATGCAGGCTTCTTGGATCACCGCCGTCAGTACCCTCTCGGCAGTGCGCCGGGGCTCAAGGAAAGAAGAGAAGTAACTGCCTTTCCTCAGTTTGGGGATGCGTAGCTCGACCGTGCCGACCCGCGTCTCCCAGTCAGGCTCCCGGTAGCCGTTGCGCTGCACGAGGCGGTCAGGGCGAGCGACCAAGGAGCGAGGGTGCGCTCGCCATGGACAGCTCCGCAGACAGCCCTGGTCTCCAGTTCCATCAGCCGCTCGGCGGCAAAGCCGATCATCTCTCGCAGGACGCTCGCGTCGGAGCCGTTCTCCAGCAGCGCGCGAAGCGCCATCGTATCGTCGGTCATTGTGGCGGTCTCCAGGTCAGAGTTGCGTGTCGCAACCCAACCCCCCCCCCCCCCACCCCCCGAGAAACCCGGGGGCCCCCCCCC
>CAXUHK010000173.1:3689-8173 GCA_964250775.1 uncultured Acetobacteraceae bacterium | reverse complement strand
TTTGTGGCGCCCCAGCTGTATCAGTTATCGGGGGCTGCGCAGCTGGGATGGGCGCGGGCCGCCGGGCGCCGACGCGGCCCGGTCGGCACGGACGCCGAAGGCGCCGCCCACGGCGATGGTGGGCACGCGCAGCAGCGAGCGGTTCTCGAACAGCCACACGTCCTGCCGGGGGCAGCCCAGCCCGACGAAGATGATGTCCGCTCCGGACTCGCTGATCTCGCGCGCCAGCGCCGCCTGTCCCGCCCGGTCGACCCGGCCGGAGCGTGACGGGATGACGGCGGCGATCCGAAGGTTGGGGTAGCTGTCATGGATGCTGGCGCACAGCCGATCCAGCACGGCCTGCTCGCTGCCGTAGAGTGCCACGCTCAGCCCCTGCCGCGCGCACATGGCGCAGAGCCGCAGCATCAGCTTGGAGCCGCACACCCCGTCCCGCAGCCCGGCGCCGAACAGCAGGTTCAGGCCCCAACGGACCGAGCGCCCCTCCGGCACCACCAGGTCGAGCGCGTTGAGGCGGTGACGGTGCCGGCGGTCGAGCGCTCCGGCCATCACGCCTTGCACCGGCAGCGCCGTGACGGTGAGCGGCCTGCCAGTCACCGCCGCGACCCGAACCGCTTCGCACGCCTCCGCGTAGCCAGTGGCGCAGACCGCAACGCCGAGCAGGTTGAGCTTCCGCATCCGACACTCCGCCTCGAACCGTGAAAGTCGGGAACTAGTATGGAAGATTATAAATTGCAATAAACAAACTATGATATAACCGGAATGACAGTGGCAAGACGGCGCCTCATGACGCCGATATTTGGCGGCCAGGAACATCGACGCCGAATCACCTCGAACAGACTAAGCCAACCGTCCCGGGCCTCGGACGCCGCCGGGCTGAGGTCGGCACCGGCCATGGCTGTTCGCGTATGCCAGCCGGCCGGCTTTGTCGACGGCAGCATCGGGCAGCCGACACACGCCTTCGGACTACTCCCCAAGGTCGCTCGAACTTTACGATCCCTCCATGATACCAAAAGTCAAGTTTTGTTGCGGTGCGAGATGATTTTAGCCCGGCAAAAAATTGTCCGGTGGCATTAGGAGGTTGGCCGTGCAGATGAGGGCGGCTTTTCTGTTGGGCCGGGGCGGGTCCGGCCGCGTCGCCGTGCTGAGCGCGCTTCCGGGCGCGCTGGCCGCGCCGGATGTGCACGTGCTGTGGTCGGAGCGCGATGCCGGCGGCGGGCCGGTCCGCCATGACGGCTCGGTCGACCTCGACCGCGTGCTGTGCCGCTCGCTCGGGTCGTTGACCAGGATACGTCCGGATTTGATAATCGCCGAGGATTTCGGTCTGTCGACCTGGCAGGCGATCGCCTACCGGGGCCTGCGCCGCCGCACCCGCCTGCTGCTCTGGATCACCCGGCAGCCGCGCGGCGGCCGGCTGGTCCGGTTCATGATGTCGCGCGCCGACGGCGTGCTGGCCAATGCCGAGGTGGCCGAGGCGGTCGAGCGGCTCGGGATCCCGGCCGCGCGCATCTTCCCGCTGGTCGAGCCGAGCGACGCCCACCCGTCGCATGACCACGCCGGCTTCGCGCGCAACGCGGAGCAGGCGCACCGGCTGGTCTATGCCGGCGACCTCACGCCGCAGGCCGGGGCCGCCGACATCCTGGTCAGCGCCGCGTCCTGGGCGGAGCAGCACCCGGCCCGCAGCGTCGAGATCTGGTGGATCGGCGACGGGCCGTTGCGCGGCGTGCTGGAGGCGCAGCCGTTGCCCGAGAACGTTTCGCAGCGCTTCCTGGGCCGGCTCGGCGCCAAGGAGACCGAACGCGCGCTGGCCCATTGCGGCATCCTGCTGGTGCCGACGCTGGTCGACGACCGGCACCCGGTGCTGGCCGAGGCGATGGCGCTCGGCCTGCCGGTGTTGGGCAGCCGCCGCAACCGCGAGGTGCGCGACTGGGTGCGCGAAGGCCAGACCGGCTGGCTGTTCGACCCGCTCTCCCCCGAGCAGGCCTCGGCGGCGCTCGCCGAGGCGCTCGACACGGCGCCGCCGCGGCTCGATCGGATGCGCGCCGCCTGCCGGGCCAAGGTGGCCGCCATGAGCCCGCACGGGCTGGCCGAACGCCTGGAGCGCGCGGTGGCGGCCGTGCTGCGCGATACGCTGGCCGCCGGCCGCGCGCCGGTCGCCGCCGAATGAGCCGCGTCAGCCGGGCGCACGACGGCGCCGCTACCCCGGGCCTCGCTCCGCCGCTGGCCGCCAACGACCTGGCGGGTCCGGCGGCGTTCACCTGGAGCCGGGCGCAGGCCGATGCCGGCGGGCGGGCGGTCAGCCGGCATCCGGCCGGCCTGCTGCCGGGCGCCGTCGGGTTGCTCGACGCGCTGGTCGTGGCGGGGGACTCCCGCCTCCCCGACCTGCTCCGCAACGGCCTGACCGCCACGACCGGCGAGATCCTGACGTCGACGTTGCTGACCGTGGTGGTGACCATCAACGCGATGCAGATCGGCGGCAGCTACACGCGCAACCTGACCGATGGCTTCACGGCGCAGATGGGGCGCGTCATCCATGCCTGGACGGTGGTGTTCGTGCTGTTGGTGCTGGTCGGCTACCTGACCAAGACCGGGCAGGAGTATTCGCGGATCTGGGCGGTGGCCTGGTACGTCTCGGCACTGGCCGGCTTCGCCCTGGTGCGGCTGGTGGCGGTGTCGCAGGTGCGGCGCTGGCGGCGGCGCGGCCAGCTCGCGCGCACCGTGGCGATCGTCGACCTGGCCGGCAACGGGGCCGAGCTGGCGCGCCGGCTGCAGCGCCGCGGCAACCGGATGCGGCTGGCCGGGGTGTTCACCGCCAACCCGGTCGGCGAGCGCCGCAGCGGCATCGAGGACCTGATCGCGCTGTCGCGGCTGTTCCGCATCGACGAGGTGCTGGTCACGGTGTCCGCGGACTGCGGGCCCGAGGTCGACGCCGTGCTGCGGCGGCTGGGCAACATCCCGGCCAACGTGCGGCTGTGCCCGTCGCTGCCCGAGTTGGCGGCGCCGGTGCGCGGGGCCGGCATGGTGCTGGACACCATGGTGCTAACCGTGCACCGCCAACCGCTGGGCGACTGGAGCGGCGTGCTGAAGCGGCTCGAGGACCTGTTGCTCGGCGCGGTGGCGACCGCCCTGCTGGCGCCGCTGATGCTGGTGATCGCGCTGATCGTCAAGCTGGACAGCCCGGGGCCGGTGCTGTTCCGCCAGGCGCGGCTCGGCTTCAACAACAATGTCATCGTGGTGTTCAAGTTCCGCTCGATGCGCCACCGTGCCGAGCCGGAGCGCGACGTGCGGCAGGCGCAACGGGGCGATCCGCGGGTGACGCGGATCGGCCGGTTCCTGCGCCGCAGCAGCCTCGACGAGCTGCCGCAGCTGTTCAACGTGCTGCGCGGAGACATGTCGCTGGTCGGGCCGCGCCCGCACCCGCTCACGCTCAACCACCAGTACGCGGCGCTGATCGACGACTATCTCGGCCGCCACCGGGTCCAACCCGGCATCACCGGCTGGGCGCAGGTCAACGGGTTGCGCGGCGAGACCGAGACGCTGGGCAAGATGCAGCGGCGCGTCGAGTACGACCTTGCCTACATCGAGCGCTGGTCGGTGCTGTTCGACCTCAAGATCATGATGTTGACGGCCATCTCCATCGCCTTCGACCGACAAGCCTACTGATCGACGGCCGGCGAGGAACGAGAGCCTTTGCTTTGGTTGTCAAGTCCATGGGCACTACTCCGAATGCTCTCCGACTCAGGGCCCGGTCGGCTGCTAGATTGCGATGCGTCAAACATTCCTGGAAGCGATACCGGACCATGGACCGCTCAGCCCTGGGGCTTCTCGCCATGAGTCATTTCCCAAATGGCGGCGCGTCGCGCCAGCCGCGCCTTTGACCGCCTCCGACTCCATGATGGCGCACTCCATGATGGCGCGATGAACGACGGTTCGGCGAAGTTCTTGTCCAACCTGCGCACGGCACGGGAGGCCGGGGCCCTGGGCGGCCGCGTCGCGACCGACCGGCAGCAGGTGGCCGCCTGGCAGCAATTGCCCGCCGAGTGGCTTGAGCTGAGCTATGCGGTCGAGACCCTGCGCGTCAACAAGAGGACCAGCGTGCTGCAGTTCGTGGGCGCCGCCGGCAAGGTCGGCACCACGACCGTGGCCTCCGGCTTCGCCAGGGTCGCCGGGCAGGCGGTGGCGGAGAGCATGGCGTCGCTTGGCATGGGCGCCACGCTGCCGGTGCTGTTCATCGATTGCGGCCCGAACGTTCCCGCCGGGCGACGCAATCGCGGCCGGACGGTGGAGCGGGCGAGCCTGGTCGAGGCGTTCCGCCAGGATAGCCTGTCGCTCGACATCGTGATGCCCAGCGACGACGCCGCCGGGGTGTTCCGGGCCTGGCTCGGCGCCACCGATGCCGCCGGCGCCACGCGCTGCGGCCCGGCCGAGTTGGCGCGGCTGGTCGACGTGCTGCGTGAGCGTTTCTCGCTCGGGGGGCTGGACTGCCC
>CAXUHK010000173.1:0-3679 GCA_964250775.1 uncultured Acetobacteraceae bacterium | reverse complement strand
CCGGCGGGCCCGCGCGGCGGCGGCGCGCTGTCGCTGGCGCCGCATTGCGACGGCACCGGCGTGGTGCTGCGGGCCGCGTCGACCCGCATGTCCGCGGTCCGCGCGGCGTGCGACAGGATAGACCGGGTGGGCGGCCAGGTGATCGGCACGGTGTTCAACCGCGTGCCGCGCCGGTCGCCCTGGCTGTTCGGCCGCAGCAGGGCTTGAGCCTGGAGATGGCGGGCGCGGATATGGCACTAGATCGGCCGCCCACGCTGGTGGCGCCGGGCGCGATGATCGCCTCGCTCGCGGCGCGGTTCCCAACCGTGGCCGCGATCACGTTTTCGACCGAACATCCGGCGACCGGCGCCGCCTGGCGGTTCGAGACCGATGGCGGCGAGACGATCGAGTTGCCGAACTCGCTGATCCGCCGCTGGGAGCGGGCGCCTTACGTCATGCTGATCCGCCTGGTCACCAGCCGGCCGGGCGCTCGCGTCTTGGCCGAGGCGGTCATCGGCACGCGCTTGGGCCTGCGCGCGTTGCAGGACAAGGTCCTTGGCACGATGGCCATCCTGCTGCGGGCCGCGCTGGGCGGGCATTCGGGGCTGACGGTCGATCCGCCGCCGCCGGACGCCAGGCCGCGGCCGAAACGGCCGGCTGCCGTGGCGCGGCTGCAGGGACTCTCGCGGCGGTTCGTCCACATCTGGCGGGAGCGCCTGTTCGTCGAGCGGTGGAGCATCGGCACGGTGGCGCAGTCGGCGGCGGCGCTGATCTCCGGCGAACCGCTGCGCGGCGTCGACTGGGTCGATCCCGGCCGGCTCGGCAACCTGGCCGACCCGCATCCCTGGCCAGGCACGACGCGCATCCTTTGCGAGGAGTTCGCCAGCGAGGGCGGCCCGGGTCCCCGGTTGGGGCAGATCCTGGCGCTGGAGCTGGATGCCCGGGGCCGGCGGATCGCGGGTGCCGAGCGCTTGCTGGGCGGGGCATGGCACCGCTCCTATCCGGGCGCGCTGGTGCATGAGGGTGAGACGCTGCTGCTGCCGGAAACTTCGGAACGCGGGCAGACCACCCTCTACCGGCTGACCGAAGCCGGCGCGGCCGAGCCGCTGTGCGGCGTGGCGCCGCATTTGCGGATGGCCGATCCTACCCTGTTCTGGCATGGCGGCCGCGCCTGGATCGCGTATTCGGACCTCGACATCGGGGCGCACGACAATCTCTGCCTGCTCGCCGCCGACGATGTGCGTGGCCCGTGGCGCGAGCATCGCGGCAACCCGGTCAAGCTCGATGTCCGTTCGTCGCGGCCGGCCGGGCCGGTGCTGCGGCACGACGGCCGGCTGTACCGCCCCGCCCAGGATTGCGCGCGCACCTATGGCGCGGCCGTGGCGCTGCACCGGATCGAGACGCTGACGCTCGACGAGTTCCGCGAGGTGCCGGTCCGCCGCATCGAGCCCAGCCGCCAGGGGCCGTATCCGGACGGGCTGCACACGCTCTCCACCGATGGCGCGCGGCTGTTCGTCGACGGCAAGCGGCAGGTCATCGCGTGGCAGGGCATCGCCGCGAAGCTGCGCCGCCGCGTCGCCCCTTTCTCGACCAGGACTCCGATCCATGCGTGACCCGCTTGCCGTGCACATGACCAAGCAAGGTGGCTCGCCCCTGCGCATCGCGGTCTACATGCAGGACCTGGCCGGCGGCGGCTCCGAGCGCGCCAACCTCAGCCTGATCCTGGAATGGCGCGCGGCCGGCCACGACGTCACCTTGCTGCTGCACAGGAAGCGCGGCGAGCTGCTGGAGTTCCTGCCGCCCGACCTGCCGGTCATCGGCTTCGAGACCGGACGCGCGCTGGCCGACGTCCCGCCGCTGGCGCGCTACCTGCGCAGCGCGCGCCCGGACATCATGCTGACCAGCCTCGACCACAACAACATCGTGGGCCTGATGGCCAAGGTGCTGGCACGCAGCCGGGTGCCCGTCATCATCTGCCAGCACAACCCGTTCACCAACGATCCCAGCCGGATGCAGGCCTGGACCTACTATGTGCTGCCGGTGTTCTACCGCGTGCTGTCGCCCCTGGCGGCGGCCGTGGTGGCGGTGTCGGACGGGGTCGCCACCGATTTCCGGCGCGCCACCGGCAGCGCCGCGGACCGGGTCAACACGATCTACAACCCGGTCATCGGCAGCAATTTCGAGGCGCGGGCGGCGGAGCGGATCGAGCACCCGTGGTTCGACGAGGCCGGGCCGCCGGTCTACGTGACGGCGGGCCGGCTGGTGACGCAGAAGGGCCACGACCATCTGCTGCGCGGCTTCGCCCGGCATTGCGAGAGCGGCGCGCCGGCGCGGCTGATGATCCTGGGCGACGGTCCGAGGCGGGCCGCGCTCGAAGCGCTGGCGCGGGAACTCGGCATCGCGCATTGCACCGAGTTCGCCGGCTTCGTCGGAAACCCGCTGCCGTATGTCCGGCGCTCGGCGGCGTTCGTGCTGACCTCGCGCTACGAGGGGTTCGGCAACGTGCTGGTCGAGGCGTTCGGGGTCGGGACGCCGGTCATCAGCGTGGATTGCGATTACGGGCCGTCGGAAATCCTCGACGGCGGGCGCTACGGCGTCCTGGTGCCGAACAACGACGTCGACGCGCTGGCCGCGGCGTTCTCGCCGGACTTGCGCGACCGTTACGCCAGCGACGTGCTTCGCGCGCGGGCCGCCGATTTCACGTCAGCGGCGAGCGCCATGTCCTACCTCGACCTGATCCGGCGCAAGGTGCGCGACGGCAAGGATGGCGCCGCCGTCGCGGTCGGCGCCGCGGCATGACCGCGGCGTGGCGGACCCTGCGCCCGGCCTACGCCATCGGCTCGGCCGCCCGGCAGGCGCGCCGCGGCGCGGGTTCGTCCGGCATGAGGACCGTGTTCCGCCTCGCGGCGGTCGCGGTGGCGCTGCACTTCTTCGTCTCGTCCAGCCTGCTCTACAACATGGGCGTCGCCTACGACGTGCCGGGCGGCAACCCTCTGGTCAAGTTCCATCCCTCGACCTACCTGGCGGCGCTCGCCGCCGTGCTGGCGTTGCGGGCGCGGGCCGACGGCAGAAGCAGCCTGGCGCAGGCGTTCCGCGACTCGCCGGCCACTTTCGGGTTCATCGGCGCCATGCTGTTCTGCGGCGTGTTCGCGCTGGTCAGCGTCGGGACCAAGGGCGCCGCGGTGTTCGTCGAGAACTACGTTTCGGCGGGACTGCTGGCCTATGCGCTCGAAGCCTGCGGCGAGAAGGCGCGCCTGACCCTCGGGCGGACGATGCTGGCGTTCACCGTCATCAACGTCGTCGTCGCGGTGGGCGAGGCGCTGACCCACACGCATGTCGTGCCGCCGTTCCTGGGCGCAGAGAAGTTCGTAGAGGCCGAGGGCGATTTTCGCGGCATCGCCGGGTTCGAACACCCGCTGACCGGCGCCATCGTGGTGATGATGAGCCTGCTCTGCCTGCCCGAGCTGAAACTGCCGCCGTTGGTCGCCGCGATCTGCTTCCCGGTGCTGTGCGTGGGCCTGCTGGTGTTCGGCGGGCGCACCGCGCTCGGTGTGGGCCTGGTCGCGCTGATGGCGGTGACGCTCTACCTGATCGGCCGCGGCCTGGCCGCCCGGCGGCTCGATCCCAAGCTGCTCGCCGCGCCCGTGGTAGCGGCCCTGCTGCTGCCGGCGGCGGGCTACGTGATGCTGAACTACACGCC
>CAXUHK010000172.1:0-8179 GCA_964250775.1 uncultured Acetobacteraceae bacterium | reverse complement strand
CCGCGCGCGGGGGGGAGCGGCACCGCGACCGGCCCCGGGTACGTCGATGCCGCCACCGGCGCCGTGGGCCGCATCCGGCCGCGCCCGCCGGCGCCACCGCCGCCGGTGCTGCGCCCGCGCCTGCCGGCGCGCTCGCGGGGCCGTCGGGGCGTGCCGACGCTGGAGGCGCTGGGCGAGCAGGCGATCAGCGATCGGACGCTGACGCCGACGTTGCGGCTGCGCCGGCTGCAGGGTCCCGACGAGTTCGGCCGGCTGCAGATGCTCGACGCGCTGACGCTCGATTTCGACTATGGCGGCATCGTCACCGACAGCGACGACGAGCGCCAGTTCCTGCGCAGCGACGGCCTCCCGGGCGGCTCGGGCGGCCCGAGCTTCGTGCGCCGCGACCCTGTCGCCGAGGCGGCGGCGCTCGACCTGCTGCAGGAAGACGGTTTCGTGCAGATGCGCGTGGCCGACGCCGGCACCGCGCGCGGCCGGCGGGTGTTCGTCTTCCGCGGCCGCGACGCCTCCGAGCGCTGGCAAGGCTTCATGGCGGATCGGCTGCCGGCGCTGCAGGCGCTGGGCTGGCGCAACCTGATCGAGCACGATTTCGGGCCGCGCCTGGTCGATCAGGTCGGCCTCTACGACATGCACATCAGCGACGCGGGCTCGGGCGGCTTCTCGCTCGAGCTCGGCATCGAGATCGACGGCAAGCGGGTGCCGTTGCTGCCGATCCTGAGCCGGCTGATCGAGCGCGGCGGCATGGCCAGCGCCCGCGTGGTGGACGGCGAGGTCATCACCAGCCTCGACGACGGCCGCATCGTGAAGCTGCCGGCCGAGCGGGTCGAGCGGCTGCTCGCGATCATCGGCGACCTGATCGAGGCCTCGGAGCGCGCCGGCGATGGCGCCCTGCTGCTGCCCACGGCCGAGGCGCCGACAGTGCTGGAACTGGAGGACCTGCTCGCCAGCAAGTGGCAGAACGCGGCGGCGATCGAGGCCTACACCGCCAACTTCCGCGGCGAGCCGGAAATCGCGCCGGTCGCGGTCGGGCCGGGGTTCAAGGGCGACCTGCGGCCATACCAGCAGCAGGGCGTGGACTGGCTGCAGCATCTGCGCGCGCACGGGCTGTCGGGGTTCCTGGCCGACGACATGGGGCTGGGCAAGACGGCACAGACCATCGCGCACATCGTGGTCGAGCAGGAAGCCGGGCGGCTCGACCGGCCGGCGCTGATCGTGGTGCCGACCAGCCTGGTCAGCAACTGGACCGCCGAGCTGGCGAAGTTCGCGCCCCGGCTGCGGGTCGAGGTGCTGCACGGGATCGACCGCCACGAGCGCCGCGGCCAGCTCGGGGGCGCCCACGTCGTCATCATCACCTACACCGTACTGAGCCGCGACATCGAGGAGATGCGCGGCCTCGCCTGGCACATCGTCGTGCTCGACGAGGCGCAGTCGATTAAGAGCCCCGACGCCAAGGCGACGCGCGCGGTCTGCCAGCTCGACACCCGCTTCCGGCTGTGCCTGTCCGGCACGCCGATCGAGAACAACCTCGAGGAGCTGTGGTCGCAGTTCGCGTTCCTGATGCCGGGCCTGCTCGGCGCGCGGCGCGACTTCGCGCGGCGCTTCCGCGGCCCGATCGAGAAGAAGGGCGACGACAAGCGGCGCTTGCAGTTGGTCCGCCGCATCCGGCCGTTCATCATGCGCAGGACCAAGGGCGAGGTCGCGACCGAGCTGCCGCCCAAGCACACCATCCTGCGCCGCATCGCCCTGGCCCCCGACCAGCGTGAGCTGTACGAGACCATCCGCGCCACGCTGCACGACCGGGTGCGCGAGCAGATCGCCGCCAGCAGCCTGGCGCGCAGCCGCATCGTGGTGCTCGACGCGCTGCTCAAGCTGCGCCAGGCCTGCTGCGACCCGCGCCTGGTCAAGCTGCCCTCGGCGCGGCTGGTGCAGTCGTCGAGCAAGCTCGACGACCTGTTGGAGATGGCCGGCGAGATGATCGCCGAGGGCCGGCGCATCCTGGTGTTCTCGCAATTCACCTCGATGCTGGACCTGATCAAGCCGCGCCTGGCCGAGGCCGGGATCGCCTATGTCGAGCTGCGCGGCGACACAACCGACCGCGCCGAGCCGGTGCGGGCGTTCGAGGCGGGCGAGGTGCCGCTGTTCCTCATCAGCCTCAAGGCCGGCGGGCGCGGGCTGAACCTGACCTCGGCCGACACGGTGATCCATTACGACCCATGGTGGAACCCGGCGGTGGAGAACCAGGCGTCGGACCGGGCGCACCGCATCGGCCAGACCAAATCGGTGTTCGTGTTCAAGCTGATCGCCGCCGACACGGTGGAGGAACGCATCCTCGACCTGCAGGAGCGCAAGGCCGACCTGGCCAACCTGGCGTTCACCGAGGAGGCCGACATGGCGGCACTGGAAGGGGACGACATCGAGTTCCTGTTCGGGGCCGAGCAGCGCGAAGCGGCGTAATTCCTTGTCGCATTTTTTCGGTCAAATGCGATTTGAAGTAGCTTGGCCATGCCGCTGACGCAGGATCAGGAAAACCGCGAGCACGAACCAAGGATCGGCCAGATGACCGTCAACATCGAGAAGATGCGCAACGACATGGAGGCGCAGCAGAAATGGGAGACTCGTAAGTTCCTAGTGCAACTACTTGTAGGGGTGGCGGCTTGCGTTGGCGCGCGGGCGGCACTCGCCACCTACGTGAACAGCCGCCCTCCCCTGCCCCTGCCTCCGCCTGCTCCACCGCAGATCATCTATCTTGTGCCGGGTCCGCCGCCGGCACAAGTTCCGGCGTTGCCGCGGATCTTGCCGCCAGCAGCACCGCCCGGCCGCTGAAATCGTCCTGACCGCCTTCGCTCAATCTACTGGCGGCCGCCGGTCGGCCACCGCGAACGACCGCTCCAACGCGTGCCCAATCGCCAGCATCGGCCCCTCGTCAAACAGCCGCCCCCAAAGCGAGATGCTGTGCGGCTCGCGCGGGCCGCAAAAGCCAGAGCGCAGGCACACGCACGGATGGCCGGTGAAGTTGGTGATCGTCAGCATCGGGCCGTCGAGGCTGGGGCCGATCGCCGCGTCGACCTCGCGCATCGCAGCGTCCATCGCCTGCATCGCCTGCCGCCGCAGGCGGTCGAGCTGGACGTGGTCGACCGCGCTCAGGAAGCGCGCGCGGCGGAATTCGTTCGGCCACGCCTCGGCGTCCTGCCGGGTGAGCAGGTCATCGCGGCCGCTCAGCGTGAGTTCCTCGAACGCGGCGGCGGCCTCGGCGGTCAGCAGGTTGACCAGAGACTCGTACGGTAGGTCCGGCCGGGTCAACGGCGCCAGCTCCAGGCCCAACCCGCGCGCGACGTCCAGCGCCGCGTGGTCGAGCACGTGCGCGAAATCCTGCGCGAAGTAGCCCAGCCGCAGCCCGGCGACCGGCGCCGCCAAGTCGGCGCCGAACCGGGCGGCGATGCCGGACGGGTCGGCCTCGTCCTGGCCGTTGATGGCGTCCAGCACCAGCGCGGTGTCGGCAACCGAGCGGGCCATGGGGCCGATCTTGTCGAGCGACCAGCACAGCGTCATCGCCCCCCGCCGCGACACCCTGCCGAAGGTGGGGCGCAGGCCGACGCAGCCGCAACGCGCCTAAGGCGAGACGATGGAACCATGCTGCTCGCTGCCGAGCGCGAACGCCACCAGCCCGCCCGCCACCGCCGCCGCCGAACCGGCGCTCGACCCGCTCGCCCCCTGCCCGATGTCCCAGGGGTTGCGGGTGCGGCCGCCGTACCAGACGTCGCCCTGCGCCAGCGCCCCGACGCTGGTCTTGCCCAGCAGCACGGCGCCCGCGTCGTGCAGCCGGCGCACCACCGCGGCATCGGTCGTGGGCACGCGGCCGCGATGCGTCTCGGCGCCCCACGCCGTCTCGATGCCGGCGGTGTCGAGGATGTCCTTGGCCCCGTACGGGATGCCGTGCAGCGGGCCGAGCCAGCGTCCTTCGGCCAGCATGGCGTCGAGCTCCCCCGCCCGCGCGAGCGCCCTGCGGCCGTCCACCGCCGCGAAGCACGCCAGTCGCGGCGCCAGCCGGTCGATGCGTTCCAGATAAAGCCGCGTCAGGCGCTCGCACGACAGCGACCGTGACCCGATCCAGGCCGACAACGCGGCCACCGGGGCGAAGGCGATGTCCTCCGCGCTGCCTGGCAGGTCGCCGGACCATGTGGGAAGCCGCAGCGGGCCAGGGTCCGGCATCGCGAAGCCCGGCAGGCGCGGGTCGAACCGCATCGCCGGGGCCAAAACGTCCGGCAGCGCCTTCGCCCGCCAGGCGAGCGTCAGGCGCAGTTGCACCTCCAACTCGCCCAGCATCAGATCGCGCTCGGCCGCGGTGTAGGCGACGCCGGCGACCCGCTCGGCCGCCGCGACGTCGCCCGCAGTTATCGGCGCCGTCGGATCAGGCGCGGGCAAGCAGCACGGCGTTGGCGGCGGCCGCGGTCGCCGCCGAGGCGTATACCTGGATGCCACCGCTCCCCTGCGCCGCCACGACGTCGCTGCTGGGGTTGGTCCGCAAATGGAGGTCGAACACGTCGCTGCCGCCGGACGTCAGCGCCAGCACGCCGTTGGCATAGGAATAGTGGTCCGCGCCGACGCCGGACAGCTCGATATGGTCGTTGTTGCCGCCCAGGTCCGACATCGGCGACCAGTCGACCGAGGCGTGGAAGCCCGGCGTGTCGGCGATGGTCAACAAGCCGCCATTGTCGTTGATCGTCTGTCCCGCCGACACGCTGGAATTGAACGTCATGGCGTCCAGGAAACCGATGTCGAAGGTGCCGTCGCCGACCACGACTGCGTTGATGTCGGCCACCGAGTAGTTCCCGGTCAGGCTGCTCGCGGCGTTGGCGAACGTCGAGGTGTCGCCGCCATTGATCGTGACGGCGGCATTGGGGCCGATCCCCGTGAAGCCGCCGCGCATCTGCGAGTAGTCGGCGATGTTGACCGTGCCCTGGCTTTGGCTCTCCATGCCGCCCTGCACCGCCAGCGACACCAGCGGCGCGCCGACGACTTCGACGGTGCCGTACGCGCTGGTGCCGGCGCCCGGCGTCATGGCGGGGTAGGCCTGCTGGGCGACCAGCACGGAGAGGCTGGAGTCGCCAAAGGCAACCAGGACGGCGGGGACATCGCCGCTCTGGCTCGACAGGACCACGGTATCGCCATCGACGCTGCCGCCCGGCACGAACGCGGCGCCCGCGCCGATGATCAGGTTGTCGCCTGGCTGCAACTCGCCGTTGGACCATTGGTATGGCGCGTAGATGTTGTCCACCGCGCCGGTGTTCCAGAAATTGTTGGCCACGTCCCGCTCCTCGTCGTTAATGCCGGATTAACGAACGTGGCAGGGCAACGCAACGGGTTTGTCAGTCGATCGTGATTCATTTGTTCATTGCGTTAAAGTCAATTTGCGTGCGGCTCCGCGAACTTGCCGTGTCGCACGCAAGTCGTGGACGGTCAGGCGAAACCGCGCAGGCTGTGCGTGTCGCGGCGCAGCCAGTTGCGCGGATCGTATGTCGCCCGCGCGTCGGTGACGTGCAGCGTGTAGGCGTGCCGCGACACGCTCGATCGGTTGGGCGCGCGGTAATGTGGCAGCAGGCCATGGAACAGCACGAGCGTACCGGGACCGACCTCGACCGGCACGGCGGTGGACTCCGTAGGCCAGGGCGTCGCGTCGAGGCGCTCGAGGCGGGTGGCGTCGCCGTCGCGCACGAACCGTTCGCGCAACGGGCCGCGATGGCCGCCGGGCTCGACCCACAGGCAGCCATTGCGGCGGTCGGCCGCCTCCAGCGCCAGCCAAAACGTCGTGATGCTGAGCGGGTCGGTGACGAAGAAGCTGGCGTCCTGGTGCCAGCGCACCTCGCCGCCGATGCCGGGCTGCTTGAAGATGTACATGGACTGCCACAGCAGCGGCCGCGCCAAGCCGGCGTCGGCGGCCAACGCCGCCCAGTCCGGACCATGTGAGAAGGCGTCGAACACCGGGTCGCGATCGTGCAGGGCGTGGCCGATCTTGTTGATCGACAGCGACTTCGCCTGCCGCAGCCGCCCCCGATCGTCGAATGCCTCCGCCTCGAAGAAACAGCGCACCTTGTCGCCGGAGTTCAGGAAATAGGCGTCGGTCCGGGCGCCTTGGTCCTGCGTGGTGAAGATCGACGCGGATGCCGCCATGTCGAACGCATGGACGATGGCCTCCGCCCGGGCGCGTGCCGTGGCGATCTCGGCCGGCGGCTTGAAACCCGGGACCACCAGGTAGCCGTCCCGGTGGTAGCGCCGCTTGTCATCCTGGCTGAGCATGACGGCCTCCTGCCGCGCTTTGGGCAAAAAAGTGGCGGCGCCTTGCAGCGCCGCCAAGTTTAGGGAGGAAACGTCCAAGAAAGCGGGACGGCGAACCATCCCGCCGCCCAGACATCTAGGCCCCCCGCGCTCCCGATGCAAATGTTTTTTGCCTCACAGTTTTGTAATCACGGGCCGCCGTCAGGCGAGGTCGAGCTTGGCGTTGTCGCCGGGATGCGGCGGCGCCCCGGTCAGCACCGCCTTCACGTAGCCGTAGGCGTGGACCATCTTGGAGTTGGGCGCGTCCCAGTACTCCGCCTGCTGCACGTCGACCTTGAGCAGGGCGATATCGGGGTCGCCCTTGCCCTTGGGGAACCAGGTCCGCAGCGCCTCGGTCCAATGCGCGTCGATCGCCGACTGGTCGCGCACCAGGCTCGCGGTGCCGGACAGCGAAATGTAGTTCTGGTGCTGCGGGTCGGCGTAGCTGACGCCGACCCGGTGGTCGCTGCTGACCTCCGTGACCTTGTGGCTGTCGGCGCGGGTGAAGAACCAGAGGTCGCCCTCGAAGCTGGTCTGCGAGGCCGCCATCGGGCGGCTGCGCAGCACGTCGCCGTCCTCGCTGGTCAGCATCGCGAACTGGATGTCCTTTATCATCGACCACAGCTTTTCCATTTGCGCGGCGTCCGGCTTGGCCATGTCCTGCTCTCCTGTGTCACGAAACGACGAAAACAGCCGGGCGCGGGGCAAAGTTCCGCCTGCCCAGCGGTGCGCAGGACGAAGAGTCGGCACCCGGCCGACCGCGGATTTGAGCGCAAGCGCCGGAGTGCGGGCGAACTCCCGCCGGGCCAGATAGGCTGGGTCACAAACAGCTCTGAGCGAAGTGATCCGTGGCGACTTCCCTGGCAGGCCCGATGGACGACCGCGCGGCCGCGATGCTTCCGACGGAGCGGGACCCGCGCTGGGCGACGACCCGGACACGCTCGTGCGCGATCTCCAGGATCGGTCTCCAAGCGCCGGGCTGGTCGGCGGCACGCGGCGTTCGCGGCGACGGTGGCCCAGGTCGTGGGGTTGGTCGAGGCACCGGGCGTGGGCCTCGACCTGCCGTTGGACGTGCGCGGCACCGCGTTCCAGCAACGCGTGTGGCAGGCGCTGCGCGACGTCCCGGCCGGCGCCACGGTCAGCTATGCCGAGGTCGCCGGGCGCATCGGCCAGCCCAAGGCGACGCGCGCCGCCGCCGCCGCCTGCGCCGCCAACGCGATCGCGATCCCCTGCCACTGCGTTGTCAGGGCCGACGGCGCGCTGTCGGGCTATCGCTGGGGCGTGGAGCGCAAGCGCACGCTGCTGGCGCGCGAGAAGGCGACATGACCGGGCCGGCGAAGCTCTCGATGCGCCGGGACGACCGCCTGACCCGTTCAGTGGGTCGCCAGGGTTCCCGAATACAGCACCGGACCGGTCGGCTGCCCGGTCAGCGAGCCGCCACGCGGCTCCTGGCTGATGAGCAACTGGGTGCCGGTGGCCGGCAACGCGGGCAGCGCGATCCGGCGCCCGCGCAACGGCAGCACGCCGAGCGGCGCCACCTTCGCGGCACCCGGCGGCAGGATCCACAGTTCCAGGTCGCGGTCCTGCGGCACGTCCGCCGGGGACAGCGCGGTCAGCGTCACCGAGCCGTTGGCGCGCGCGTCGGCCAGGAAGGCGGCCGGAGGCGCCCCCACCGGGCCGAGCGCCGCGATCCGCAGTTCCGTCGGCTGCGGCACGAACGCCAGCGCCGCGAACCCGGCCGCCAGCGCCAGCGCCGCGCCGGTCGCGACCTGCCATGGCCACACCCGGCGCGGGCGCCGCGCCGGCACGTCCCGCGGCGCCACGTCGCGCGGCCCGATCTGACGGGGAACCGGGGCCGGCTCGGACT
>CAXUHK010000171.1:7333-8182 GCA_964250775.1 uncultured Acetobacteraceae bacterium | reverse complement strand
CACCTGCTGAGGGGGAGGGCCTGGGCGGCGTCGTAGGCCTGGAGCACGGACAGGAAGCGTGGCGACGCGCCGGCGATTGCGCGACCGCGGCCTGGCGCTGGGCGTCGCCGGCCGCCGTCACCACGGCGGCCTCGCCGCGCGCGCGCGGCACGATGTCGTTGCGGTAGGCTTCGGCCTCGTTGCGGGCGCGCTCGGCATCGGTGTTGGCGCGCTGCACGTCGCGGAAGCTCTCGATCACCTCGTCCGGCGGGTCGACCTTCTGCAATTGCACCTGCGTCACCTCGACGCCGCTGCCGTAGCTGTCGATCACCGCCTGTACGCCGGTGCGCACCGCGGTCTCGATCTGCGCCCGCGCGGTGGTCAGGGCCGGCTGGATCGGCGTGCGGCCGATCACCTCGCGCATCACGCTCTCGGCCACCGCGCGCACCGTGTAATCCGGGTCACGGGTCGCGAACAGGTAGGCGCCGGCGTCGCGGATACGCCAGAACACCGCGAAATCGATGTCGATGATGTTCTCGTCGCCGGTCAGCATCAGGCTCTCCGCCAGCACGTTGCGATTGGCGCTGGCGGCTTGGCCATTCTCGACGTTGTTCCCCGCCGGGGAGCGATAGCCGATCTCGGCACGGTTGATGTGCGTGACCGAAGGCAAGTCGACCGTCTCGATCGGCCAGGGCAGGTGGTAGTTGAGCCCGGGCAGCGTGGTGCGGTCGAACGCGCCGAAGCGCAGCACCACGCCCTGCTCGTCCGGTTGCACGCGGTAGAAGCCGGTCGCGAGCCAGATCGCGCCGACCGCCACCGCCAGCAGCAGCAGGCCGCTGGGCAGATCGCCGATCGCGCGCGAGATCCGAC
>CAXUHK010000171.1:0-7323 GCA_964250775.1 uncultured Acetobacteraceae bacterium | reverse complement strand
CGACCCCGCGCCCGCCGCCCCCCACCCCCAGCCGCCGCCGGCCGCGCCCGCCGGCGGGCACGGGGCGGCGCCGCCCACCACCGCCGCCGCCGAAACGCGGCAGCAACCCGCGCAACCAGGCTTGCGCCTGGGCGATGGCATCGTCCAGGTCAGTGATCGGACCTGCGCCGGGACGCCCGCCGCCCCATGGGCCGCGGCCGGGCTCGGCACGCGGCGGCTCGGCACGCGGACGGCCGGCGCCGGGCAGCCCCCAGGGGTTCTGCGGCGCGGGCTTGTCGCCCGGGTCGTTGGAGCCGCCGTTGTTCGTGGCCATGAGCAGCTAGGCTCCTGTTGGATGCGTCATGGAACTTATATCGTCGCACCGGCGCTGCCGTCACGGGCGCGCCACTGGCCTGGGCGCCATTGGCAGGCTGGGCCGCGCGTCCCATAACTCGCGATATCGCGACACTGCGGAAAGTTTTCAATACGATGACTGACCCCACCGAGGCGACGCTGCTGGACGCGCTGCGCGACGTCGCCGATCCGGCCACCGGCCGGGACATCGTCAGCGCCGGCTTGGTCGACGCCATCCAGACCCGTGGCGGGCTGGTCCAACTCACCTTGCTCACCGATCGCCGGCGCGCGCCGGCAATGGAGCCGGTGCGGCGCGCGGCCGAGGCGCGGCTGGCCGACGTGCCGGGGGTGAAGAACGTCACCGCCATCCTCACCGCGCACACGGCAGCGGCGGCTCCGGGCAAGGCGCCGCCCCCGGCCGTCCCGGCCGGTGGGCGGGCGATGCTGCTGGCCGATGTCGGCGCGGTGGTGGCGGTGGCGTCCGGCAAGGGCGGCGTCGGCAAGTCGACCACCGCGGTCAACCTCGCCGTGGCGCTGGCGCAACTGGGCCTGCGCGTCGGCCTGCTCGACGCCGACATCTACGGGCCGAGCCTGCCCCGGATGCTGGGCGTTGGCCGCAAGCCGGAGCTGGACGGTCAGCTCATGGTGCCGTTACAGGCTTGGGGCCTGAAGGTGATGTCGATCGGCTTCCTGGTCGAGGAGGAGACCGCGATGATCTGGCGCGGTCCTATGGTGATGAGCGCCCTGGAGCAGATGATGGGCCAGGTCGCCTGGGGTCCGCTCGACGTCATGGTGGTCGACATGCCGCCCGGCACCGGCGACGTGGCGCTGACCATGGCGCAGCGGGTCAGCCTCGCCGGTGCGGTGATCGTCTCGACGCCGCAGGACATCGCCCTGCTCGACGCGCGGCGCGGCGTGCGGATGTTCGAGAAGACGCAGGTGCCGGTGCTGGGCCTGATCGAGAACATGAGCTATTTCTGCTGCCCCGCTTGCAACCATCGCAGCGAGATCTTCGGCCATGGCGGGGCGCGCATCGAGGCGGCGCGGCTCGGCATCGAGTTCCTGGGCGAGGTGCCGCTGCTGCTCGACATCCGCACCGCGTCCGACGCCGGCGCCCCGGTCGTGGCGGCCGAGCCTTCGAGTGAAGCGGCGGCGGCGTTCCGCGAGATCGCCGGTCGGCTGCGGGACAAACTCTCCGCGCGGGAGACGGCGGGCGGGCCGCGCATCGTGATCGATTGAGACGCGCCGGTGGCCTGCTACCCCAAGGCTGACGCCAGATCGGTGTGCGCGAAATCGTTCCCCTTGAACAGCAGCGGATGACCCGTGGCGCTGGCAAGGGCATAGGAGAAGCAATCTCCAATGTTCAGGCCGGCCGTATGACGGCCCTTGCCATGGGTGCGGAACGCCCCGATCGCAAGGGCGGCCTGCTGTGGCGTGACGGCGACGACCTCGGCACCAGTGAAGATGAAGAAGCGTTCCAGCAATCCGCGCCCGGCATCCCCCTTGCGGCCGTCCACGACACGGGAAAGTTCGACCTGGGTGACGGCGGGGATGAGGCGCGCGGCTGCGCGTTCTATCGCTTCGACATAACGAAGCTGGTCGTCCTCCTCAAACAGGACCGCGACGACGGCCGATGTGTCGATCACCATCAAACCCACATGCCAGCATCATCGTAGCCGACGATCGCATCTGGATGGCGAACGTCGCGATCCGGCAGGGCGGCGCTCTCCCAACCCAATGCGACCAACTGGTCGGCGAGCCGGGCCGGCTGTCCACGCCGCAACCGCTCTCGCTCCAATCTCTCCCGCAACGCCTTGCGGATCGCGTCGGTCAGTGTCTCCCCAGTCAGTGCGGCCACTTCACGGGCCAGGCTGTCCGTCTCCCTGTCCTTCAGGCTCAGCGCCATTGGAGGCTCCCGATTTATATAACTAGGGCTTAGTTATATAAATCCCTGCTGCGGAGTGCATCGCCGTTCACGCCGAAGGCGTTAGCACCGGCGCGGGCCGCAGCACGTCCGCGACCACCTCGCCCCGCCGGCCCAGCACCTCGTCGAGCCAGTCGGCCCGCATCTCCGGCACGCTCGACAGCAACAGCTCGGTGTAGGGATGGTACGGCGGCGCGAACACCGTCGCCGTCTCGCCGCCGGCGACCATGCGGCCCTTCAGCATCACCGCGACCTTGTTGGCGATGCGCTTCACCGTGCCGAGGTCATGGGTGATGAACAGGTAGGCCACCCCTAGCTCCTCCTGCAGCCGCTTCAGCAGCTTGAGGATTTCCTCGCCGACCAGTTGGTCGAGCGCGCTGGTCACTTCGTCGCAGATGATGATGTCGGGCTCGGCGGCGAGCGCGCGGGCGATGCCGACGCGCTGCTTTTGGCCACCGGACAGCTCGCCCGGCTTGCGGTTGATGAACTGCTCCGGCAGATCCATCATGCGCAGCAACTCCAGCACGCGGGCACGCACCTCGCGCCGGCTGCGGCCGAAGTAGAACTCGACCGGGCGGCCGATGATCTCCAGCAGGGTCTGGTTCGGGTTCAGCGCCACGTCGGCCATCTGGTAGATCATCTGGACGCGCCGCTTCTGGTCGCGCGTCCGGGCCGCCAGCGCCGGCGGCAGCGACTTGCCCTCGAACGTCACCTCGCCGGACTCGCGCGGCAGCAGGCCGATGATGACCCGCGCTAGCGTCGATTTGCCGCTGCCGCTCTCGCCCACCACCGCCAGCGTGTCGCCGCGATACAACGCGATGCTCACGTCGTCGATCACTCGCACCAGGCCGGAGTAGCTGGCGACCGCGTGGCTGACCTCGAGCAGCGGCTGCTCCACGGCCCCCTCCGCCAGCAGCACGTCATGGCCCTGCGTGCGCTCCGCCACCAGCCGCCGCGTGTACTCCTGTTGCGGCGCCTGCAGGATCTGGCTCGAGGTGCCAAGCTCGATCATCTTGCCGTGCCGCAGCACCATGATGTAGTCGGCGATCTGCGCCACCACGGCGAGGTCGTGGGTGATGTAGATCGCCGCCGTGCCGCTCTCGCGGATCAGCTTGCGGAACGAGGCCAGCACCTCGACTTGCGTGGTGACGTCGAGTGCCGTGGTCGGCTCGTCGAACACCAGGATGTCCGGCCGCGCCGCCATCGCCATCGCCGCCATGGCGCGCTGCAACTGCCCGCCGCTGACCTGGTGCGGGTAGCGGTCCCCGAACGTGTCGGGGTTGGGCAGTTCCAGCTCGCGGAACAGTTCCCGCGCCCGTGCCTCCGCCTCCCGCTCGCTCATCAACCCTTGTCGCAGCGGGATTTCGCAGACCTGGCGCATCAGCGTCATCGCCGGGTTGAAGCTGGCCGCCGCGGATTGGGCGATGTAGGCGATGCCCGGCCCGCGCAACGCCCGCCGCTGGGCGGCCGTCATGGCGCGAATGTCGCGGCCGTCGAAGGCGATGCTGCCGCCCACGATGGCGCAACCGCCTCGGGTGTAGCCCATCGCCGCCAACCCGATGGTCGACTTGCCGGCGCCGCTCTCGCCGATTAGCCCCAGCACCTCGCCACGGCGCAGCGTGAAGCTCACGTCGTCGACCAGCACCGCCCCCGGCCCACGGTCGGTCAGCACCTGCACCCGCATCTTGTCGACCACGAGGATTTCCTCGCCAGCTTGACGCGGTGACTTCATGCGCCCTCCCCGTGGCCGCGCGAGTGGATCGACAGCGTCCAGTCGACCACGAAGTTGACCCCGATGGTGAGGACCGCGATGGCGGCCGCCGGGTATAGCGGCGCCGCGATGTCGTAGGCGATCATGTCGCGGTAGTCGCGCACCATGCTGCCCCAGTCCGCGAACGGTGGCTGCACGCCGAGCCCCAGGAACGACAGCGCCGCGATGAACAGGAACGCGAACGAGAAGCGCAAGCCGAACTCGGCGATCAGCGGCGCCATGGCGTTGGGCAATATCTCCTTGCGGATCACCCACCACAGCCCCTCGCCGCGCACCCGCGCCACCTCGACGTATTCGAGCGCGCCCAGGTTCATCGCCAGGGCACGGGCCAGACGGAACACCTTGACGCTGTCGAGCAATGCCACGGTGACGACCAGCACCGGCAGCTCGGTGCCCAGCACCGAGAGCACGATGAAGGCGAAGATCAGCGTCGGCATCGACAGGATCAGGTCGACCAGGCGCGACAGCGCGGTATCGATCCATCCCCGGCTCAGCGCCGCCGCGAAGCCCGCGGTGACGCCGATCGCGAAGCTCAGGCAGGTGATGATGAGCGACAGGCCGATCGACATGCGGGCGCCGTACAGCAGCCGGCTGAACAGGTCGCGGCCGAGGTTGTCGAGGCCGAGCCAATGCTGCGGGTCGGGGTCGGCCCAGGCATCGCCCAGCACGTCGGCCTGGCCGAACGGCGCCAGCAGCGGCGCGCCCACCGCCGCGATCAGGTTGATCGCCACGATCAGCAGCCCGATCGCCGCCGGGATCGACAGCTTGTGCCCGAGCAGCCGGAGCTGGAAGGTGCGACGCGCCTTGCGGCCGCCGAGTGCCGCGTCGCTCATCGGGGCTGCCGCAGGCGCGGGTTGCTCATGATCGCCAGGATGTCGGCGGTCATGTTGAGCAGGATGAAGGCGGCGGCGAAAATCAGCCCGCACGCTTGGACCACCGGCACGTCATGCTTGCTTACGGCGTCGACCATGAGCTGTCCCAGGCCCGGATAGACGAACACCGCCTCGACCACCACCACGCCCACGATCAAGTACGCCATGTTGAGCGCGATCACGCTGATGATCGGAGCCAAGGCGTTGGGGAAGGCGTGCCGCACCACGACGCGCGATTTCGGCAACCCCTTCAGGAACGCCATTTCGATGTACGGGCTGGCCATGATCTGCAGTACGCTGGCCCGCGTCATCCGCATCATGTGCGCCACCACCACGAGCACGAGGGTCACCATCGGCAGGAACGCCAGGTCGAACCGTTGCAGGATCGGCGTGTCGGGCGTCACGTTGGCCAGGCTCGGGAATAGCCCGAGCCGCACCGACAGGTACTTCACCAACAGGTAGCCGACCAGGTACTCCGGCACCGATATGGTCAGCAGCGTCACGAAGTTGACCACACGGTCATAGACGCTGCCCTGCCAGATCGCCGCCGCAAGCCCGAGGCCCACCGCGAGCGGCACCGCGATGATGGCGGCGTAGAGCGCCAGGAACAGCGTGTTCTTGACCCGCGGCGCCAGCTCCTCGGCCACGTCGCGATGGTTGGCGAGGCTGTGCCCGAGGTCGCCCTGCGCCGCGTTGCCGAGCCACTCGACGTAGCGCGCCGAAGCGGGACGGTTCAGCCCCAGCTCGGCGCGCAACTCGGCCACGTTTTCGGGCGTGGCCGAGTTCTGCAGGATGGCCGAAGCCAGGTCGCCCGGCAGGATTTCGGTGCCGGCGAAGATCAGCACCGACGCGGCCAGCAGCGTCAGCACGCCGAGGCCGAGCCTTTGCGCGATCAGCCGGAACACGGGATCAGGCCTTCATCCAGGCTTTGTCGACGACGTAGCCGTTGTCCATGTCGAACAGCGAGTGCGGCGTATGGCCGCCGACCTTGGCGCTGTGGGCGTCGATCCAGTCGCGGAACGCCGGGATCACCGTCGCCCCCTCCTCGTCGAGCATCCGCTGGCACTCGAACACCAGTTGCCGGCGCTTGGCATCGTTCAGCTCCGACTTCGCCGCCGAGAGTGCCGCGGCAAACTTCGGGTTCTCGTAATGGCTCTCGTTCCACGGCGCGCTGGGGCCGTAGGCGACCGCCAGCATCTGCGTCGCCGTGGTGCGCCCGGCCCAGTAGCTGGTGACGCAGGAGCCCTTGAGCCAGACGTTGTCCCAGAACCCGTCGGCGGGCTCCTTCTTCACGTCGATCTTCAGGCCGGCCTTGGCGGCGCTGGCCTGCATCAACGTGCCCATGTCGACCGCGCCGTTGAACGCGGCGTCGGACGCCTGCAGCAGGACGGCGCCGGAAAAGCCCGACTTCTTCAGGTAGAACTTGGTCTTGTCGGGGTCGTAGGCGATCTGCGGCAGGGTGTTGTTGTAGTCCTTGTCGCCGCGCGAGATCGGGTGATCGTTGCCGACCGTGCCGTAGCCGCTGAACAGCGTCTTGACGATCTGGGCGCGGTCGACGCCGTACTTCATCGCCATGCGCAGGTTGCGGTCCTGGAACGGCGCCTTGTCCTGCAGCATGGACACCAGCGCGTGCCAGCCGCCGGCCGCCACCACCAGCGACACGCCCGGCCGCCGCTTGATCATCGCGGCGGTCTTGGGGTCGACGCGGTTGATGGCGTCGACCTGGCCCGACACCATGGCGCTCATCCGTGCCGAGGTATCGTTGATGACGGTGACGTCGAACGCGTCGACGTTGCCGCGGCCGGATTTCCAGTAGCTCGCGTAGCGCTTGCCGGTGGCGCGCACGCCGGGATCGAAATGGTCGACCGTGTAGCCGCCGGTGCCGATCGCGTGCGCCCAGTCCTTGAAGCCGTTCGGCACCATCTTGGCGTGGTAGTCGGTCAGCACCGCGGGGAACTCCGCGTCGCCGGAGTCCAGTGTCACCAGGATCTGGTTCGGCGTCAGCTTCCGGACGTCGGTGATCTCCTTGAACGAGCCGGCGGCCCCGGACTTGGTGTTCCCGCGATGCAGGTTGATCGAGTAGATCGCGTCGTCGGCGTCGAACGTCTTGCCGTTGTGGAACGTCACCCCCTTGCGCAGGTTGAACACCCACTCCTTGGCGCCCGGCTTGGCCTCCCAGCTCTCGGCCAGCTCCGGCACCGAGGAGCGGTCGGGCGCCGCCTCGACCAGCGCGTTGTAGTGCGCGGCCCCGGCCACCACCATGACGCTATCGGTCCAGACCGTCGGGTCGAGCGTGTCCGTGGTGCTGCCGCCGCCGAGACCCAACCGCAACGTGCCGCCCTTGGGCGGCGCCTCGACGGCCCGTGCCTCGACGGAGGCGGCGAGCAGCGCGGCGCCGGCGCCGGCCGCGGCGGCGCGGCCGC
>CAXUHK010000170.1:0-8260 GCA_964250775.1 uncultured Acetobacteraceae bacterium | reverse complement strand
GCCGCCGCCACCGCCGCCAACGTAGCGGGCAGGGTGGCGGCGGCGTTTAGCGCGGGGATCACCACCGACAGATTGTTCATAGTATGTTCTTGACTGTGCCCGGTTTGGAACACACAATGCGCTCCGAACAAAACAGGAACTCGGACGATGCCCGATCCTCGCATATCGGAGCTCAGCCGGGAACCAGACCTGGAGCAGCTCGCTGCCGAACCGCGGCCGTCGGGCAGGCGCAAGGGGCGTGGCGCCACGCTGAACCCGCCGAGCCGGTTCGATCGTGAGATCGGCGCGGCATTCTCCGACGGTTGGGAACTGCCGAGCGGGGTCGAGCCGGAGCCGCCGGCGCTGGCGACCACGCTGATCCGCGACGCGACCCGCAGCGCCATCAGCTGGAACGGCAGCCCGGACATCGGCTTCGACCGCGCCGTCAACCCGTACCGCGGCTGTGAGCACGGCTGCATCTACTGCTACGCCCGCCCGACGCACGCGTACCTGGGCTACTCGCCCGGCCTCGATTTCGAGACCAAGCTGGTCTACAAGCCTGACGTCGCCGAGTTGCTGCAACGCGAGCTGGGCAAGCCGGGCTACGTCGCCCGCCCGCTGGCGCTGGGGTCCAACACCGACCCGTACCAGCCGATCGAGCGCACGCTGCGCCTGACGCGTGCGGTGCTCCAGACGCTCGACCGCTGCAACCACCCGGTCAGCATCGTCACCAAGTCGGCCGGCGTGCTGTCCGATTTGGGCCTGCTCGGCGCGATGGCGCGGCGCAACCTGGTGCGGGTCTGGGTGTCCGTCACCACCCTCGATGGCGCCCTGGCCCGGACCATGGAGCCGCGCGCCTCGACACCCGGCAACCGCCTGCGCGCGATGGCCGAGCTGGCGCGGGCGGGGATCCCCGTCGGCGTGCTGGCGGCGCCGATGATCCCCGGACTGAACGACGCCGAGCTCGAGCGCCTCCTGCAGGCGGCGGCGGAGCGCGGCGCCAGCGTCGCGGCCTACACCCTGCTGCGGCTGCCGCACGAGCTCAAGCAGCTGTTCGAAGACTGGCTGTGCCAGCACCTCCCGCAGCGTGCGCGTCACGTGTTGGCGCTGGTGCGCGAGACGCGGGCGGGCAGCCTCAACGATTCGCGGTTCGGCCAGCGCTTCAGCGGCAGTGGCGGCTATGCCGACCTGCTGGCGCAACGCTTCCGCCACGCTGCCCGCCGCCTCGGGCTGGACGCGAGGCCGGATCTCGATTGCAGCCAGTTCCGCCCGGCCGGCGCGATGCCGCAGCGTGACGGGGCGCAGATGTCGCTATTCTGAGCGCCGCCGGTGGACATCCCCGGCCGGCGATCGCAGTCTCGCCCCGTTTGGCAGCGGGGAGACGATCATGGCGCATCGCATCGGCATCGTGGGACTGGGCAAGATCGCGCAGGACCAGCACGTGCCGGTGATCGCGGCCGACCCGGCCTTCGAGCTGGCGGCGGTGTCCAGCACGCGCGGGCTGACGACCGGCGGCGTGCCCGGTTTCCGCACCTTGGGCGAGATGCTGACAGCCGTGCCCAAGCTCGACGCGGTGGCGATCTGCACGCCGCCGCAGGCGCGTTACGAACTGGCGCGCGAGGCGTTGCTGGCCGGCAAGCACGTGCTGCTGGAGAAGCCGCCGACGGCCACGATCAGCGAACTGGCGCACCTGCGAACCGTGGCCGAGCAGGCCGGGCGGGTGCTGTTCACCACCTGGCACTCGCAATACAACGCCGCGGTCGAGGAGTGTGCCCGCCGCTTGTCGGCGCAGGCGGTCACGCGCCTGTTCGTGGACTGGAAGGAGGATGTCCGCAAGTGGCACCCGGGGCAGCGCTGGATTTGGGACGCGGGCGGTTTCGGGGTGTTCGACCCAGGCATCAACGCCTTGTCCATCGTCACCCGCATCCTGCCGCAGCCAGCCTTCCTGCGCGCCGCCGAACTGTCATTCCCCGCCAACTGCGACGCGCCGATCGCCGCTTCCCTGTCGTTCGGCGGCTCCGACATGCGCGCCGAGTTCGACTGGCGGCAGGACGGCGGCGAGGTCTGGGAGATCACCGTCGGCACCGCCTCGGGTCAAACCCTGAAGCTCGCGGCCGGGGGAACCCGGTTGGAGGTCGACGGCGACACGGTGGTCGAAGCAGCCTCGGCGGAATACGCCGGCATCTATCGACGCTTCGACGACCTGCTGACCCAGGGCATCAGCCTGGTGGATCCGGCGCCGCTCTGGCTGGTGGCGGAAGCGTTCATGCTGGGGCGGCGCGTCGTGGTCGAACCATTCCACGACACGCCGCAGGCCCAGGCAGGGTGATCTAGGCTGGCGTCGTCGGCTCTGCCTCATCGTCGGCGCCCTCGGCTGCCGGCGGCATCGCCTCATCCGACGATTTGGCGGCGGCGAGCGCCTCACGCGAGCGCTTGCGCTCCTCTTTCTTGGCTTCCTTGGCGCGCGTGCGCTCCGCCCTCTGCAACCCGTAGTTCACCTTGAACGCCATTCATCTCTCCTTAAGGCCGACGCTCATCGTCGGGTAGCCCGCATATTAGTGAGAAACCGCCGGTTCCGGCAGGGGGGAGCCGATAATCAGCGAGCTTTCCTGGACCACCCTCTCGTGGCCATCCGCCGCGTTCCTGACCCGGTACTCGCGATCCGCCGCCTCGTTGGGCAGCAATCGCTCGATGGTGTAGGTGCCCCTGGCCAACTTGTCGACGATGGAACGCGGCCGGAGCTCGACCCGATCGCCGACCGCGTATCGATGCGCCGCCATGGTCGCTCCTCACGCGGCTGACCGCAGTTGCCCGGGCCGGCTCGCGGCTGGCGGGAGAGAAAATTGTAACCCATGTGATATGGCCGGCGGCGAGCGGATGTGAAGGAGTGTGGATGCGATACCCGACTGCCCTGCGGCGCGCCTGCCGGCCGCCGGGGCGAGTGGCATGAACTTCCTCACCGACTTCGCCGACCAGGCCGTGATCCTGCCGCTGGCCGTCGCCACCGCGCTCGTGCTGGCGTTGGCTGGGTGGCGCCGCGGCGCCATCGTCTGGAGCCTCGCGGTGGCCGGAACCCTGGGCGTGATGATGGTGCTGAAGCTCGGGTCGCAGGCGTGCGGGCACCTGTTGCCGATCGCCGGGTTGCGTAGCCCGAGCGGCCACACCGCCGCGGCCGGCGCGGTCTACGGCGGCCTGCTGGCGATCTGCGCCCAGCGAGCGACCGGCCACGCGCGCTGGACGCTGCCCTGCGCCGTGAGCCTCGCCGTGATGATCGGACTGTCGCGCCTGGCGCTTGGTGTCCATACCGTGCCCGAAATCGTCCTCGGCGGCAGCGTGGGCGTGTGCGGCGCGCTGGCGCTGGCATGGCAAGGCGGCTTGCCGCCGCCCGGCCTGCGCCTGGCGCCGCTGGCGCTGCTGGCGCTCGCCGTGATGGCCGCGTTCCACGGCCTGCATTTCCCGGCCGAGGCGGCGCTGCGTCACCATGCCAGCCACATCTGGCCATTCTCGGCCTGCCGCGGCTGAGGCGATCGGACGGTGCGCGATCCTGTCCACGCGATCGGCGCGCCATGTCGTGACATTCGCATTGCCACCGATCGCGGCTTCCAGATATGTCTGTCCGCGCCACCGCAGTTGTGGAAATCGGCCGTGCGCGGCAGTCGTTGGAAAGAACCACCATGACGCTCAGGCGGCTGGTTACGGCGTTGGCGATCTCTTCGGTCGTCCTTGCCGGATCGGCAAGCGCCCAGCAGCCGCCGGCCGCGGCGACCGGCGGCTTCGGGGCCGGTCCCAGCCAGCAGATCGGCAACGTCAATGTCGGGCCGCTGTTCTTCCCGCCGTTCGGCGCCGACCACCTTTTGGGCAACTGGGGCGGAGCGCGTAGCTATCTCGCCGACCGCGGCGTCAACATCCTGGCCGACTACCTGACGGAGGATTTCGGCAACATCAGCGGCGGCCGGAAACAAGGGTTCGACTATGTCGGCCAGGTCGGGGTCGAGCTGGACCTGGACTTCGCCAAGATCGCCGGTCTCAACGGGTTCAGCACCCACACGATCATCGTACAGCGTGCCGGCCGCAACACCAGCGCCGACTACATCGGCGACAGCCTCGGCACCGTCCAGGAAATCTACGGCGGCGGCGGCGGCGTGCTGGCGCACATGGTCTATACCTACGCGGAGCAGGAACTGGCCAACCGGCGGCTCGACATCGCCGCGGGCTGGCTCCCGGTCGGCACCTTCTTCGCCGCCTCGCCGTTGTATTGCGACTTCGTCAACGTGCTGGGCTGCGGCAACCCGCACCCGATCCCGAACTACCCGGGCGAACCCGACTGGCCCGCCGCGACCTTCGGCGGCCAGGTCCGTGCGCTGCCGACGCTCGACACCTATTTGATGGTGGGCGCGTTCCAAGTGAACCCGAAGTTCGGCGGCCGATCCGGCTTCAGTTGGGGCCGGACCGGCACCACCGGCGTGAGCATCCCGGTCGAGGTAGGCTACACGCCCCGGTTCGGCGCCAATAACCTGGTCGGCCACTACAAGCTCGGCTACGACTACGACAGTTCCCGCTACCCCGACCTGCTGCAGGACGCCGCGGGCCAGCCGTTCGTGTTGAGCGGCCGCCCGCCCCGGTTGCGCTCGAGTCGCAGCGAGTACTACGCGCTGGTCGACCAGATGCTGTTGCGGACCGGCAAGGGGGACACCGACGGCGTCATCGCCCTGGCCGGCTACATCCACGCCGACCGGAACATATCGCCGCTATCCGACCAGGTGTTCGCCGGCGCGGTCAGCAGCGCCGCGGTGATCGGGCGGCCCGACGATTCGTTCGGCGCGATGTTTCACTGGATCCACACCAGCGGCCGGCTGACTACCACGCAGGAACTTGAGCAGGCATCGGGCCAGTCGCTGACCTCGGGCGGTTTCGGGCCGGTCTATGGCCTGCAGAACCACGAGGAAGTGGTGGAGCTGGAATACACCGCGAAGGTCTACCGTGGTGTCACGGTCGAGCCCGACTTCCAGTACATCCTCCGACCCGGAGCCACGGGCGCCACACGCGACGCCGCGGTGCTGGGCGTGCGCACGAACGTGCAGTTCTAGCGCGCGCCATAGTCGGTGGCCTGGCCGCTCGGGAGCGTCGTCCCGGGCGGCCACCGGCCTATTGCGGCGTCGCGGGAGCGGCGAGCGAGCCGTCGGTGGGCGGCAGCGGTGGATGGCCTGGCCCGCCTTGGCCCGGCCCGCCTTGGCCCGGCCCGCCTTGGCCCGGCCCACCGATCTCGGTCGCGTGGCCGGGGTCTGCGCCGATCGCCCGGGCCGCGATCACCTTGCCCAGCGGGCTGGACGCTCCGAAGCCACGCACGAACACCGCCTGGCCCGCCGCCAACTGGCCGGCCATGCGCTGCGCTGCCGGCGGCGGCAGCCGGACGATGGTGCCGTCGGCCAGCAACGCGCCGTTCAGCTCGCCACGCGGGCCGTGCAGCGGCATCTTCACCGTGCTGGAGTCCTCCATCGCTGTGCCCCGGTCGGCCATGCCGTGCTTGCCGGGGCCGCGCGGCCCGTCATGCGCCTCGGGTCCCATGCCCAGCATCGCCCTCATGCGCTGCATCGGGCCGCCTTCGGGCCCGGGACGGTCGCGCGGCGCCGGCGGGCCGTTATCGACCACGGTGACGCCGCTGGCATCGTTGGTCACAGACATCGCCTGGATCATCGGCAGCTCGCGCGCCTTCAGGCCGTGGATTGTGACCGCGTCGCCGGGGCGGGCGGCGAACACCAGTTGCGTCGAGAGGTGCGGCGGCAGGTGGACCTCGGTGCCGTCGTCCAGGATCAACCCGTCGACGTCGCCGCGCGGCGTCAGGCTGTACTGGGCGACGCGCCCCTTGAACGCCGGCAGTTGCGCCGGGTCGTACACGGCGGCGTTCTGCGCCGTCGCGGCCCCTGCGGCAGCCACCGCCAGCGTGGCCGCCAGCAGCAGGGAGCGGGTGGAAGTGCGAAGTCTCATGGTCGGTCCTCGTCCGGGCCGGGATGGCCCCGCCCATGCCACTGCGAGCCGCGTGCCAGCACCCAACCTATTGTAAACAGCGCCAAGTCACGGCTGCCGAGGCTCCGCTCCGTCCGGCTCCGCGACAGTTGCCGTCTGGCTCGCGGACGGCTTCAGCTTGGTGTGCAGGAGCTGGCGGTGGATGCCGAGCCGGCGCGCCGCCTCGGCCCGGTTGCCGCCGCTGGCCACCAGTGCCCGGCGGATCATCTCCGCCTCCAGCCGGGCCAGCGCCGCCGGCAGC
The DNA here is from genome assembly GCA_964250775.1 of uncultured Acetobacteraceae bacterium. Lineage (GTDB taxonomy): Bacteria > Pseudomonadota > Alphaproteobacteria > Acetobacterales > Acetobacteraceae > CAVRQM01. The sequence continues at coordinate 2,016 of CAXUHK010000170.1, read as the reverse complement.
TCGCCCGCCAGCCAGTCGACGCCATCGGGCGCGGGCGCGGGGGCGAGGAAAGCGAGGTCGTCGCGTCCGACCACCGGCTGCCGCACCATGGCCGTCACCCGCTCCATGGCGTTGCGCAGCTCGCGCACGTTGCCGGGCCAGGGATGCGCCAGCAACGCCGCCGCCGCCTCGGCCGACAGACGCTTCGGGGCACTGCCCGTGTTGGGCGGGTGGGGCGCCGCCAGCGCCAGGAAGTGCTCGGCCAGCGGCACGATGTCGGCCAGCCGCTCGCGCAGCGCCGGCAACTGCAGCGGCACCACGCCGAGCCGGTAGAACAGGTCGTCGCGGAACCGGCCGGCCCGCACCGCCGCCGGCAGGTCGCGATGCGTCGCGGCCAGGATGCGCACGTCGACCGCGACCGGCCGGCCGCCGACCGGGGCCACCATCCCGTCCTGGAGCACCCGCAGCAGCTTGGCCTGCATCGCCAGGTCCATGTCGCCGATCTCGTCGAGGAACAGCGTGCCGCGATCGGCCTCGCGGAACGAGCCGGCGCGGTCGGCGACGGCGCCGGTGAAGGCGCCGCGCGCATGGCCGAACAACTGGCTCTCCAGCAACTCGGCCGGGATCGCGGCGCAGTTCACCGCCACGAACGGGCGTGCCTTGCGCCGCCCGTGGCCGTGGATGGCGCGCGCCACGACCTCCTTGCCGGTGCCGGTCTCGCCGGTCAGCAGCACCGTGGCCTCGCTGTCGGCCAACATGCCGACCGCCTTCTGCACCGCGCGCATCGCCTGGCTGCCGCCCACCAGCGCCTCGCCCTCGCTCGCGTCCGGCATGGGGCCGGCGGGCTCGCGCCGTGGCAGCAGGCGGCCGAGCAGCGCCGCGAGGTCGGCGCGGCCGATCGGCTTGGCGAGGTGGTCGACGGCGCCCAGCCGCATCGCCTCGATGGTGTTGGACGCGGTCGGCACGGCGGTCAGCACCGCGACCGGCGGCGCGCCCGGCCTGGCGCGGATGCGGGCCAGCGCGGTCATGCCGTCCATCCCCGGCATCCGCAGGTCGAGCAGCACGGCGTCAAACGCCCGCTCGCCCAGCAGCCGCAATGCCTCGGCGCCGTCCGCCGCCTCGGCAGCGCCGTGGCCGAGGTCGGCCAGCGTCTCGGCCAGCCCCTCGCGCAGCGCGGCATCGTCGTCGACGATGAGGATGCGGGCCATCTACGCCACCGCCAGCTCGATCTGGAACACGGCGCCCGGTTCAGCACCGGATCGCGCCAAGGTCAACGCGCCGCCATGCGCCTCGACCAGCTCGCGCGCGATGGCGAGGCCGAGGCCGGTGCCCTCGGCGCGCCCGGTCACGAACGGCTCGAACAGACTCTGCCGCAACGCCGGGTCCACGCCGGGGCCGGTGTCGGCCACGGCGATGCGCAGCCGAGCCGCCTCGACCGTGCCCGCCAGCGTGACCAGGCCGCCGCGCGGCGTGTGCTGCAACGCGTTCGCGAGTAGCGCGTCCACCGCTCGGCCGATCAGCCCGGCGTCGAGCCGCACCGGCGACTTCGCCGCCGCCACCGTGAGACGCACGCCGAGTTGCGCCGCCATGTCGCGGTGCCCGTCGGCGCAGCTTGCCAGGAACCCGGCGAGGTCGACCGTCGCCGGAGCCGGCTCGCGCCGCTGGGTCATGGCCAGCAACTCGGCGGCGAGGCGGTCGAGCCGGGCGACCTGGCCCAGGATCGCCGGCAGGGCGGCGCTGCGGCGCGCGTCGTCGCCGGCCAGCGCGTTCTCGGCGCGCAGCCGCATGGCGGCGATCGGGTTGCGGATCTCGTGCGCGACCCCGGCCACCACCCGGCCCAGCGCGGCCAGGCGCTCGCTCGCCGCCGCCCGCGCCGCCATCTCCGACGAGCGCCGGCGTTCGTCGGCGAGGCGCGTGGTGGCGTCATTCAGCGCGTCGACCACGCGGTCGAGGTCGCGCTCGCCGCTGCGCGCGAGCTTGGGCAGGGCGGCGATGTCGTGGCTGACCTGGGTGGTGCGGGCCTGGTCGCGCCATGTC
>CAXUHK010000169.1:0-8320 GCA_964250775.1 uncultured Acetobacteraceae bacterium | reverse complement strand
GAAGTCGTCCTGTGAAAAGCGAAGGGATCAGCCCAGCATGGAAGGCTCCTTTGCTCTTCAGGCATAGTGGACCGGTTGTCGCCTACCTGCCCGAAGCCAGACGGTCGGCAATCCACCATCTGCGGACGTCCTTACCGTCTACCGTCAGCGCGTATTGCGCTGTTATGGCCGTCCCGCTATAGCCCCGTACCGTCTGCGCGCCGGGCCTGTGGGGCATGCCCGGCCGCGACAGCGCGCGTCTCCGGCTGGTCGGGGCCGCGCCGCCCAATCAGGAGATGCAAATGCCCAAGCTGAAGACGAAGTCTTCCGTCAAGAAGCGCTTCAAGATCACCGGCACCGGCAAGGTGCTGGCGGGGCCGGGCATGAAGCGCCACGGCCTCATCAACCGGCCGCAGAAGATGAAGCGGCAAAACCGCGGCAGCCAGACGCTGACCCACGCTGACGGGCTGACCGTCAAGCAGTGGGCGCCGTACGGCCTCGGTTGAGCAAGGGGTAGCGCGCCATGGCACGTGTGAAGCGGGGCGTCACCACCCACGCCCGCCACAAGAAGGTCCTCGACGCCAGCAAGGGCTTCGTCGGCCGCAGCTCGACCAACTATCGCATCGCCTTGGAGCGGCTGGAGAAGTCGCTGCAATACGCCTACCGCGACCGCAAGGTGAAGAAGCGCGACTTCCGCAGCCTGTGGATCACCCGCATCAACGCCGCGGTGCGCGAGCACGGATTGACCTACAGCCGCTTCATCGCCGGGCTACACGCCTCGGGGATCGAGATGGACCGCAAGGTGCTGGCCGCCATCGCCTACGACGATCCGGCCAGCTTTGCGGAGATCGTCAAGACGGTGCAGGCGCACATCCCCGCCTGATCGCCGACACCGCACGGGCACTGAAGCGAGGGCTGTCCGCACCGGGCAGCCCTTTTTCATGACAGGACAGATGAGCGACATACTGGAAACTCTCAAGCACGACACCGACCGGGCACTGGCCGACGCCGCCGATTTGCGCGCCTGGGACGCCGTGCGGGTCGGCGTGCTGGGCAAGTCCGGCAGCCTGACCGGGCTGCTCAAGGAACTCGGCCGGCTGGTGCCCGACGAGCGGCGCGAAAGGGGTGCCGCGCTGAACCGGCTGCGCGACGCGCTGACCGCCGCCATCGAGGCCCGCCGCGCCGAACTCGACCAGGCCGCGATGCAGGCACGCCTGGCGTCCGAGCGCGTCGACGTCACCTTGCCGCCGCCACAGCGCCCGTCCGGGCTGATCCACCCGATCAGCCGCACCATCGAGGAGATGCACGCGATCTTCGGCGCGATGGGGTTCAGCGTGGGCGAGGGGTTCGACATCGAGACCGACTGGTTCAACTTCGGGGCGCTCAACATCCCCGCGCACCATCCGGCGCGCGCCGACCACGACACCTTCTACCTGCCGGGCACGCGCGACGGCCGGCCGCTGGTGCTGCGCACGCAGACCTCGGACGTGCAGATCATCTCCATGCTGGCCAACCCACCGCCGCTGCGGGTGATCGCCCCCGGCCGCACCTACCGCGCCGACCACGACGCGACGCACAGCCCGATGTTCCACCAGGTCGAGGGGTTGGTGATCGACCGCGCCATCACGCTGGCGCACCTGAAAGGCTGCCTGATCGACTTCCTGCGCGCCTTCTTCGGCCTGGCGTCGCTGCCGGTACGGTTCCGCTCGTCGTATTTCCCGTTCACCGAGCCGTCGATGGAGGTCGACATCGGCTGGAACCGCCGCACCGGCGAGCTGGGCGGCGGCGGCGACTGGCTCGAAATCCTCGGCAGCGGCATGGTGCATCCGAAGGTGCTGGCCAATTGCGGCATCGACCCGCGCGAGTGGCAGGGCTTCGCCTTCGGCATGGGCATCGAGCGCGTCACCATGCTCAAGCACGGCATCCCCGACCTGCGCCCGTTCTACGAGAGCGACATCCGCTGGCTGCGGCACTACGGCAGCTCGCCGCTGGCCGCGGCGGCGCTGCACGAGGGGGTGTAGCGTGAAGTTCCCGCTTTCCTGGCTGCGCGCGCACCTCGACACCGACGCGGGCCTCGCGACGATCACCGAGACGCTGACCAACATCGGCCTGGAACTGGAGGCGGTCGAGGACCGAGGTGCCGCCCTGGCGGCGTTCCGCGTCGCGCACGTGGTCGAGGCCATGCAGCATCCCAACGCCGATCGCCTGCGCGCCTGCCGGGTCGACACCGGCAACGGCATCGTCTCCGTGGTGTGCGGCGCGCCCAACGCGCGAGCCGGCATGAAGGCGGTGTTCGCCGCTCCCGGCGCGTTCATCCCCGGCACCGGCGCCACGCTCAAGGTCGGCGAAATCCGCGGCGTCGAGAGTGCCGGGATGCTGCTGAGCCTGCGCGAGATGGGGCTCGGCGAGGACCATGATGGCATCGTCGACCTGCCCCAAGACGCGCCGGTCGGCATGGCCTACGCCGCCTACGCCGGCATCGACGACCCGGTGATCGAGATTTCGGTGACGCCCAACCGGGGCGACGCGCTGGCCGTGCGCGGCGTCGCGCGCGACCTGGCCGCCGCCGGCCTCGGCACGCTGCTTCCCTGGACCGCGCCCGAGGTGCCGGCAGTGTTCGCCGGCCCGATTGCCTGGGCGATCGAGATGCCGGAGGCGTGCCCCTGGGTGCTGGGCCGCACGGTGCGCGGCCTGCGCAACGGCCCCAGCCCGCGCTGGCTGGCGGATCGGCTGCGCGCCATCGGGCTGCGGCCGATCAACGCGCTGGTTGATGTCACCAACTTCTTCACCTTCGACCTCGGCCGCCCGTTGCACGTGTTCGACGCGGACCGCGTAACCGGCGCCACGCTGACCATGCGGCCGGGCGCGGGCGAGATGTTCCGCGCGCTGAACGGGCGCGACTACACGCCGACGCCGGAGGATTGCGTCATCGCCGACGCGGCCGGCGTGCAGTCGCTGGCCGGGATCATGGGCGGCGAGGCGACCGGCTGCACCGAAGCCACGACCAGCGTGTTCGTCGAGTGCGCGCTGTTCGATCCGGTGCATGTCGCGCTGAGCGGGCGGCGGCACCAGGTCACGTCCGATGCCCGGCAGCGGTTCGAGCGCGGCATCGACCCGGCGCTGCTCCCTGACGCGCTCACGGCCGCGACCAGGATGATCCTTGATTTGTGCGGCGGCGAGGCGAGCGAGACCGTCTCGGCCGGCGCCGCACCACATTGGCGGCGCCAGGCGACGCTGCGCTTCGAGCGCATCGCCGGCCTGGGTGGGGTCGACATCCCGCCCGACTCCACCGTGGGCGCGCTGGAGCGGCTCGGCTTCACGGTCGCGCGCCGCGATGCCGAACGGGTCACGGTCGAGGTGCCGTCGTGGCGCAACGACATCGCGGCTGGCGGCCGGATGGAGCCTTGGTCCGGCCTCGACCCGGACCGCGCCGCCACAGCGTCGGCGGGCCGCGACGTGATCGAGCCGGAGGTCGACCTGATCGAGGAGGTGCTGCGCCTGCACGGCCTCGACGCGATCCCGCCGGTGTCGCTCCCGGCGATGGCGGCGGTGCCTGCCGCGACGCTTACGCCGCGCCAGGCGCAGACCGCGCTGGCGCGGCGCGCGCTGGCGGCCCAGGGCCTGAGCGAGTGCGTGACGTTCAGCTTCATGGCGAGCGTTGAGGCAGCGCTGTTCGGGGCGGACGACCCGGCGCTGCGGCTCGCGAACCCGATCGCCAGCGACCTCGACCAGTTGCGCCCGACCGCCTTGGCGACGCTGGCGCTGGCCGCTCGGCGCAACGCGGTGCGCGGCTGGCCCGACGTCGCGCTGTTCGAGATCGGCCCGGCGTTCGCCGGCAGCGACGCGGCGGGCCAGCGGCAGCGCGTCGCCGGCCTGCGCGCCGGGCAGACGCCGCGCCACTGGTCGGAACCCGCCCGCGACGTCTCGGCGATGGACGCGCGCGCCGACGCGTTCGCGACGCTGGCCGTGCTCGGCGTGCCGATGGAGGCGCTGTCCACCACCGCCGACGCCCCTGCGTTCTACCATCCCGGCCGCTCCGGCGTGGTGCGGCAAGGGCCGAAGACGGTGCTGGCGACCTTCGGGGCGCTGCATCCGCGCGTCCTGGCGGCACTCGATGTCACCGGCGCCATGGCGGCGTTCGAAATCCACCTCGACGCCGTGGCGCTGCCGAAGCGCCGCCGCCGCGCGGCACCCGATTTGCCGCCGCTGCAACCGCTGCGGCGCGATTTCGCCTTCGTCGTCGGCCCGGACGTCACCGCAGAGGCGGTGCTGCGCGCGGCGCGTGGCGCCGACCGCGCCCTGGTTGGCGGGGTCGCGCTGTTCGACGTCTACGCCGGGCCGGGCGTGCCCGAGAGCCACCGGTCGCTCGCCATCGAGGTCACGCTGCAACCGCGCGAGCGCACGTTGACCGACGCCCAGATCGAGGCCACGTGCGAGAGGATCGTTGCTGCCGTGGGAAAGGCGACCGGCGGCGTGCTACGATGAGCCGCGTCCTTTTGCCCGAACGGTAAACCGCCCCATGACCACCGTGCCGATCAGCCACATCCGCAACTTCTCGATCATCGCCCATATCGACCATGGCAAGTCCACGCTGGCCGACCGGCTGATCCAGTCGACCGGCGCGATCAGCGCCCGCGACATGACCGAGCAGGTGCTCGACAACATGGATCTGGAGAAGGAGCGCGGCATCACAATCAAGGCGCAGACCGTGCGCCTCACCTACAAGGCGCAGGACGGCCTGGTCTACACGCTGAACCTGATGGACACGCCGGGCCATGTCGACTTCGCCTACGAGGTGTCGCGCAGCCTGGCCGCCTGCGAGGGCTCGCTGCTGGTGGTCGACGCCTCGCAGGGTGTGGAGGCGCAGACGCTGGCCAACGTCTACCAGGCGATCGAGGCCAACCACGAGATCGTGCCGGTGCTGAACAAGATCGACCTGCCGGCGGCCGAACCCGATCGCGTCAAGCAGCAGATCGAGGACGTGATCGGGCTCGACGCGTCGGACGCGGTGATGATCTCGGCCAAGACCGGGCTCAACATCGAGGGCGTGCTGGAGGCGCTGGTGACGCGGCTGCCGCCGCCCACCGGCGACGCCGACGCGCCGCTGACGGCGCTGCTGGTCGATAGCTGGTACGACCAGTACCTCGGCGTGGTGATCCTGGTGCGGATCAAGGACGGGCGCATCAAGCGCGGCCAGAAGATCCGCATGATGGCCAAGGGCAGCGTCCACACCGTCGAGCAGGTCGGCGTGTTCACGCCGCGCATGATCCCGGTCGACGATTTGGGCCCCGGCGAGATGGGCTACATCACGGCGGCGATGAAGACGGTCGCCGATTGCAACGTGGGCGACACCATCACCGACGACCGCAGGCCGGCGGAGCGGGCGCTGCCCGGCTTCAAGCCGTCGATTCCGGTGGTGTGGTGCGGCCTGTTCCCGGTCGACGCCGACGATTTCGAGAAGCTGCGCGACAGCCTGGGCAAGCTGCGGCTGAACGACTCCAGCTTCCACTTCGAGGCCGAGACCTCGGCCGCGTTGGGCTTCGGCTACCGTTGCGGCTTCCTCGGCCTGCTGCACCTGGAGATCATCCAGGAGCGGCTGTCGCGCGAGTTCGACCTCGACCTGATCGCGACCGCCCCCTCGGTGGTCTACCGCATCCACCGCACCAGCGGCGCCGTCGAGGAACTGCACAACCCGTCCGACATGCCGGACCCGAGCCAGATCGACCACATCGAGGAGCCGTGGATCAAGGCCACGATCATGGTGCCGGACGACTATCTCGGCTCGGTGCTGACGCTGTGCAACGACCGGCGCGGCCAACAGGTCGACCTCACCTATGTGGGCACCCGCGCCATGGCGGTGTACCGCATCCCGCTGAACGAGGTGGTGTTCGACTTCTACGACCGGCTGAAGTCGATCAGCCGCGGCTACGCCAGCTTCGACTACGCCATGGACGGCTACGCCGAGAGCGAGCTGGTCCGCATCTCGATCCTGGTCAACCAGGACCCGGTGGACGCGCTGAGCTTCATCGCCCACCGCAGCGCCGCCGAGGCGCGCGGGCGCTCGATCTGCGCCAAGCTGAAGGACCTGATCCCGAAGCAGTTGTTCAAGATCGCGATCCAGGCGGCGATCGGCGGCCGGGTGATCGCGCGCGAGACCATCAGCGCGTTGAGCAAGGACGTCACCGCCAAGTGCTACGGCGGCGACATCAGCCGCAAGCGCAAGCTGCTCGACAAGCAGAAGGAGGGCAAGAAGCGGATGCGCCAGTTCGGCAAGGTCGAGATCCCACAATCCGCGTTCCTGGCCGCGCTGAAGATGGACGCCTGACGCGCCCGCCTGCTAACTACACCGCCGAGGAAGGTTGGCCGAGTGGCTTAAGGCGCACGCTTGGAAAGCGTGTGTGCGGTAACACGTACCGTGGGTTCGAATCCCACACCTTCCGCCAACCTGGCCGTTAGCTACTTGCTTTTGGCGGGCGTCGACTTCGCAGGGGCCGGACGCGGCGGAGCGGCCACCGCGGCCGGCTTCTTGTCGGCCTTGGGCTTCTTGGCTTCCCGGTTGCTTTTCTGCTGTCCCTTGGCCATCGCAATATCCCCTGCTTCGGTGTCGGAACAAGTTGGCCGGGTATTTCGGTTTATGCAAGCGTCGCCTTTTCAGGAGCAGCCGACGAAATGGTTGAAGTCATAGCGCCGCGACTGGGCGGCATCCATCACCTGACGGCGGTGAGCGCCGACGCGCCGGGCAACCTCGATTTCTACACCCGTGTGCTCGGGATGCGCCTGGTCAAGAAGACGGTGAACCAGGACGACGTCAGCGCCTACCACCTGTTCTACGCCGACGGGCGCGCCAGCCCCGGCACCGACCTCACCTTCTTCGACTGGCCGGCAGCGCGCGAGCGGCGCGGCACCGGCAGCGTCGTGCAGACCGGGCTGCGGGTGGCGGGCGAGGCGGCGCTGCGCTACTGGCACGCGCGGTTCGACGAGATGGGTGTGGCGCACGGCCCGATGGAGCAGGTCGATGGCCGCGTCCAGCTTGCGTTCGAGGATCCGGAAGGCCAGCGAATGGCGCTGGTCGACGATGGCGGCGTTGGCCCGGCAAACCCCTGGGACCGCTCGCCAGTGCCGCAGCCCCACCAGGTTCGCGGCCTCGGGCCGATCACCATGAGCGTGCCGCGACTGGCACCGTCGGAACGCTTCGTCACCGACATCCTGGCCATGCGCGAGGTGCGGCGCTACCGGGCCGATGCCGCTGACGTGCATGTCTACGCGATGGGCGAGGGCGGTCCGGCGGCCGAGCTGCACATCCGCGTCGACGCGGCCTTGCCTCCGGCGCGAGCGGGCGCCGGCGGCGTCCACCACGTCGCGTTCCGCATTCCCGACGCCGAGTACGACGGCTGGGTCGAGCGCTACGAGCGCCTGGGCGTGCGCTCCAGCGGCCCGGTCGACCGCTTCTATTTCCGCAGCCTCTACGCGCGCGAGCCGGGCGGCGTGCTGTTCGAGATCGCGACCGACGGGCCGGGTTTCGCCACCGACGAGCCGATGGCGACGCTGGGCGAGCGCCTGGCGCTGCCGCCGTTCCTGGAGCCGCGCCGGGCGGCGATCGAGCGTGGCCTGAAGCCGCTGTGAGCGGCGTCCCGGCGATGCTGAGCGGGGGACAGGGCAGGCACTCCGGCCAACCCATCGTCCAGGCCGGCCCGGCGCTCGACGACGCGGATGCGGCGCTGGTGCTGGTGCACGGACGCGGCGCCGACGCTGCCGGGATGCTCGACCTGGGCCGGGCGCTGGCGGGACGGCGCATCGCCTGCCTCGCCCCGCAGGCGGCCGGCCAAGTCTGGTATCCGCGGCGCTTCCTGGAACCTGTCGCTGCGAACGAGCCGGACCTGTCCTCGGCGCTGTCGGTGCTGGACGACCTGGTCGGGCGGCTCGCGGCGCGGGTGACGCCGCCGCGCGTGGCGCTGCTCGGGTTCTCGCAGGGCGCCTGCCTGGTGGCGGAGTGCGTTCGGCGGCGGGCGCGGCCGCTCGGCGCCTTGATCGCGTTCAGCGGCGGCCTGATCGGCGAGGATCCGGGCATCGCCACGGGCGACCTCGACCGGATGCGGGCGCTGCTGGGCTGCAGCGAGCACGATCCGCACATCCCCGCGACACGCGTGCGGGAGACCGCGGCGGCGCTGTCGGGCATGGGCGCCGACGTCACGCTGCGACTGTATCCGGGAAGCAGCCACACGGTCAGCACCGAGGAAATCGCCTTGGCGCGCCGTCTGCTGGGCGAGCGCCTCGGCGCGGGGGGCCCCGGGGGGGGGGCGGCGGGGCGCGGGGGGGGGGGTGGGGGGGGGCCCGCCAGCGG
>CAXUHK010000168.1:0-8506 GCA_964250775.1 uncultured Acetobacteraceae bacterium | reverse complement strand
CCATGTGGCGGACGATGTTCTCGATCATGACGATGGCGTCGTCGACCACGAAGCCCACCGAGATGGTCAGCGCCATCAGCGAGAAGTTGTCGAGCGCGAAGCCGTACAGCCACATCGCCGCCAGCGTGCCGGCGATGGACAGCGGCACGGTGACGCCGGCGGCGACCGTCGGCACGGTGCGGCGCATGAACAGCAGCACCACCAGCAGCACCAGGGCCACGGTGATGACCAGCGTCTCGGTGACGTGGTCGATGCTGGCGCGGATGGTGGCGGTGCCTTCGGTCACGATCGACAGCTTGATGTCGGGCGAGATGTAGCTGCCGAGGCGAGGCAGCACGGCGCGCACGTTGTCGACCGTCTCGATGACGTTGGCGCCGGCCAGCTTGGTGAGCTGCAGCAGGATCGCCGGCTTGCCGCCGAACCAGGCGGCGACGCGCGAGTTGGCGGTGCTGTCGATCACCGTGGCCACGTCGGACAGCCGCGTGACCGCGCCCTTGGACGATTTCAGCACCAGCCGCTGGTACTGGCTGGCTTGGCTGATCTGGCCGTTGAGGCCGATGGTCTCGGCCCGGTCGCGGCCCTCGAAGCCGCCCACGGCGCCGTCGACGTTGGCGGCGCGCACGGTGTTGTAGACGTCCTGGCCCGAAAGGCGCGTCGCCGCCAGCGCCGCCGGGTCGAGACGGATGCGCACCGCGGGCTTGGCGGCGCCGTTGACCTGCACCTGGCTGATGCCCGGCACCTGGCTGAGCCGCTGCGCCAGCACGCTGTCGGCGGCGTCGTAGACCTGGGCCAGCGAGAGCGTGTCCGAGGTCAGGGCGATGGTCATGATCGGCGCCTGCGCCGGGTTGAACTTGCGGAAGTACGGCCGCGTCGGCAGGTCGCCGGGCAGGTCGGAGGCGGCCGAGTTCAGCGCCGCCTGCACGTCGTGCGCCGCCGAATCGAGGTCGCGGTTGACGTCGAACTGCACGATCACGGTGGTGGTGCCGGTGCCGCTGGTCGAGGTCAGCTCGCCGACGCCCGCGATCTCGCCGAGCCGGCGTTCCAACGGGGCCGCGATGCTGCTGGCCATGGTCTCGGGGTCCGCACCCGGCCGGGTCGCGAACACCACGATGGTCGGGATGTCGACGCTGGGCAGGGCGGCCACCGGCAGGAAGAAGTAGGCGACCGCGCCGGCCAGCAGCATCCCCAGCGACAGCAGGAGGGTGGCGATCGGGCGGGCGATGAACGGGGCGGAGAAGTTCACTCGGCCGGCACCCGCTCGACGGCACGCGGCCGGGCAATCCGCCGCCGCACCCGCTCGAACGCCAGGTAGATCGCGGGCGTGGTGTAGAGCGTCAGCAGCTGACTCAGCAGCAGCCCGCCCACGATGGTCACGCCCAACGGGAAGCGCAGCTCGCTGCCGGTGCCGCGCTCCAGCACCAGGGGCAGCGCGCCCAGCAAGGCGGCTGCGGTGGTCATCATGATCGGCCGGAAGCGCAGCAGGCAGGCCTCCTCGATCGCCGCCGCCGCCGTAAGGCCGCGCGTGCGCTCCGCCTCCAGCGCGAAGTCGATCATCATGATGGCGTTCTTCTTCACGATGCCCATCAGCAGCACCACGCCGACCAGCGCCACCAGCGACAGGTCGGCGCCCACCAGCATCAGCGCCAGCAGTGCCCCGATGCCGGCCGAGGGCAGGGTCGAGAGGATCGTGACCGGGTGGATCACGCTCTCGTACAGCACGCCCAGCACGATGTAGATGACCACGATCGCCGCCAGGATCAGCCATGGCTCGCTGGCGAGCGAACTCTGGAACTCGGCCGCGTCGCCGCTGAAGCTGCCGCTCACGGTGGCGGGCAAGCCGATCGCCTGCTGGGCCGCGTCCACCACCTGCACCGCGTCGCCGAGCGAGGCGCCGGGAGCGAGGTTGAAGCTCAGCGTCACCGCCGGGAACTGCTGCTCGTGCGTGACCACCAAGGGCGCGGTGGTCTGGGTGATGCGGGCGATGGCCGAGAGCGGCACTTGCGGCGTGCTGGTCGTGCTGGCGGCCCCGGTGGTGCCGCTGCCGGTGTTGCCGGTGCCGCCGAGGCTGGGGCCGGTGCTGCTGCTGTTGGCGCCGACCGCGCCCCCGGTCGCGGTCGCCGGGATGCGCAGGTCGCGCAGCGAGGCGGGGTCGCGCTGCCAGGACGGGTTGGCCTCCAGCACCACGCGGTACTGGTTCGACTGGCTGAAGATGGTCGAGATCTGGCGTTGGCCGAAGCTGTCGTAGAGCACGTCCTGCACCGACTGCATGGTGACGCCGAGCCGCATCGCGCTGTCGCGGTCGACGTCGATCTGGGTGCGGAAGCCTTCGTCCTGCTGGTCGCTGGCGACGTCGCGCAGGCGCGGGTCGGCGGCGAGGCGGTTCTGTAACCGCGTGGCCCAGCTCGCCAGTTCGACCGGATCGGTGTCGACCAGGGTGTATTGGTACTGGGTGCGCGAGACGCGGGTGCCGATCTGGATGTCCTGCACCGCCTGCGTGTACAGCGACAGGCCGGGGATGCCGGCCAGCTTGCCTTGCAGCCGCGCCGCGACGACGGTGGCGCTGTCGGCGCGCTGGTCGTGCGGCTTCAAGGCGATGGTCAGCCGCCCGGTGTTGGGCGTGGGGTTGATCTGCCCGGCGCCCACGAACCCCACGACGTCGGCCACCGCCGGGTCCGCGCGCACGATCGCGGCGGCTTCCGCCTGCAACGCGGCCAGGCGCGAGATGGAGATGCTCTGCTCGCCCTCGGTCACGGCGACGATGACGCCGGTGTCCTGGGTCGGCAGGAAGCCCTTGGGGATCACCACGTAGAGCAGCACGGTGCCGACCAGTGTCGCGGCGGCGACCGCCAGCATCAGGTTTTGCCGGCGCAGCGACCATTCCAGCGTGCGCCGGTAGCCGCGCAGCGTGCGCTCGAAGCCGCGCTCGAACGTGCGCGCGACCAGGCCCGGCCGTTCCTCGGCGGCGGGGCGCAGGAAGCGGGCGCACATCATCGGCGTCAGCGTCAGCGAGATCACCGCCGAGACGATGACCGCGACCGACAGCGTGACGGAGAACTCGCTGAACAGCCGGCCGACCACGCCGGTCATGAACAGCAGCGGGATGAACACGGCGATCAAGGAGACGGTCAGCGAGACGATGGTGAAGCCGATCTGCGCGGCACCCTGGTAGGCCGCCTGCAGCGGCGGGACACCCTGCTCGATGTAGCGCACCACGTTCTCGATCATGACGATGGCGTCGTCGACCACGAAGCCGGTCGCCACCGTGAGCGCCATCAGCGACAGGTTGTCGAGCCCGTAGCCCAACGCGGCCATCACCGCGAAGGTGCCGATCAGGCTGAGCGGCAGCGCCACCGCCGGGATCAGCGTCGCCCGCCAGCTGCGCAGGAACAGGAAGATCACGCCGATCACCAGCGCGATCGACAGCCCTAGCGTCCACTGCACGTCGGCGACACTGGCGCGGATGGTGGCGGTGCGGTCGGAGACGATGGTGAGCGAGATGCCGGCCGGGATCGCGCGTTGCAGCGCCGGCAACGCCGCGCGCACCCGGTCCACCGTCTGCACCAAATTGGCGCCGGGCTGGCGCTGGATGTCGAGCACCACGGCGGGCTTGCCGCGATAGCTGGCGGCGACGCGGTTGTTCTCGACCCCGCCCACCACGCTGCCGACGTCGGACAGCCGGACGGCGGCGCCGTTGCGGTAGGCGACTACCAGGCCGTTGTAGATCGCGGGGTCGGTCAACTGGTCGTTGGCGCCGATCTGCACCGCCTGCCGGTCGCCGTCGAAGCCGCCCTTGGCGCCGTCGGCGTTGGCGGCGGCGACCGCGTTGCGGATGTCCTCCATCGACATGCCGTAGGCGGCGAGCCGCGCCGGATCGACCCGCACCCGCACCGCCGGGCGCATGTTGCCCTGCACCGTCACCTTGCCGACACCCTCGATCTGCGACAGCTTCGGCTGCAACAGGCTGTCGGCGGCGTCGCTCACCCGGTCGATGGTGAGCGCGTCCGACTGCAACGCGAGCGTGAGGATCGGCGTGTCGGCCGGGTTCACCTTGGAGTAGACCGGCGGGTACGGCAGCGTCTGCGGCAGCGTGCCGCCGGCGGCGTTGATCGCCGCCTGCACGTCCTGGGCCGCGCTGTCGATGCTGCGGCTCAGCACGAATTGCAGCGTGATCTGGCTGGTGCCCTCGCTGCTGATCGAGGTCATGGTGTCGAGCCCGGTGATCTGGCCGAACTGCCGCTCCAGCGAGGCGGTGATCAGCGTCGCCACTGTGTCCGGGCTGGCGCCAGGCAACTGCGTCGTGACTTGGATGGTCGGGAAGTCGACCGAAGGAAGCGCCGCCACCGGCAACTGCCGGTAGCCGAGCAGGCCGGCCAGCAGCAGCGCCACGGCCAGCAGCGAGGTCGCGATCGGCCGCGCGATGAAGGTCGCCGACAGGTTCACCCCTCGGCGTCCGCCGGCGCCGCGTGGCGCTTGTGCCGGGCCACCGGCGTCGTGGCCGGCGCGGCACCCGGAGGCTGCGCCACGGTGATCTTGGCGCCGTCGGTGAGCCGTGCCGCGCCGTCGACCACGACCTGCTCGCCCGGCTCCAGCCCGGACAGCACGATGCTGCCGGCCGGGTCTTCGTGGCCGATCTTGACCGCGCGACGCTTGGCGGTCTTGTCGCCGCCCACGACGTAGAGGTAGGCGCCCTGCGGCCCACGCTGCACGGCCACGGCCGGCACCACCGTGGCGGCGTGGTCGGTGCGGACCAGCAGCCGCGTGGTGACGAACGCGCCCGGCCATAGCCGCAGCTTGGTGTTCGGGAACAGCGCCTTCAGCTTCAACGTGCCGGTGGTGGTGTCGACCTGGTTGTCCAGCACCGCCAATTCGCCGGTGTCGAGCGGCGTGAGGTCGCCCGCCGCATCGCCGCCGAGCGGGTCGGCGGCCTGCGGCAATGCTTGCACCTGCGGCGTGCCGGCGGCGATGGCGTCGCTGACCGCGCGCAGCGCCTGCTGCGGCAGGGTGAACACCACGGCGATCGGGTGCAGCGTGGTCAACGTCACGATGCCGGTGGCGTCGGTGGCGTGGACCAAGTTACCCTGGTCGACGGTGCGGATGCCGGCGCGGCCGTCGATCGGCGCCTTGATGTCGGTGTAGCCGAGCTGCACTTGTGCGGTGTCGATCTGCGCCTGGTCCTGCGCCACCTGCGCGCCCAACTGCGCCACCATGGCGCGCTGGGTGTCGGCCTGCTGCGCCGAGGTGTAGGCGCTGACCGCGAGCTTGGCGTAGCGCGCGAGGTCGGCGCGCGCGTTGGCCAGGTTCGCCTGGTCCTGGTTCTTCTTGGCGACTGCGGAATCCACGCTGGCCTGGTAGGTGCGCGGGTCGATGCGCGCCAGCACGTCGCCCTTGCGGACGTCCTGGCCCTCCTTGAACCGCACCTCGACCAGCGTGCCGTCGACCTGCGGGCGCACCGTGACGGTGGCCGAGGCCTGCACCGTGCCAAGGCCGTCTAGGTAGATCGGCACGTCCTGGCGGGCGGCGGCTGCGACCAGCACCGGGATCGGGCCGCCGGCGCCGCCGCCGCGCCGGGATTCGGCGGTGGCCGTGGCGGCGGGCGGGCGCAGGGCGAACCACCACAGGCCGGCGCCGGCCAGCAGGACCACGACGATGATGAGTGTCAGGCGGCGCATCGGCGGCTCCGGGAGCTGTGCTGGGGCGTCACAGCACGCCATGGAAGATGGTGCTGGGCGGCGCCGTGACATCGGCCCGGCTCCAGCCGCCGCCCAGCGAGCGGTATAGCCCGACCAGGTTGACGAAGCGGTTGAGCCGGTCCTGCGCCAGGATGTCGAGGTCGGAATACAGCGTCGATTGCGCCTGCAGCGCCGTCACCAGGTCGGTGGTGCCGGCCAGCAGCTGCGCCCGCGCGATGTCGGCGGCGCGCTGCGCGGTCGCCACCGCGACGCGCTGCAGCGCCTCCTGCTCGGTCGAGTAGCGGTAGGCGACCAGGCCGTTCTCGACGTCGGTGAACGCCTGCACCACCGCCTTGTGGTAGTCGGCCAGCAGCTCCTCGTAGCGCCCGCGGCGCAGCGCCAGGGTGCCGCCCTTGAGCCCGTTGTCGAACACCGTCTGCGCCAGGCTGGCCGCCGCCGTGGTCAGCATCGTGCCGGGGTCGAACAGCGTCGAGAGGGCTGCGCTCTGCACTCCGGTCTGGGTCGTCAGGCTGATGGTCGGGAACATCGCCGCACGCGCCTCGCGCACGTCGGCGTTGGCGGCGAACAGCTGCGCCTCGGAGGCGGCCACGTCGGGGCGGCGGGCGAGCAGCTCGCTGGGCAGGCCGGCGGCGACGTCCGGCAGGCGCAGGTCGGTGAGCGTGCCGGGGGCCAGCGCGATCTCCTCCGGCGGCCGGCCGACCAGGACCGCGAGCGCGTTGACCTGCTGCTCGTACAGGCTCCTGAAGCCTGGGATCTGGGTGCGCAGCCCGTCGCGCAGCGCCTGCTGCTGGCTGACGTCGAGCAGCGAGGCGGTCCCGGCCTCGAGCCTGGCCTGGATCGCCGCCAGGATGTTGTTGGAGTCGCGCAGGTTGCGCTCGGCCACCGCCAGCCGGTCCTTGTAGGCGAGGGCGGTGAACCAGGTGGTCGCGACGTTGCTGATGGCGGTCAACGTCACGGTCTGCTGGTCGAACCGGCTGAACAGGGCGCTGGCCTCGGCGGAGTCCTGCTGGTCGCGCAACCGGCCCCAGAAATCGAGCTCGTAGCTGGCCTGCAGGTAGCCCTGGAAGTCGCGGCTCTCGTTGTAGCGCTTGCCGCCGCCGAGGTTGGGCGGAGCCAGGATGTTGCTGCCGCGCTGGCCGTTGCTGCCGGTGCCGGCGCGGGTCCAGCTATCCTGGGCGTTGGCGCCGACGCTGGGCAGCAGGACGGAACCGGAGATGCGCACCTGGGTGTCGGCCTGCCGCACCCGTGCCACGGCGGCGAGCAGGTCGAAGTTGTGCGCCTGGGCATCGGCGATGAGCTGGTCGAGTTCGGGCGAGCCGAACCCCTCCCACCAGGCGCGCGACGGCCAGGCGGCGGCGGCGCTCGCCGGGGTGGCGCGATAGGCGGCCGGGATGTCGAGCGCCGGGCGGCGGTAGTCCGGTCCCACGGCGCAGCTCGCGACCGAGGCGACGGCGAGCGTCGCCGCGAGCCGGAGGCTGCGGGGGGTGAAGCGGGTCTGGATCATGGTGGCCGGAGTGATAGCACGACCCGCATTGCCGACCGATTGCGACAATGTTGCGGTCGGTCAGGTTATGCGGTGACTTGTCGCAGCCACGACCCGGCGAAAGCGGTCGCGGCGTTGGCGGCGTCGACCTGGCCGCCAAGGCGCAGGAAGCCGTGCAGCACCCCCGGCGTCACCTGCAGCGTGGCCTCGCAGCCAGCGGCACGCAGCCGCGCCGCCATCGCCTCGCCCTCGGCGCGCAGCGGGTCGAGTTCGGCGAGCTGGATCAGGCTGGGCGGCAGGCCGGCGCATTCGGCGAGCAGCGGCGACGCCCAGGGATGCAGCCGGTCGGCGGCGTGGCGCAGGTAGAGGTCGCGAAAGGCGCGCATGTCGTCCACGCTGAGGCCGTACTCGCCGCCGCCATGGGCGGGGGTCTCCAGGATGCGCAGGTCGGTGGCCGGGTAGGCGGCGAGGATGCCGCGCAGCGGCGCCGCGTCGCCGCCGTCGCGCAGCAGCAGCGCGGCCGCCAACGCCAGGTTGCCGCCTGCGGAGTCGCCGGCCAGCACGATGCGGGCGGGGTCCAGCCCCCATTCCGCGCCATGCCGGGCGATGTGGCGGACGACCTCGGCGCATTCCAGCGGCGCCGCCGGGAACCGCGCCTCCGGCGACAGCGCGTAGTCCACCAGCACCGCCGCGACCTCGCCCGCAGCGGCGTATTGCCGGGCCAGCCGATCGTGGGTGTCGATCGACGACATCACCCAGCCGCCGCCGTGGAGATAGACCATGGCCGGCAGCGCCCGGTCGACGCGCGGGCGATGCACCCGACACAGCACGCGCCGGCCGCGCGCCGGGACCCAGCGCTCCACCGTCTCGGCCATCGCCGGGCCGCCTTGCGCCAGCGGCAGGTTCAGCGCCTCGTTGGTGACGCGCAGCAGCGCGAACGGCTCGGCCAGCCGCATCGGGGGCAACGCCCCGGCGGCGCGCGCCATGGCGTCGTGCGCCGCGCGCATCTGCGGGTCCCAGGCGGTCACGCCAGCAGCCCCGCAACCTCGTCGGCCAACGCCCGCAGCTCGCGCGCGGCGAGCGAGCGCGGCGCCGCCTCGGTGACGCCCAGGCCCTGCGCGAAGGCGGCGGCGAAGCCGACCCGGTTGCCGAGCCGTGCGGCCAGCGGCGCGTCGCCGAAGCGCGCCAACTCGGTCGCCACCGGCGGCCGCAAGGCGGCGCCCGCGACCCGGTTGAGCACCAGCCGGGCGGTGCGGCGTTCGGCGCGCGCGAGGTCGAGCGGCGCCGTCGCGGCCCACAGGTCCGGGGCGCTCGGCTGCACCGGCACCAGCAC
>CAXUHK010000167.1:0-8517 GCA_964250775.1 uncultured Acetobacteraceae bacterium | reverse complement strand
CAGGGGCGAGGGCCGCCGCTGACCCGTGGGTGCCGGGGGGGCGGGGCGACGCCAGCGAGGGGCGGCCCGGCGACGTCGCCGTGGCGCTGCCGCCGCCGGAGGGCGCGGGCCACGCCGCCGGCTGCCTGTGCTGCCGGCCGCGCAGCCCGCTCGGGCGCGAGCTGGGACGGCTGTTCAGCGCCCGTGCCCGCGGCGAGGTGGCCTTCTTCCGCCGTGTGGTGGTGCTGGCCGATCCCGCCGCGGCGCCCGAGCTGGTCCGCCAGATCGCCGCCGACCCGGTGGCGGAGGCGCGTTTTCGTTACGACTCCGCTTGATGAACGCCGGCGCCGGCCGCATCTTCACGGCATGGACGCGCCTGCGATGGACTGGACGGTGTTCACCGACCTGCGCGAGCTGCTCGACACGCGGCAGGCGGCGGCGGCGCTGCGCCGGCTGGCGGCGATCCGGCGCGGCTCCGACGCCGGCCTGCCCGGCCCGTTGGTGACGCTGGAGGCCGAGGCGCTGCTGTCGCATGGCGAGGCGGACCGGGCCAGCGCCACGTTGCGCGAGTGCATCGAGGCCGGGCGCGACGATTTCTGGACCTGGTACAACCTCGCGGTGGTGCGGCGCGAGCTGCGCGACTGGCCGGGCAGCTTCGCCGCCACCCAAAGGGCGCACGCGCTGGCCGGCTGGCCCGAGAGCGAGGCGCGCGGCTACGCGCTGACCCACGACTATTTCAGCAGCAATATCGCGAACTGGCGGGCCTGGTTCCGCGACCACATCCGCGCCGCACCGATCGCCTGCCTGGAGATCGGCAGTTGGCAGGGCGGCTCGAGCTGCTGGCTGCTCGACCGCGTGGTCGGGCCGCGCGGCGGGCGGCTCACCTGCATCGACCTGTTCGAAGGGAGCTCCGAGCACGCCGGCTTCCTGGACGGGCTGACCGCCGAGCTGGGCACCCCGCTGCAGACGCTGTTCGACGCCAACATCGCCCGCACCGGGCTCGCGGGCCAGGTGCGCAAGCTGGTCGGGCTGTCGCAGGGCGTGTTGCCGAGATTGAACGGGGAAAAGTTCGATTTCATCTATATCGACGGCGCGCACGAGGCGAAGTACGTCATCCAGGACGCCGTGCTGTGCTGGCCGCTGTTGCCGGCCGGTGGATTCATGCTGTTCGATGACCTGCCGTTCACCTTTGCCGGTCGCCCGAACCAGGACACTGCGCGCGCCGTCGATTTCTTCCTGTCGGTGTTCGAGGACGAGATCGAGGTTATTGCCCGCGAGCGGCAGTTGTTGTTGCGCAGGCTCGCGCAATGAGGCGCATTTCGGTTTGCAAGCGGGGATGCGCGTGGTAGTCGGTCCCGCGTTCGCACGGGCGGGCACGAGATTAGCCGTGAGGCGGGTGGCATCCAGAAAACTGGCTGCTCCATGGGCGATTGTTGGGATGTCATCCGTCAATCGTCGCCACTGTGAAGGAAGCCGCGCCCCGCCAAGGCGTCGCGGTCGACGGTCCCGGACCGTCCTCTAAGGAGGCTGCCACCTTGAGCATGACCGACCAGACGCATCCGGCTCCCAGCCTTTCCAACGAGGAGCTGCCCGGCGAGGGCGCCGGCACGCCGCGCTACGCGCTGGAGACCCGGTTGCTGGCGCTCGACGCGGTGGCCCGCTTCCACGGCATGGAGCTGGACCGCGACCTGCTGCGGACCAGCGGCGGCGAGGTGCCGACCCCGGCGGCGTTGGTGAAATGGGTGCGCGAGGCCGGGCTGTGGGCCAAGGCGGTGCATCTGCGCTGGGGCCAGTTGATGCGGCTCGAAGTGTCGTCGCCGGTGGTGCTGCTCCTGCGGGACGGCTCCGCCGCGCTGCTGAGCACGGTCGACGCCGCCCGCAACGTGGTCTGGCTGAAGGACCCGCGCGGCGCCTCGGGCGAGCTGCCGGTCGCGGTCGACGAGCTGCGCCTGTCCCAGGTCTGGGACGGCGAGGTGATGCTGATGCGCCCCGAGCGCGGCGTCAGCGAGGACGCGGCGCCGTTCACCGTGGGCTGGCTGTGGGGCCTGGTGCGCGTCGAGAAGAAGCTGATGCGCGACATCTTCTACGCCTCGGTGGCGCTGTCGATCCTGACCGTGCTGCCGCCGTTGGTGGTGATGCAGGTCATCGACAAGGTGCTGACCTACAAGAGCTACTCGACGCTGTTCATGATCTCCGGGCTGATCCTGGTGGCGCTGATCTATGAGGCGTTCCTCAGCTACGCGCGGCGGCAGATGACGCTGATCCTGGGTGCCAGGGTCGACGCCAAGCTTAGCCTGCACGTGTTCAAGCGCCTGCTCGGCCTGCCGCTCGGCCTGCTAGAGCGGGTGCAGGCCGGCGTCGTCACCCACCACATCATGCAGGTCAACAAGGTCCGCGAGTTCCTCAGCGGCCGGATGCTGACGCTGATGCTGGACATGATCACGCTGCTGGTGCTGCTGCCGATCCTGTTCCTGCTGCAGCCGACGCTGACCTGGATGGTCATCATCTGCGGCGGCATCATCGCCGTCATCCTGATGTGCTTCCTGGGGCCGATCAGCCGCGCCGTCGGCCGCTACATCGCCGCCGAGACGCAGAAGGGCAGCGTGCTGATCGAAAGCATCCATGGCATCCGCACCGTGAAGTCGCTGGCGCTGGAGCCGCAGCAGCGCGAGCTGTGGGACCGGCGCACCGCCGACGCCACCCGGCTCAAGATGGAGGCCGGCAACCTGGCCAACTGGCCACAGACGCTGGTGGTGCCGGTCGAGGGCTTCATGATCCGCGGCGTGCTGTTGGTCGGCGCCTACCTGGCGTTGCAGCCGGGCAGCGACATCAATCCCGGCTCGCTGATCGCCTTCATGATGCTGTCCGGCCGCGTCGGCCAGCCGCTGTCGGGCCTGGCGCGCATCATGGAGGACTTCCAAGAGGTGCGGGTGTCGATCGACCTGGCCGCCTCGGTGCTGAACCAGAAGCCGGAATCGGCCAACCCCGGCGCCGGCCTGCGGCCGAAGTTCGAGGGCGCGGTGTCGTTCAGCAAGGTGAACTACAGCTATCCCGGTTCCAAGACCAAGGCGCTGGACGACGTGACGTTCGAGGTTCCCGCCGGCACCATGCTGGGCCTGGTCGGGCGCAGCGGCTCGGGCAAGTCGACCGTGACGCGGCTGCTGCAGGGCATCACCCGCGACTACGACGGCTTCGTGAAGCTCGACGGCAACGACCTGCGCGAGATCAACCTCGGCCACATGCGGCGCAGCTTCGGCGTCGTGCTGCAGGAGAACTTCCTGTTCCGCGGCACCATCCGCGAGAACATCCTGGCCGGGCGGCCCGGCCTGACTCTGACCGACGCGGTGCGCGCGGCGCGGCTCGCCGGGGCCGAGGAGTTCGTCGAGCGGATGCCGAACGGCTACGAGACCTGGATCGAGGAAGGCTCGCCCAACCTGTCGGGCGGCCAGCGTCAGCGCCTCGCCATCGCGCGCGCCCTGATCCACGACCCACGCCTGCTGATCCTGGACGAGGCGACCAGCGCGCTCGACCCCGAGAGCGAGGCGCTGGTCAACGCCAACCTGCAGCGCATCGCCAAGAACCGCACCATGGTCATCGTCTCGCACCGGCTGTCGTCGCTCACCGACTGCGACCAGATCATGGTGCTGGACCGCGGCACGGTGATGGACATGGCGCCGCACAACGTCCTGGTCGAGCGCTGCGCCATCTACCGCGCGCTGTGGCTGCAGCAGAACCGCCACCTGGAGACCGGAGGGATGCCGCGCGGCGGCACGCCGGCCCAGGTCATCGCCCAAGCCGACTAGCTCAGCGACGCAACAGGACACGCCAACATGGCCAAGAACGCCCTCGCCACCATCACCCCGAGCCGCCGGGCGATGGCCCGCGCGCACGCCAGCCACACCGACATCGCGATCCTGGAGTTCCAGTCGCCGACCGCGGCGCTGATCGCCGAGCCGGTGCCGTGGAGCTCGCGGCTCACGGTCTGGGCGATCACCACGCTGGTGCTGGTCAACATCGTGGTGCTGGCGCTGGTCAAGGTCGACCGTGTCGTCGTGGCGCCCGGCCGGCTGCAGTCGCAGGTGCCGGACTTGGTGGTGCAGCCGCTGGAGACCTCGATCGTGCGCTTCGTCAACGTCACTGAGGGGCAGATTGTCCATAAGGGCGACCTGCTGGCGCGGCTCGACCCGACCTTCGCCGCCGGCGACGACAAGAGCACGACGGCGCAGCAGGCCAGCCTTACCGCTGAGGTGGCGCGGCTGCGCGCCGAGCTGGCCAACCGGACTTACCAGTCCGACGGCAGCAGCTACGGGCAGATGCAGGAGATGATGTTCCAGCAGCGCCAGGACCAGTTGCGCTTCCACATGCAGAACTACGCCGAGAAGATCGCGAGCCTGAAGTCCAAGGTCGACCAGGCCAACGCTGCGGTCGAGTCGGCGCGTTCCCGGCTGCCCGGCCTGCAATCTGTCGAGGCCAAGCGGCGCGAATTGGAGCGGCTCAAGGTCGGCAGCCAGCTCAACACCCTGGCCGCCGCGGATGCCACGCTGCAGATGCGCGCACAGTTGGCCGACGCGCAGAACGCCCGTGCGGCGGCACAGCGCGACCTGCTGGCGATGACGGCGGAGGCGCAGGACTACGTCCACCAGAACCGCGCCGAGACCTACCAGCAACTGACCACGCAGGAGAGGCTGCTGTCCGACATGGGCGGCCAGGCGACCAAGAACCAGCTCCGGCACGAGCTGGTCGAGCTGCGGGCGCAGCAGGACGCGATCGTGCTGAGCGTGGCGCGGGTCTCGCCCGGCACCGTGATGCAGGGCGGCGACGAGCTGATCCGCCTGGTTCCGATCGACAGCCCGCTGGAGATCGTGGCCTCGATCCCGGCATCCGAATCGGGCTTCGTGCATGTCGGCGACAACGTGAGCATCAAGTTCAACACCCTGCCGTACCAGCATTACGGCATGGCCAAGGGCACCGTGGTGACGGTGAGCCCCGACAGCTTCCGCCAGCCGAACCAGCAGGACCAGGTGGGCCGCCCCGACATCGCGGCGGCCTCGGCCGGCAACTCGCCGAACGGCGGCGAGGTCTACTACCGCGCCCGCATCTCGATCAGCGAGCTGCAGTTGCGCAACTTGCCGACCGGGTTCCGGCTGGTGCCGGGGATGCCGACCACCGACGACGTCGAGGTCGGCAAGCGCAGCGTGCTGACCTACATGCTGTCCCGGGTCATGCCGATCGCGACCGAGGGGATGCGTGAACCGTAACGCAAGGCGTCAATCGCGTGGCCAACCTGTTCGGCCGGCTTGCTGACTCGCTGACCTCGCCCGCCGCCGCGTTGCGCAAGGCGCGCCGGCTGGTGGACGAGGGTAGGCGCGCCGAGGCGTTCCCCATGCTGGCGCGCGCCGCCGCTGGCGGGATCGCCGAGGCGGAATACTGGGTCGGGCGTTGCTACCTCGACAGTTCGGGGGTGCCGCCGAGCCCGACCGAAGCCGCGCGGTGGCTCGAACGCGCGGCGCAAAGCGGCTACATCGAGGCGCAGACTTTGCTCGCGGCGTTGTACCTGCAGGGGATCGCCACGCCCGACGGCGCCGGGGTGTCGCAGGTGCCAGGCGCGGGCTCGGCCATGTTCGCGCAGCAGGGGACGGACAAGCCCAATTTCGAGCGCGCGGTGTTCTGGGCGCGCAAGGCTGCCGAGTCCGGGTCGGGCGAGGGCCAGGCGTTGTTCGGCTACCTGCTCACCTCGGGCCCGGACTCGCTGCGCGACCTTCCGGCGGCGACCGAGCTGTACCGGCGGTCGGCCGCTGCCAACTGCCCGCAAGGCCACCTCGGATACGCGCTGGCGCTGCTGCGCGATGCGAAGTCGCCGGAGGATTACGCGGCGCCCGCGGCGCAGTTGGCGCCGGCCGCCGCCTCGGGCCTGGGGACGGCGGAATACCTGCTCGGCGTGCTGCACGAGCAGGGATTGGGCGTCGAACGCGACCTTGAGCGCGCCACGAGGCTATACGGCGAATCGGCCAAGAAGGGCGTGCGCTCGGGCCAGGCGCGTTACGGCCTGGCGCTGCTGCAGGGCCAGGGCGTCGAGCGCGACCTGACCGAGGGCGAGTCCTGGCTGCGCCGGGCGGCGTTGCAAGGCGACCCGGAGGCGGCGGCGCTGGTCGGCGACCTCTACGCGCGCGGCGGCGAGCTGCCGCCCAACCACACCGAGGCGGCGATGTGGTTCCGCCGCGCCGCCGAGGCGGGGCACAAGACCGCGGCCCGCGCGCTCGGGCTGCTCTACCTCACCGGCGCCGGGGTGCCGCGCGACGCCGCCGAGGCGGCACGCTGGTTCCGCATCTCCGCCGAGGCCGGCGACCAGCAGGCGCAGCACGACCTCGCGACGCTGGTGCTGCAGGGCAAGGCCGACCCCGAGCACTCGATCCGCATCCGCGAGTGGTTCGAGCAGGCGGCCACCGCCGGCGACCTGGTGGCCGCGTACAATTACGGCATCTGTCTCGCCGAGGGCGTCGGCGTCGCGCGCGACGACGCCCAGGCGGCGCATTGGCTGCGCCGCGCCGCCGAAGGCGTGGTCAACGCCCAATACTGGTATGGCCGGATGCTGATCGAGGGGCGCGGCATCGCGCAGAACCTGGAGGAAGGCCGCGCCTGGATGAACCGCGCCGCCAGCCTCGGGATGCTGGATGCCCAGGTCGCGATGGCCGAGATGCTGGTCAATGGCCGTGGCGGCCCCAAGGACCACGCCACCGCCCTGCAACTGTTCCAGGCGGCGGCGACCAACGGCCATGTCGGCGCGATGTTCGCCCTGGGCGCGCTGCTCGGCGGCGGCCACGACGTGCCATGGGACCGGCCGGCGGCGCAGACCTGGTTCCGCGCCGCCGCCGAGCGCAGCCACCCGCACGCGCAGATGATGCTGGGCCGCTACCTGGCCCGCGGCCTTGGCGGCGAGACCAAGCCGGACGAGGCGCGGGTGTGGCTGCAGAAGGCGGTGGCGCAGGGCCTGGCCGAGGCGCAGGCCGACCTCGACGCGCTGCCGCCACGCGCCCCGGCACCGCCGCCCGGCCCGGTGCCGTCGCTCACCGCCGACACGCTCGTCCGCTGACCCGCCAGGGGGAGCAAACGCAAGCCGAATTAGAAGGCACACACGCGCAAGCGGCGCTGCGACGCGGGCAGGAGGCACTCGACGCCGGCCGGTTCGGCGAGGCGGTGACGTGGTTGCGCCGGGCGCGGCGTTATGCGCCGGACGACCCGACGCCCCTGGTCTCGCTCGCCGGCGCGTTGCTGGCGACGGGCGAGATGGCTGAAGCCGCCGAATGCTTCGAGGCGGTCGCCGGCAAGTCCGACGCGCAGGCGGCATGGCTGGGCGCGGCGCTGGCGCGGTTCCGCCTCGGGCAGCCGCAGATGGCGGCGCGGGCGCTGGCGGCGGCCCTGGCGCGGCATCGCTGGCGCGGCGGCCCGAATGCGTCGGCGCTGCCGGACCGGGTGGCGGAGGCTGCCGACGCGCCAGGCTGGTGCGGGCTCGGTGACGACGAGACGGTCGTCGTGCGGCCGAGCGGGCTTGCGGTTGAGCTGGCGGTCGATGGGCGCGCGGCGCCGCCCGGCGCCGTGCCGTCCGGGGCCGTTCGGGTCACGGTGAGGGCGGCCCGGCGCCCGCTGCTTGGCTCGCCGTTGCAGGTCCGCGACATCAGGTGGGTCGAGGGCATGGTGGAGGCGCGAGGCGGCGGCCTGACCGGCTGGGCGTGGCATCCGGGCGACAGCGACCGCGACCCGATGCTGCGCGTGCGCGACGCCGCCGGCAGGGAGCTTCCGGCGCTGGCCGACGACGCGGACATGCCGTCGCTGCGCCCGCTGATGCGTCCGCGTCGCTTCGTCGTGCAACCCACTGATCTTGCAGGACTGATGCCCCCGCTTTCGGTTATCGGCTTGGACGGCCAGCATCTCGCGGGCAGCCCGCTGCATCCTGGTGTTGAGGCGCAAAGCGCCGTCGCGGCGGCCAGGAGCGTCGCCCGCGCCTGGCCGTTGCGCGGCCGCAAGACCCGCTTCGGGCCTCTGTCGGCGATACCGGCCGAGGTGGCGGTGCCGACGGCTGAGGCGCCCATAGACCCAGGGCGACGCGTCGTGGTTGTCGTGCCGGTCTATCGGGGAGTCGGTGAGACCCGCGCCTGCCTCGACTCGGTGCTGGCGACGGTGCCGGAGGGCAGCGTCGTGCTGGTCGTCGACGATGCCTCGCCCGAGGCGGAACTGGTCACGGCGATGGACGCGCTGGCCGCCGCAGGGCGCATTCGGCTCCTGCGCCACGCCGGCAATCTCGGTTTCCCGAGCGCGGCCAATGCCGGCCTGCGGGCGGCGGCCGAGTTGGCGGCGGATTGCGACCTGGTGCTGCTGAACAGCGACACGCGAACCACGGTCGGGTGGCTGGAGCGGTTGCGCGAGGCGGTGCATTCCGCGCCCGACATCGGTACGGCGACGCCGCTGTCCAACGACGCCTCGATCGTGAGCTACCCCGACCCGGGCCCCGGCGCCCCCCCCCCGCCCCGCCCCCGCCACCCC
>CAXUHK010000166.1:0-8531 GCA_964250775.1 uncultured Acetobacteraceae bacterium | reverse complement strand
CCCCCCCCCCCCCCCCCCCCCCCCCCCCGCGGGCCCCCCCCCCCCACCCCCCCCCGGGGGCCCCCCACCCCACCCCGGGGGGCGTGCGCGACGCCGCTGCTGGCGCCGGTGACGACGCAACGCATCACCGCGTCGGCATCCAGCGCAGCAGGCGGCGCTCCGCCTGTCCAAGCGCCGCTTTGCTCATCAGGCCCACGACGCCCAGCAGGATCACGCCGGCGGACAGCTCCGGCGCGCGGAACGCCCGCGCCGCCAGCAGGATGCGCAGGCCCAGGCCCGGCTGCCCGGCCAGCATCTCGCCCACCACCGAAAGGATCAGCGCCGCGGTGGGGCCGAGCCACATCCCGGCCAGGATGTCCGGCAGCGACAGCAGCCTCGCCGCCGCAGGCGACAGCCCGATCAGCGCCGCCCCCAGCGTCTGCCCGCTCCGGCCAGCAGCGTGCGGCGACGCAGCGCGGTCGGGTGGTGCATCGTCCGGTCCTCCCCTCGTGGTTCCTGGTCTCGGTCAGCCGTCCAATAGCTGCAGCAGGCTCTTTGCGGTCGAGCCGATATGGACCTGGATCTCCGTCGTCCCGCGTTCGGCGTCGCGCGCCAGGGCGCAGTCGGCCAGCCGCTCGTGCATCTCGATCACGCCGTCCACCGGGTTGCCCAGGCTCTTCAGGAAACGCCGGTAGCGGGTCTTTTGCGAGTACAATTCGTCGCAGAACCCGCGCCGCGGGGCGAACGGGCCGGCGGCGGGCCGCGCCGGGGGGACGGGGGGGGGCCGCGCCTCGTCGCCGTCGAGCCACGCCGCGGGCGGCTCCTGCCGTTGCGCCGCGCGGCGCAACACCTCCAGGCTGGCCGAGATCTCGTCCTCCCAAGCGGCGTCGCCATGCGCCATCGCCAGCCGGAACGCCTCGGCCTCGATCACCTGCCCGGTGTGGGTGATGTCCAGCAGATGCGCCCGCGTCACAGGCGGCACCCGGAAGCCGCGCTGCCCTTCCTGCTCGACCAGCCCGCGCGCCGCCAGCCGCGACAGCGCCTCGCGCAGCGAGGTGGCGCCCAGGTCCTAGCGGCTCGCCAAGTCGCGCAGCTTCAGCTTGCGGCTGGGCGGCAGCGCGCCCGAGAGGATGTCGCGCGTGAGGTGGGCCGCCGCCACCGCCGAATCCGTCTCCGCCACGGCGTCCCCAAGAAATCTCGACAAAACGGTTTTAGTCGATATTTTCCCGGACGGGAGCCAAGGGATGAGAATGGTCGAGCTCGACGCCACCCACGACCCGCTCGCACGCAGCTTCGTCGCCAACGCCGGCGCCAGCGAGTGCCCGTTGCAGAACCTGCCGCTCGGCGTGTTCCGGCGCGGAAGCGAGACTCACTGCCGTGTCGCGAGCGGCGACCAGGTGCTCGACTTGCGACGGGCGCAGGAGGCCGGGTTACTGGATGAACCGAGGCTGGTCGTGCCGGTGCTGAATCTGCCGCTGACCCAAGGCCAGGCCGGCCACTTGCGCGCCGGCTAATGCCTGCTGAACGAATGGTCGACGCGCGAGGTGCAGTCCTGGGAAAGCGACCCGCTCGGCCCGTTCCTGAGCAAGAGCCTGTCCACCACGATCTCGCCCTGGATCGTCACCGAGGAGGCGCTGCGCCCGTTCCGCCTGCCCGCGCCCTCGCGCCCCGAAGGCGACCCGGCGCCGCTCGCATATCTGCGGTCGGACCGGGACCAGGAGTCGGGCGGGATCGGCCTGCGCATGGAGGCGCTGCTGCTGACGCCGCAAATGCGCGCGGCGGGCGAGGCTGCAGCGGTCATCACCCGGACCGATTTCCGGCACGTGTACTGGACCTTCGCCCAGATGGCCACGCACCACATGAGTAACGGCTGCAACCTGCGCACCGGCGACATCCTGGGCAGCGGCACGGTGTCCGGCCCGACCGACGACAGCCGGGCCTGCCTCGCCGAGCTGACCGTGCTCGGGAAAGAGCCATTGACGCTGCCCAACGGCGAGCGCCGCGCCTGGCTGCAGGACGGCGACGAGGTGATCGCCCGCGCCCGCGCCGAACGCGACGGCCACGTCGGCATCGGCTTCGGCGAGTGCCGCGGCGTGATCGCGCCGGCTCCCGCCTGGCCCGCCGGCTGATGGCCCGCCGCATCGTCGACATCTCGGTGCCGCTAATGGCGGGGATCGCCAGCGACCCGCCGGAGATGCTGCCGCAGATCGAGTACCTCGACCATCACGCCACCGCCCCGCGCATGGCCGAGTACATGGGCGTGCCGGTCGACGCCCTGCCCGACGGCGAGTACGCCGCCATCGAGCGGGCGACCATCTCGACCCATAACGGCACCCACCTCGACGCGCCGTACCACTACTTCTCGACCATGAACCACGCCCTCGTGCCCGGCGGCGAGGCTTCCATGCGAATCGACGAGGTGCCGCTGGAATGGTGCTTCCAGCCGGCGGTCAAGCTCGATTTCCGCGGCTGCGAGGACGGCTACGTGGTGCAGCCCGCCGATGTCGAGGTGGCGTTGAGCCGCATCGGGCACGAGTTGCGGCCGTTGGAGATCGTGCTCGTCAACACCCGCGCCGGCAGCCGTTACGGCGAGGCCGACTACATCGATTCCGGCTGCGGCATCGGCCGCGCCGCGACGCTGTGGCTGCTGGAGCGGGGGGTGCGGCTGGTCGGCACCGACGGCTGGAGCTGGGACGCGCCGTTCAGCCACACCCGCCGCCGCGTGCAGGCGACCGGCGACGCCGGATTGATCTGGGAGGGCCACCGCGCCGGGCGCGAGATCGGCTATTCGCACCTGGAGAAGCTGCACAACCTGGAAGCGCTGCCCGCCGACGGGTTCGAGGTCGCGTGCTTCCCGGTCAAGGTGCATCGCGGCTCGGCCGGCTGGACCCGCGCCGTGGCAATCCTGCCCGATGCGTGAGGTCCGCCGCGTCGCGGTGATCGGAGCCGGGCTGATGGGGCACGGCATCGCGCAGGTGTTCGCCGTCGCCGGCCACGAAGTCGCCCTCACCGACGCCGATCCCGCCACCTTGGCGAGCGCCGACGACCGCATTCGCGCCAACCTGCGGGCGCTCGACCTCGACGAGGCGGCGGCCGGGCGCGTCACCGCCACGGCCTTCCTCGAAGTCGCGGTGGCGGACGCCGATTTCGTGGTCGAGGCGGCGGCCGAGGATTTGGCGATCAAGCAGGCGTTGTTCGCCCGCATCGAGGCGGCGGCGCCCGCCGACGCCGTGCTGGCCAGCAACACCTCGTCCATCCCGATCACGCAAATCGCCGCCGGGCTCACGCATCGCGGGCGGGCGCTGGCGACGCACTGGTACAACCCGCCGTTCCTGGTGCCGCTGGTCGAGGTGGTCGGCACCGAGTGGACCGACCCCGACATCCTGGACGGCGTGCTGGCCCTGCACCGGGCGGCCGGCAAGACCGCGATCCATGTCCGCCGCGACGTGCCGGGCTACATCGGCAACCGCCTGCAGGCGGCGCTGTGGCGCGAGGCGATCGCCTTGGTGCAGGAGGGGGTGTGCGGCGCCGAGACGCTGGATACCGTGGCCAAGGCCAGCTTCGGCCGCCGTCTCGCGGTGCTCGGGCCGTTGGAGAACGCCGACCTGATCGGCACCGACCTCACGCTCGCGATCCATCGCGTGATCCTGCCGGACCTGGACCGCACGCCCGGCCCGCTGCCGCTGCTGGAGCGCCTGGTGGCCGAGGGCCGGCTCGGGGCCAAGACCGGCGCCGGGTTCCGCGACTGGACCGAGGCGGGGTTGGCGGCGTTGCGGCAGCGGTTGTTCGACCACCTCAAGCGGGGCCTGGCCGAGACCGGACCGTAGCGCTCGCGGCCGAGGACCCGGGCGCTCGGCCCCACGTCGGCCCCCTCGCCGCGCAAGCAAGGCGGTCCTGCTCGATGACCCCACCTCCGTCGTCGCCCGCTTCCTGGCGCCCCTCGGCCGCGACAGCGCCTGGCGCATCCTCAAGGCAGAGGGCCTGAACCGCAGGCCAAGGCCGGTTCCCGATCGCTCCGCCGAAGGCCGGGTCGCGGACGCTCACTCGGCAGCTTTGGGAACCGCGAGATCGGGCACGTCCAACGCCGCGCCGGCCACCAGGCCGGATGTCTCATCGAAGGCCATGACCGGACGCTGCCGTTTCGCGTTCAGCATCAGGCGCGTCACGTCGGGGCGCGAATAGTGGCCCGCCGGGTCCGCAGTCGCCTTGGCGTAGGCGATCATCGACAAGTCGATGTCGGCCGTCACCAGACCCTCTTCGGTGTGCGCGATTTCGGTGCCGATGCTCTGGCCGTCGGGGGCGTAGATCTTGGTGTAGCCACCGCCCACGGGGCACAGCGCCTCGCGCGCCGGGTCGCCCTCGCACAGGATGTCCTGCTGCTGCTTTGAAACCAGCGCGCAGGCCGCGACAACGAAGCACCCGCCCTCGACCGCATAGATCATGCTTGCGCCGTTGTTGACCTGATGGCTGAGCGCATGAGCCTTGCCCTCGTAGAGCGAGAGGTTCGGCCAGGCGGCGCAGTGGATTTGCTCGTCCTGGGCGTACATCGCGTACTTGCTCAGCGGCTGCAGATGCTCCCAACACGATAGCTGGCCGACGCGGCCGATGGCCGTCGCGCTGACCGCCAGGTCGCTGCCGTCGCCCTCGCCGAACACGGTTCGTTCCACATGCGTCGGCTTCAGCTTGCGGCGGCGCTTGATGATCTTGCCGTCTTCGCCGTAGTGCCACTGCGCGATATACAAGCTGCCGCCCGCGCGCTCCGACACGCCCATCGAGACCTGGATGTCGTTGTCGCGTGCGGCCTTGGCGATCGTGCGGTCATGGTCCGACCCAGCCACGATCGAACTCTCGAAGTAGCGGCCGACGAACTGCATCGCCCAGACGACCGGACCCAGCCAGATGTGGTTGGGGTATCCGGGCAGCCAGGTCTCCGGGAACACGACGAGCCGGGCACCCGCTTCCGCGGCCGCCTCGATGTAATCGACAGCCCGCCGCACCCCGGTCTCCATGTCGAGGAACGACGGCGCGGCCTGCACCGCGGCGACCTTGAACTGCTGGGACATGACATCCTCCACGATGATATCCGGACCATCTTCAGCCTCACGCGGCGAGCGGCAAGGCGGATCGGCACAGGCTCTGGATCACGACGCCGAAAGCGCCGACAGCATACGCTCGCAAGCCAAGGCTATCGGCTCGGGTGCCTCCAGCGGCACCAGGTGTCCCGTCGCGGGTAAGATGGTGAAGGTCGCCTGCGGCATGAGGCGCGTTAGCGCCGGACGCAGGACCGCCTCACGCTCGACCTGATCGCGCTCGCCCACCAGCACGTCCACCGGCAGCGTGACGCCCTGCAGCCCGGCGCTGACGTCCTGCGTCATGCCGCGCTCGGTCCAGGCCCGCTTGGCTCCCGCCTCGCCGCGCAGCGTGTCCTCGATCACCTGCTCGCGTAGGGCGTGCGGCAGCGGTGAGCCGGCCAGCACGCCGAGAGCCTGCAGGACACCTTCCCGCGACTGGTAGGACGCGAGCATCCCGGCGCGGGCCTCCTCCGGCACCTGCATCGGCGTCGGTGGCGCCGGCGCCACCAGCACCAGGCCTTCGAGGCCGGCAGGCCGGCGACCGGCAACGATCTGCGCGACCTTGCCGCCCATCGAGTGCCCGACGACGACGACGCGCCGGATCGCCAGCGCCTCCACCACCGCCGCCACGTCGTCGGCCAGCGCGTCCAGGTCATAGCGCTCGCCGGTCGCGACCGAGCCGCCCCAGCCGCGCTGGTTCAGGGCGACGCTGCGCACCGAGGCCGGAAGCCGCGCGATCACCGGATCCCACGTGCGCGCCGAACCGCCCCAGTAGTGTAGGAAAACCAGGGCCATGTCGCCGGCCCCGGTGTCCGCCGCGGTAAGCCTGGCGCCCGTGGCCTCAATCGTGCGCAGCGTCATCCGTCGAACTCCATCCTGACCGCAGCCAGGAGATGCGCCTTGGGTCACGGTCCGATAATCCCCGTTCCATTAGGCTCATCCCGAGCGCAGGGTTCGGAATGGCGTTAGACAAGCTGGTCGGCATGACGGTGTTCCGCCGGGCGGTCGAGCTCGGCAGCCTCGCGGCGGCGGCCCGGGCATTGGATCTCTCGCCGGAGATGGCCGGGCAGCACCTCAAGGCGTTGGAAGGGCGCCTCGGCGTGCGGCTCCTGCAACGCACGACGCGCCGCTTGAGCCTGACCGACACGGGACGCGCGTATTACGACCGCTGCGTCGCCGCGCTGGACGAGATCGCCCTCGCCGAGGCGGAGGCGGGTTCCCGGCAGGCGGAGCCCGCCGGTCGCCTGCGCATCGCCACGCCGCTGGCGTTCGGGACCGCGCTGCTGGCACCGGCCATCGCCGCTTTCCTTGGCCGCCACCCCGGCGTTGGCGTCGACGTCGACCTTTCGGAACGATCGGTCGACTTGCTGGCGGAAAACATCGACCTGGCGATCCGACTTGGCGAGCTTCCGCCCTCCGGCCTGGTCGCCCGGCGCCTCGCGAGCTTCTCGCTGGTCCTCGTGGCATCGCCGGCCTACCTGTCGAGCCACCCGGCGCCGGAACGGCCGCGGGACCTCGCCGCTCATCAAGCCCTGATCTACACCCAGACGCGCGCGCCGACGCGCTGGTCCTTCACGGGGCCTGCCGGCACGAGGGAGAGCGTCGCCGTCGACGGGCGCATCCGCGCGTCGGACGTGGGTTTTCTCCTGGATCTTGCCCTGCTCAGCCGCGGCATTCTCCTGGCCCCGTCATTCGTGCTCGAGCACAGCCTGGCGGCCGGGCACCTCGTGCATGTCTTGCCGGAGTGGCGCGAGCGGTCCCTCCCGCTGCACGCCCTGTGGCCGCATCGAACGTTGATGCCGGCCACGGCGCGGGCTTTCCTCGATTTCCTGGCCAGTTGGTTCGTCGCCGGGACGGCGCCGACCGCTCAAGATCGTGGCCGCGAAGACCCCTCGCCGTCGCCGTCGGCCATCCTGAGCGACGATACGCCCTGAACTACCACGTCGAGGCGAGGGCCTTCCTCCACTCGTGCCGCACGCGCCGATCCGCGAGCAGGTCGACACCGCGAGATGTCACACGACCCGATCCGGTGCGTGCGGGCCGAAGCCATGGCGGAACTCAGGGCCCTGCCGGGCAAGTTCCGCGCGACCGGGCGCGGCGGGCGAAAGCTCTCCTGGCAGGCCCATCCGGGATGCTATAATGCAGCACATTCCACTCTTGGTAGAGGCCGATCCATGAGCGTGCCGCCTGCCGCCATCGCGGCGCAACTGGACGCCGCGGCGCAGGCCTGCGCGCGACAGGGCGCCCAGATGACCGAGCTGCGCCGCCACGTCCTGGCCCTGGTGCTGGAGGCTGACGGACCCTCGACCGCCTACCAGCTCCTCGACCGCCTCAAGCGGACCCGCAAGGGCGCGGCGCCCCCCACCATCTACCGGGCGCTGGACTTCCTGATCGAGCAGCGGCTGATCCACAAGGTCGAGCGTCTGAACGCGTTCATCCCCTGTGTCGAGGCCAGCCACCACCACCTCACCCCGGTGCAGTTCCTGATCTGCCGCCGCTGCGGCACCGTGGCCGAGATCGAGGACCGCGCCGTCTCCAACGCGCTCGAACGCGCCGCCAAGCGCGAGGGGTTTCATCCCGGCAACGCCGTGATCGAGCTCGAAGGCACCTGCGCCACCTGCTCGCATCCCGCCTGAACCGTGATGCCGCGACCGGGGCGGCTCAACCGGCACGCCGGGTCCGGGCGGACCATGGCAGGCCAGCGAGCAGGTAGGCCGCCACACTCAGGACGGTGATCCAGAAGCTGCTCGGCCAATCGGTGTAGAAGGCAAGCGCGATGCCGAGCCAGGAAGCGGCCAGCGCCAGCGCCGCCGAGAGCAGCACGCCGGCGCCCACGCCGCCGGTCAGGCGCTGCGCCGTGGCGGCGGGGGCCACCATCAGCGTGAACACCAGCAGCACGCCCACGATCTGCGCGCACTCCGCCACCGACAGGGCCGTGATCGCCAGGAACAGCACCGAATACCGCCGCAGCGAAACGCCGCGCGCCTCGGCCAGCTCCGGCTGCAGGCTGGCGAACAGCAGCGGCCGGGAGATCGCCGCCAGCGCCGCCAGCGCCGCCACGCCCAGCGCCAGCAGCGTCCAGACAGTGCCGGCGTCGACCGCCAGCACGTTGCCGAACAGCAGCGCCGTCGCCTGGGTCGCGAAGGCGGTGAAGAAGTGCAGGAACAGCAGGCCGAAGCCCAGCGACAGCGCCAGCACCATGCCGACCGCGACGTCGCGCTGCGCCAGCCGCTCGCCCATCAGGCCCATGCCGATGCCGGCCGCCAGCGTCATCAGCACCAGGCCCCATAGCGGCGCCAGGCCCAGCAGCGACGCCCCGGTGGCGCCGGTGAAGCCGACATGGGCCAGCGCGTGGCCGGCGAAGGTCTGGCCGCGCAGTACCAGGAAATACCCGACGGCTCCGGAGAGCAACGCCACCACGCCCGCCGCCGCGAAGGCGTTGCGCATGAAGTCATAGTCAAGCACGGGCGTGCCCATGCT
>CAXUHK010000165.1:0-8593 GCA_964250775.1 uncultured Acetobacteraceae bacterium | reverse complement strand
TGTCGTCGGCGGTCGAGAACACCTGGCTCTTCTTGGTCGGGATCGTGGTGTTGCGCTCGATCAGCCGGGTGAACACGCCGCCCAGCGTCTCGATGCCGAGGCTCAGCGGCGTCACGTCGAGCAGCAGCACGTCCTTGACATCGCCCTTCAGCACCGCGCCCTGCACCGCGGCGCCGATCGCCACCACCTCGTCGGGGTTGACGTTGCGGGCCGGCTCCTTGCCGAAGAACTGCTTCACCGCCTCGATCACCTTGGGCATCCGGGTCATGCCGCCGACCAGGATGACCTCGTCGATCTCGGCCGCCGTCACACCGGCGTCCTTCAGCGCCGCGCGGCACGGCTCCATGGTGCGCGTCACCAGGTCGTCCACCAGGCTCTCCAGCTTCGCCCGCGTCAGCTTCATTACCAGGTGCTTCGGCCCGGAGGCGTCGGCGGTGATGAACGGCAGGTTGATCTCGGTTTCCTTGGAAGAGGACAGCTCGATCTTGGCCTTCTCGGCCGCTTCCTTGAGCCGCTGCAACGCCAGCTTGTCGCGGCGCAGGTCGATGCCCTGGTCGCGCTTGAACTCGTCGGCCAGGTAGTCGATGACGCGCAGGTCGAAGTCCTCGCCGCCGAGGAAGGTGTCGCCGTTGGTCGACTTCACCTCGAACACGCCGTCGCCGATCTCGAGCACCGAGATGTCGAACGTGCCGCCGCCGAGGTCGTACACAGCCACGGTGCCGGACTTCTTCTTGTCCATGCCGTAGGCCAGCGCCGCCGCGGTCGGCTCGTTGATGATGCGCAACACTTCCAGGCCGGCGATGCGGCCGGCGTCCTTGGTCGCCTGGCGCTGGCTGTCGTTGAAGTAGGCCGGCACGGTGATGACCGCCTGCGTCACCTTCTCGCCGAGATAGGCCTCGGCGGTCTCCTTCATCTTGCCCAGCACGAACGCCGCGATCTGGCTCGGCGCGTACTTCTCGCCGCGCGCCTCGACCCAGGCGTCGCCGTTGTCGCCCTTGACGATGCCGTACGG
This sequence comes from uncultured Acetobacteraceae bacterium, assembly GCA_964250775.1. GTDB lineage: Bacteria > Pseudomonadota > Alphaproteobacteria > Acetobacterales > Acetobacteraceae > CAVRQM01. The sequence goes on along the minus strand of CAXUHK010000165.1, from coordinate 7,581 downwards.
CACCATGCCCTTGTCCTTGGCCACCAACGGGTCCTCGAAGCGGCGGCCGATCAGGCGCTTCACCGCATAGAGGGTGTTGGTCGGGTTGGTGACGGCCTGGCGCTTGGCCGATTGGCCGACCAGCCGCTCGCCGCTGTCGCTGATGGCGACGATGCTCGGGGTAGTGCGTGCGCCCTCGCTGTTCTCGATCACGCGGACGTCCTTGCCCTCCATGATCGCGACGCAGCTATTGGTGGTGCCCAGGTCGATGCCGATGACCTTGCTCATGCGATGCTCCTTTGCAGCGGATGCGGGACGGCCCGAGGCACCGTCGCGATCCCCACGGGTGATAAGTCAGGGGAGGATATGTTCAGCCAAGGCCGCGTGAGCAAGACCCAGGCGGCCGACGAATTGGCAACGATTGTTACGCGGTCGTGTCCAGGCGGTCGCCCATGTTGGGCATCGGGGCCGCCGGAGCCGGTTGTGCCGCCGCCTTGGCCACCACGACCATGGCCGGCCGCAGCAGCCGGCCGTTGAGCGTCCAGGCCGGAGTCCAGGCCTGCATCACGGTGCCGGGCGGATGCTCGGCGCTCTCCTGCTCGGCCATCGCCTGATGCAAATTGGGGTCGAACGCGGCGCCGGTCGGGTCGACGCGGACGATGCCGTGCCGTTCCAGCAGCGCCACGAACGCCCGCTCGACGCCCTCGAAGCCGTCGCGCATCCGGGCCACGATCTCCGGCTCGTCGGGCCGGGCCGCGGGCAGGCTGTCGATGCCGCGCTTCAGGTTGTCGGCGGCCTCGGCCACGTCGCGGGAGAACTTCTGCACCGCGTACTGCCTGGTCTCGTCGACGTCGCGCTTGGCACGGGCGCGGACATTGGCGATCTCGGCCTCCGACCGCATCCAGCGCTCGCGGAAATCGTCGCGTTCGGCCTCCAGCTCGGCGATGCGGGCCCGGGCCGCGTCCATCACCTCGTCGGACGTCGCGGCGGCGGCCGGTTCGGGTTCGGGGAAGATGTCTTCGATGCTCATGGCGGTTCAGTTAGTTGGGTCGCCCGCGCGAAACAAGCCAAAGCGGCGTTATTCCGCCGCCTCATGCGGCGCGCCGCCGTCCCGCCGCGGTTCAGGCGGCGATGACGCCTTCCCGGTCGGCCCGCAGGCCGAACGCCGCGTCCATCAGGGCGCGGGTGTAGGCCTGCTGCGGCGCCGCCACCACCTCGGCGGCCGGCCCTTCCTCGACCACGCGGCCGGCGCGCAGCACCATGATCCGGTGCGCCAGCGCCCGCACCACCTTGAGGTCGTGGCTGATGAACAGGTAGGCGAGGCCGTGCCGCGCCTGCAACGCCCGCAGCAGTTCCACGATCTGCGCCTGCACCGACATGTCGAGGGCGCTGGTCGGCTCGTCGAGCACGATCAGGCGAGGCTGCAGGATCAGTGCCCTGGCGATGGCGATGCGCTGGCGCTGGCCGCCGCTGAACTCGTGCGGGTAGCGCGGCCCGGCATCGGCGGGCAGGCCCACCTCGTCCAACGCCGCCGCGACGCGCTTGGCGCGCTCGGTCGCGGACAGCGCCCGGGCGTGGACGGAGAGCCCCTCGGCCACGATGTCGGCCACCGGCAGGCGCGGCGACAGGCTGCCGTACGGGTCCTGGAACACCACCTGCATCCGCGCCCGCCGGCGCCGCAGGGCGGCGGCGTCGAGCGTCGCGAGGTCGATGCCGTCGAAGCGGATGCGCCCCAATGCCGGCAACAGGCGCAGCACCGCGAGGCCGAGCGTCGATTTGCCCGAGCCGCTCTCGCCGACCAGGCCCAGCGTCTCGCCGGCGCGGATGTCGAACGAGACGCCGTCCACCGCCCGCACCGCGCCCACCTGGCGGCGCAGCAGGCCGCGGCGGATGGCGAAGTGAACCACGACGTCGCGCGCCTCCAGCACCACCGGCGCGCCCGCCGGCAACTTGGGCGCGTGGCCCTTGGGCTCGGCGGCGAGCAGCAGGCGCGTGTACGGGTGCTGCGGCCGGGCGAACACCTCGGCGACCGCGCCTTGCTCGACCACGCGGCCGTCCTTCATCACGCAAACCTGGTCGGCGTAGCGGCGCACGATGGCGAGGTCGTGGCAGATCAGCAGCATGGCGAGGCCGCGCGCCGCCTTCTGCTCGGCCAGCAGGGCCAGGATCTGCGCCTGGATGGTGACGTCGAGCGCCGTGGTCGGCTCGTCGGCGATCAGCAGCGCCGGGTCGTTGGCCAGCGCCATGGCGATCATCACCCGCTGCCGCTGCCCGCCCGAGAGTTGGTGCGCGAACGCCTCCAGCCGTCCCGCCGCGTCGGCGAACCCGGCCTGGCCCAGCAGCGCCAGCACCCGCGCGCGCAAGGCTGCCCCCGACAGCGGCGTGTGCAGCGTCACCGCCTCGGCGACCTGGCGACCGATCCGGGTCAGCGGGTTGAGGCTGGTCATCGGTTCCTGGAACACCATGCCGGCGACGCCGCCGCGCAGCCGCCGCATCGCCCGTTCCGGTGCGCCCAGCACGTCCACCCCGTCGAGCGTGGCCCGGCCGGTCGTCACCGCTCCCGGCGCCAACAGCCGCAACAGGGCGAGCGCGATGCTCGACTTGCCGGAGCCGCTCTCGCCCACCAGCGCCAGCGTCTCGCCACGGTCGAGCGTGAACGACGCGCCCTCGACCACCCGGCGCGCGCCGAACGCGACGTTCAGGCCGGACACCTCCACCAGCGCCGTCACTACAGTTGCCTTGGGTCGAAGGTGTCGCGCACCGCCTCGCCGATGAAGATCAGCAGCGCCAGGATGCCGCCCAGCACGAAGAACGCGCTGAAGCCGAGCCACGGCGCCTGGAGGTTGTCCTTGGCCTGGTTGACCAGCTCGCCCAGCGACGGCGAGCCGGGCGGCAGGCCGAAGCCCAGGAAGTCGAGGCTGGACAGGATCGCCACCGACCCGGACAGGGTGAACGGCAGGAACGTCATGGTGGCGACCATAGCGTTGGGCAGGATGTGCCGCCACATCACCGCCGCGTCGCGCACCCCCAGCGCCTGCGCCGCCCGCACGTAGTCGAGGTTGCGCCCGCGCAGGAACTCGGCGCGCACGACCCCGGTCAGCGACATCCAACTGAACAGCAGCAGGAAGATGAGCAGCACCCAGAACCCGGGCGCGATCACGCTGGCCAGGATGATGAGCATGTAGAGCTGCGGCATCCCGGACCAGATCTCGATGAAGCGCTGGAACAGCAAATCGGTGAGGCCGCCGTAGAAGCCCTGCACCGCGCCGGCCGCGATGCCGATGGCCGAGGCGATGATGGTCAGGGTGAAGCCGAACAGCACCGAGATGCGGAAGCCGTAGATCACCCGCGCCAGCACGTCGCGCGCCTGGTCGTCGGTGCCGAGCGGGTTGCGTAAGGAGGGCGGGGCAGGGGCCGGCACCGGCAGTCCCTTGACGGGAGCGTCAAAGCTGAACGGCACCGCCGGCCACAGCATCCAGCCTTTGGCGCGGATCGCCGCCTTGAGGTCCGGGTCGGTGTAGTCGGCGCCGATCGGCAGGAAGTCGGGGCCGAACGCATCCTCGCTGTAGTCGGCCAGCACCGGGCAGAACCAGTGGCCGTCGTAGCGGATCAGCAGCGGCCGGTCGTTGGCGACGAACTCGGCGAACAGGCAGACCAGGAACAGCGCGGAGAAGACCCGCAGTGACCAGACCGCCCGCCGTCGCGAGCGGAACAGCGTGATCCGCCGCCGCATGATCGGCGTCATCAGTTGCGCGCCGAGAAGTCGATGCGCGGGTCGACCGCGGTGTACATCAGGTCGCCCACGATCTGCATCACCAGCCCGAGCAGGGTGAACATGTAGAGCGTGCCGAAGATGATCGGGTAGTCGCGCTGGATCGCCGCCTCGAACCCCATCAGGCCAAGGCCGGGCAGCGAAAAGACGATCTCGATCAAGAGCGAGGAGGTGAACAGGATGCCGATGAACGCCGCCGGGAAGCCCGCGATGATGAGCAGCATGGCATTGCGGAAGATGTGCCGGTACAGCACCCGCCGCTCGCCCGCCCCCTTGGCGCGCGCGGTCAGCACGTACTGCTTCCTGATCTCCTCCAGGAAGCAGTTCTTGGTCAGTTGCGTGAGCGTCGCGAACCCGCCCACCACCATGGCGATGGTGGGTAGCACGAGGTGCCAGGCGTAGTCGGCGACGCGCGCGGGCCAGGCCCAGTGCTCGGCGCCGGGGCTGGTCAGGCCGCGCAGCGGGAACCACTGCGCGTAGCTGCCGCCGGCCAGCAGCACGATCAGCAGGATCGCCAGCAGGAAGCTCGGGATCGCGTAGCCGACCAGGATCGCGGTCGAACTGGCGACGTCGAACCGCGTGCCGTTGCGCACCGCCTTGGCGATGCCGAGCGGGATCGACACGAGGTACACGAGCAGCGTCGACCACAGGCCGAGCGAGATCGAGACCGGGAGCTTCTGCCCGATCAGGGCGAGCACCGGCGCGTCGCGGAAGAAGCTGCGGCCGAAGTCGAGTTGCAGGTAGTTCTTCAGCATGATGCCGAACCGGGTCAGCGGCGGCTTGTCGAAGCCGAACATCACCTTGATGCGCTGCACCAGCACCGGGTCGAGGCCGCGCTGGCCGCGATAGCCGCCCGGCTGCGCCGCCTCGGCGACCTCACTGCCGCCGCCGCCGGTGATGCGCGAGGTGACGTCGCCCTTGCCCTTCAACTGCGCCATCATCTGCTCGACCGGGCCGCCGGGGGCCAGCTGCACCACGGCGAAGTTGATGGCGATGATGCCGAACAGCGTGGGCACGATCAGCAGCAGCCGCCGCAGCAGGTAGGCGCCCATCGGCTAACGGTGCGCCCGGATGGCGTCGATCTTGGCGGCGCGGGCGGGGTCGATCCACCAGCTGTTGAACTCGAACCCGGTGCGCACCGGCTTGCCCGGCTGGCCGAAGCGGTCCCAATAGGCGACCCACACCGCATCCAGGTGCCAGTTCGGCACCATGTACCAGCTCCACAGCAGCACCCGGTCCAGCGCCCGCGTCGCTGCGACGAGCTGCGGCTTGTCGCGCGCGCTCACGATTTTACGGATCAGCGCGTCCACCGCCGGGTCGCAGATGCCCATGGCGTTGCTGCTGCCGATGGCGTCGCGCGCGGCGCAGCTCCAGAAGTCGAACTGCTCGTTGCCGGGACTGTCGCTCTCGCCGAACACGTCGACCGTCATGTCGAAGTCGAAGTTGTCCAGCCGGTGCTGGTACTGCGACGGGTCGACGGTGCGCACCGAAACGTCGATGCCGAGGCGGCGGAGCTGGTCGGCGTAGGGCAGCGTGACGCGCTCGAACGCCGGGTCGCTGAGCAGGATCTCGAAGCGCATCTGCTGGCCCTGGGCGTTGACCATCCGACGGCCCTGGATCGTCCAGCCGCCCTCCTTCAACAACGCGAGGGCGCGGCGGAGGCCATCGCGGTTGTTGCCGGAGGCGTCGGTGACGGGGAGCGTGAACGGTTTGGTGAACAGCTCGGGCGGCAGCTTGTCACGGAACGGCTGCAGCAGCGCCAGCTCGTCGGGGCCGGGCAGGCCGGAGGCGGCGAAGTCGCTGCCGCTGAAATAGCTGCTGGTGCGGGCATACAGGCCGAAGAACAGGTTCTTGTTGGTCCACTCGAAGTCGAACGCCTGCGCCAAGCCTTCGCGCGTCAGCCGGTTGGCGAACATCGGGCGGCGGGTGTTCATGGCGAAGCCCTGCATCCCGGTCGGCAGATGCTGCGGCAACGTGGCGCGGATCACTTGGCCCTGCTTGACCGCCGGGAACTCGTAGCCGGTGGACCACACCTTCGAGGCGTTCTCACGGCGCAGGTCGGCCTGTCCGGCCTTGAACGCCTCGAACGCCACCGTCGGGTCACGAAAGTACTCGGTGCGCAGGCGGTCGAAGTTGAACATCCCCTTGCGGGTCGGTGTGTCGCGGCCCCAATAGTCCGGCACCCGCTCCAACGTCAGCGTGCGGCCGAAGGTGAAGCCGCCGACGCGGTACGGGCCGGAGCCGAGCGGCGGCTCGGTCAGCGGGGCGGTGAAGTCGCGCCCCTTCCACCAGTGTTCCGGCAGCACCTGCAGCTCGCCCAGGATCGACGGCAGCTCGCGGTTGTCGCCGGGCTTGAAGCGGAACACCGCGCGGCGCGCGCCGTCGACCTCGACGTGGTCGACGCCCGCGTAATACTGCCGGTATTGCGGCCGGCCCTGGTCGCGCAGGGTGTTGAAGGTCCAGGCGACGTCCTGCGCCGTGACCGGCGTGCCGTCGTTGAACCGCGCCTCGGGCCGCAGGTCGAACGCCACCCAGGAGCGGTCGGCCGGCACCTCGACGGTCTGCGCCAGCAGGCCGTACGAGGCCGAGGGTTCGTCGTCGTTGGGCACCATCAGGCTCTCGAACACGCCGGCCAGCGGGTTCGGCGTGCCGCGGATGATGAACGGGTTGAAGCTGTCGTAGGTGCCCACGGCGCCCAGCGCCACCTCGCCGCCCTTGGGCGCGTCCGGGTTGACCCAGGGGAAGTTCTTGAACCCGGCCGGCAGCGCAGGGGTGCCGACCAGGGCCAGGCTCTCGCTCTTGGCCACCGCGACGTCGGCGCGGGCAGTCGGGGCAAGCAGCAGCAACGCCACCGTGAGGACTAGTCCGCGCATCGCAATTCCTACTCCGCCAACAGCGCGACCGCCGGGGCCAGCAGCGCCGGGTCGCCCACCGTCAGCACCCGATGCTTGCCGCCGCCGTCGCGCAATGGCTGGCCTTCCCAATCGGTCATGCGCCCGCCGGCGCCCTCGACCACCGGCAGCAGCGCCGCCCAGTCCCAGAGCTTGAGGTCCGCCTCGGCGATGACGTCGATCTGCCCCAGCGCCAGCAGGCCGTAGGCGTAGCAATCGCCGCCGAAGGTGCGCCGCCGCGTCGCCCGCGCCAGCCGGTGCCAGCGCGCCTGCTCGTCGGGTGAGAACATCTCCGGTGACGTGCAGGAAAGCTCCGCCGCGTCGAGGCTGGCGCACGCCCGCGCTCCGGCGCCGCCGCCGAGCGGGCCGCGGAAGCTGGTCCGGCGGCCGGCGACGCCCAGCCAGCGCTCGCCCGTCACCGGCTGGTCGATCAGGCCCAGCACCGGCACGCCCTCGTGCAACAGGCTGACCAGGGTGCCGAACAGCGGCCGGCCGGTGATGAAGGCGCGGGTGCCATCGATCGGGTCGAGCACCCAGCGCCACTCGGCGTCGGGGTGCTGCGACCCGAACTCCTCGCCCAGGATGCCGTGCGTGGGGAAGCGGGTGCCGAGGACCGCGCGCATCGCCTGCTCGGCGGTGCGGTCGGCGATGGTGACCGGGCTCGCGTCGGCCTTCAGGTCGCTGGCGAGGCCGGAGCGGAACAGCGGCCGGATCGCGGCCGCGGCGACATCGGCGGCCTCCTCCGCCGCCGCGATCAGCGCGTCACTGACGGGGACGCCTGGCACGCAGCGTTATTTCGCCGCCCCGGGCACGCTGCTGCCGGGCGCCATCTGCGGCGTCGCCGTGCTGGTGGTGGCGCCGTTGGCGCCGATCGCGGGGGTGGTCTGGCTGGGCGCCGCCGCCGGCGGCTGGTTGCCGCTGGCGCCGCCGGGCTTGATC
>CAXUHK010000164.1:0-8631 GCA_964250775.1 uncultured Acetobacteraceae bacterium | reverse complement strand
ATCCTGATAGGAGCAGCCACCGGATCACCGGGGAGAAACCCCAATCACCCTATCTTTCAAAGGCAGCACCGTTGGAGTCAGGCTTTTGACCCGGTTGCTCCACAGCGACTGGCTGCGGTCGCGGCCGGCGCACGGCCGCACATGATGGAATCACCTACCAAACCGAGACGGTCATGGAAGTCGCGGCCGCTGCGTGCAGGTCGCAAGTTTTCCTCTTGCGTCCAACCCGCGACAGGTGACACGATCGTGCAAAGGCCGGTCATTTGCGCCAATCTGACTGTGGCACGGGGAGGTAATGGGGATGATAATTCCCGCGGTACGATGCTGGATCCACAGCGGCGCACACAAGCTGTCGCGACGAGCAGGCCGCCGATTGGGGTCCGCTCTGCCATCACTCCTCTTGGCACACTGCACACAAGCGTCAGCCGGAACGGGACGCGCACGGTGAGGTCTCAGAAGAGATGCATGGCCGATCGTGTGACGCGATGCCGAGCGGGAGGCGCCGCCTGACCCGCCAACGACCAATCCGCCCAGTAGACCGGGCGCTTTCCTGTGTCACTGGCGGGGCCAGCTTCAAAACGTAACCGGAAGATGACGATGCGGGTACTGGAAAATGTCGAACCTCGGGAAGTCATGTTCTTCTTCGAGGAGCTCAGCCGGCGGTACCGCGGCTCGCGCAACGAGACCGCGGCCACGAACTACATCGCAGACTTCGCCGCGAGCCGCGGACTGCAACATTACCGCGACGCGCTTCAGAACATCATCGTGAAGAAGCCCGGCACGCCGGGATACGAGAACGCGCCGACCGTCATCCTGCACGGTCACATCGATATGGTTTGCAAGGTTGCCGATGGTGTGACCCACGACTTCGCCACTGAGGGCGTGAAGCTCAAGGTGGACGGCGACTTCATCCGGGCGGAAGGCACGACGCTTGGCGCCGACAACGGGCTTGGTATCGCCTACATGCTGACCTTGCTCGATTCCAAGGACATCGCGCACCCGCCACTGGAATGCGTGATGACCGCCATGGAGGAGATGGGCAAGGTCGGCGGCGACGGCGTGGACCTGAAGCTGCTGTCCGGCAAGCGGATGATTGATTTCAACTGGATCGATGACAAGCAGTTGCTGGCCGGCTGCTCCGGCGATGTCTCCTGCCGCATCGACATCGACGCTGAATGGGAGCCGGCGGCGGCGAATCGTGCGCCGCTCGTCTTGGATATCCGCGGCCTGCTCGGCGGCCATTGCGAGTTCGATATCCACCTCGACCGGGCAAACGCGATCGTGCTGCTGGGACGCCTGCTCAGGACGGCGACGCAGGCCGGGGACGTGCAGATCGCGACGGTTTCGGGCGGGGTGCAAAACAACGTCATCCCGGCGGAGGCCCGGGCCACGCTCTGGGTCCGGCCCGACCAGGCCGACGCCATCGAGCGCGCGGTGGCGGCGCTGGCCGCCGATCTCAAGCGTGAGTTCGGCATTGCCGATCCCGGTCTGCGCATCGAGACGACGCGGCCGGCAAGCCGGGTCGAGCGCGTGTTCTCCCGGCGCGCGTCGGCGCGTCTCATCCAGACCATCGCGCTGCTTCCCAACGGCATCCAAAGCCAGAACCTCAACGTGCCCGGAAACTGGGAGACCTCGAACAACATCGGCCTCATGGTGACGACCGATCAGGGCGTCGAGATCGTCTCCACCATCACCAGTGCGGTGACCTCGCGCAAGCACGCGGTCCTGGATCAGATGATGCTGGTGGCCGACATGGCGGGCGACGGCGTCCGCGCCCAGCGGATCGGGCTCGACGCGCCTGAGTTTCCCTGGAACCCCAAGTCTTACATGCTCGAAGTGGCGAGGACGAGTTACGAGCGTACCATGGGCGGATCGCCCGACGTGCTGGTCTCCGTGTGCAGCCTCGAGCTGGGCATGTTCACGCAGCGCATCGACGGCCTCGACACCATCGGCATCGGCACGAACCTGCACGACCTGCACTCGCCCAAGGAGCATATGGACCACACATCGGCCGCGCGTGTCTGGCCGTTGATCAAGGACGTTATGCGCCATCTCGACCGATAGCCGCCTCATGGGTTTGTAACACATCCATTCTATTGGTGGGGAGCGTCCATAACGTGTCGTCGAAACATGAAGCCAGTCCGTTCACGATCCACATACCTGATGCGCAGCTCGACGATTTGATGGCGCGTCTGAAGCGGACGCGGTTTCCGGACGACTTCGCCAACGATGACTGGCGCTATGGCTACAACACGGCCTATCACCGCGAGTTGGTGGACTACTGGATCAACACCTACGACTGGCGCGACGTCGAGCGCCGCATGAACCAGCTGCCGCAGTTCAAGGTCGACCTGATGGGCGTCCCGCTGCACTTCATCCATGTGCGCGGCAAGGGCCGCAACCCGATGCCGCTGCTGCTGCATCATGGGTGGCCGTGGACGTTCTGGGACCTGCGCAAGATCATCGGGCCGCTGACGGATCCGGAAGCGTTCGGCGGGTCCGCCGACGACAGCTTCGACGTCGTCCTGATCTCGTTGCCCGGCTACGGTTTCTCGTCGCCGCTGCGCGCCACCGGCTGGAACTTCTGGCACACGGCGGATCTCGAGAACACGCTGATGAAGAGCGTGCTCGGCTATGAGAGGTACGCGACCGCCGGCGGCGACTGGGGCGCGCTGATCGCCCAGCAGCACGGTCACAAATACCAAGACGATGTGATCGGCCTGTATACGCATTTTCCGGCGCAAATGAGTCATTACCTGCCGGCGCATCCGGATCAGCCCGCCGGGATCGCCTACGACCCGTCGCTCGGCCTGCCGGCGGCCAGCGAGTACAGCGACGCGGAGGCAGGCTGGTTCGAGCGCGGCAAGCTGTTCGTCGAGCGGGAGAGCGGGTACGGCGAGATGCAGTTGACCAAGCCGCAGACGCTTGCGGCTCTGGTGGCCGACTCGCCGGCCGGCCAACTCGCCTGGATCACCGAGAAGCGCTATTTCTGGGGCCTGGCCGAGCGCGGCGTCGGCACCGCGGCGTTCGAGCGCGTCTGGCCCAAGGAGGACCTCGTCTCCACGGCGGCGGTGTACTTCCTGACTGAAACCGGCGGCACGTCGTCCCGCTACTATTGGGAGTGTCGCGGCAACCCCTGGGTGCCCAGTCATGACCGTTTCCCGGTCGTGGCCGTGCCGACCGCAGTGTCGATTTACCCCGGCGAGATCTACAAGCCGCCTTTGACCTGGACCAAGAAGTATTTCAACCTTCGCCAGTATCGCGTCCATACCGACGGCGGTCACTTTGCGCCACTCGAAGTGCCGGACATCTATGTCGACGATGTGCGGACGTTCTTCCGCGATCTTCGGTAGGCGAGCATCAAAACAAGTCTACAAACAAGGAGGAGCTTACGATGCAGCATCAGTCCAAGCCGTCATGTGGTCGGACGCGGCGGAAGGCGGCCGGCGCCGTGGCGGTCGCGGCGGCAATGGCCGCCTGTCTCGCGGTGCCCGGCGGCGCTGGTGCCGCGCAGACGCCGATCGCCAAAGGCGACCTGGTGATGGTCGCCTCCGTGATTAACACCACCAATCCCTACATGATCTCCAACATCGCCGGCGCCCAGGCGCTGTCCAAGAAGCTCGGCATCCCGCTTGAAGTCGTCAACTCGAACGGCTCGTCGCAGACCGAGATCTCCAAGATCCAGGCGATCCTCGCGGGCGGCAAGAAGGTCATCATGTTCGTCAACACGGTGGCGAGCTCGGACGCGCCGACCATCGTCGACGCGGTCACGCAGTCCGGCGGCTACGTCACGATCTGGTGGAACAACCCGACCGACTACAAGCCGTGGAACGCCGGCGACAATTTCGTCGCTTTCCAAAAAATCCCCGGCGTCCAGTCCGGCCGCTGCGGCGCCGACGCGATCGGCGACGCCCTGCACGGCAAGGGCAACGTCGTGATGCTGCCCGGCGTGCAGGACAGCACGACGAGCAAGACCCGTGTCGCCGGCTTCACCGCCGAGATGAAGGCGAAGTATCCGGGGATCAAGATCCTGGAGGCCCGGCCGTCGAACTGGGACCCGCAGCTGGCCAACCGCAACGCCAAGGACTTGATCGTCAAGTATGGCAGCGACATCAATGCCGTGTGGAGCGCCGATGACGCGATGCAGATCGGCTCGATGCAGGCGTTCGCCAACGCCGGCCTGCTGAACAAGGTCAAGTTCGCCTCCGACGGCCTGTATCCGGAGACGCTGGCAGACTTGAAGTCTGGCCGAGGCGAGCATGCGATCGTCGGCGAGACGTTCCACCGCGGCTACATGGCCTCCTCCGTCGGTCTCTATACGGCCTTTCTGGCGGCGACCGGGCAGATCGACCTGAGCGGGCTGCCGCACGAGAAGCGCGAGAGTCTGTTCCAGCTCGCCTGCGTCACGCCCCAGAACTACCAGCAGTACCTGAAGTACGACGAGCCGGACGGCCCGGCGAAATATGTCGACCTGCTGGTCGAGAAGGGTCCCTGGGACGCCGCACCGATGAAGCTGATCGGCGCCGGCCCCGAGCAAATGCCGACGCCTTGAGGTAACGGGCCTGGGCCGGGGGGCCCCGCCGGGGACCGGGCCGCCCGCCCCGGGAAGGGGCGGCCAACCCCCCCCCCAAACCCCGCCCGGCCGGCCCCCCCCCCCCGCCCCGCCCCCCCCCCCCCCCCCCCCCCCCCCCCGGCAAGTTCTGGAGCCGACATGCCCACTCAGCGAGACGAAGCCATGGCAAGCTCTCCCGACGCCGGCGACGGCCGCGGCGGTCGCAACGCGGCAGCACAGCTGCCGAGATCATGACGCGGCGCTTCCTGCCCGGTGGCTTGAAGGGCCTGGCCAGCTGGCTCGCCATGCTGGCCGTCGTCGTCATCGTGTTCTCGCTGATCAATCCCAGGTTCGCGAGCCTCGGAAACGTCCGCAACGTCCTCGTGCAGGCGTCGGTCCCTCTGGTCATCGTGGTCGGCACGACCCTGGTCATCCTCATCGGCTCCATCGACCTGTCGGTCGAGGGGGTGATGGGGGCCGCCGGGATGGTGTGGATCCTGCTGGTTCCCAATGCCCGCGGCGGTGTCGACCTGGGCGGCTTGGCATGGGTGATCGCGCTCGGGGTCGGTCTGCTCGCGGGCTTCCTCAACGGCGTGATCTACACCCGGCTGAAGGTGCCCTCCTTCGTCGCCACGCTCGGGACGTGGAACGTAGGCCTGGGTGTCGGCACCGTCCTCTACGGCGACTCGCTGCTGCCGAGCCTGACCAACGACGCGCTGGCGCAATGGCCGACCCGGCTGACGCTCGGACTGCCCAATGCGTTCTGGCTGGCCGCGATCGTCGTCGCCTGCGGCGCCGCGCTGACCGGCTTCACGCGGCTGGGCCGCGGGATCCTGGCGGTCGGCAACAACGAGCCGATGGCCACCGTCAACGGGCTTCCGGTCGCGCGCATCAAGATCGCGGCGTTCACGATCGCCGGGTTCCTCAGCGCCCTGGCGGGTGTTCTGGCGACCTTGGAGCTGGGTTCGGGATCGCCGAGCGTCGGCGCCGGCCAGCTATTCACCGTCATTCCCGCCGCCGTCATCGGCGGCACCGCACTCAGCGGCGGTGAAGGCGGCGTGCTGCGCTCCGCCCTCGGCGTGTTCCTCCTGATCATCCTCAACAACGGGCTGGTCCTGGCCGGCGTCAATCCGGACTATCAGTCCGGCGTGTTCGGAGCGATCCTCGTGATCGCGATCGTCGCGGTCGCGTGGCCACAGCGCGACCGCCTGCTGGTGGCGAAATGACGGTCGACACCCCTCCTGTCCTGCGGATGACGAACGTCACCTGCACCTTCGGAACCGTCTCGGCGGTGAAGTCCGTCTCGCTCGAAATCCGGCGCGGCGAGGTCGTCGGGCTGATCGGCGAAAATGGGGCCGGCAAGTCCACGCTGCTGAAGGTCCTCGCCGGCATCATCACGCCGAGCGAGGGTCGGATCGAGATCAACGGCAAGCCGTGCAACTTCCGTGGGCCGAGTGATGCGTTCCGCGCCGGCGTCGGCGTGGTGCATCAGGAGCAGTCGCTGTTCACCAACCTGACGGTCGCGGAGAACATCGATCAGCACCGATCCGCAGGCGGCGGCCTGTTCGGTCTGCACAGATCGTCGCGCGTCAACCGACGCGCCGCCGCGACGCTCGACCAGATCGGGGTCAAGCTGGACCCGAGGGCGCGCGTGCGGGACCTGTCCTTCGTCGATCGGCAGATGGTGGAGATTTCACGCGCGGTCAGCATCGATCCGTCCGCCGGCGGGTCGCCGCTGATCGTCCTCGACGAACCGACGGCGGTCCTGGAACACAAGGAAACCGCTGTTCTGGAGCGCGAGATCCGTAATCTCAAGGCGTTCGCGAGCGTCATATTCGTCTCGCACCGGCTGGACGAGGTGCTGCGGATTTGCGACCGGGTCGTGGTGATGCGCGGCGGAGAGCTCATCCTCGACCGGGGCACGCGGGACGTCACCAAGGACGAGCTGTTCGCGGCGATGGTCGGCCGGGTGGCTCAGGCCACCCACAAGCGCAGCGGCCGGTCTCCCGAGCGGGGACAGCCGGCCGTCGAGGTCCGCGGCCTGACGCGCGCGGGAGACTTCCGGGACGTGTCGTTCGCCGCCTATCCCGGGCAGATCGTGGCGCTCGTCGGCTCGAACGGCTCGGGCAGCGGGTCGCTGATGCGAGCCCTGTTCGGCGCCGAGACATACCAGTCCGGATCGATTCAGATTGGCAAACGGCAAGCGTCGCGCTGGTCGATCTGGCGCGCTGTCGAAGCCGGGTTCGCCTACGTGCCCGCCGAACGCAAGGTCGAGGGAATGATCGGCGGCTTCTCGGCCGCGCGGAACATCGCGCTCACGCATCCCGGCGAGGCGGCGATCGGGCCGATCGTCAGTCCGCGTCGGCGCGACCGGTTGGCGCAATCCTGGTTCGACCGTCTGGACATCCACCCCAACGACATCTCCCGCCCGCTCATCGAGTTCTCCGGGGGCAACCAGCAGAAGGCCGTGCTGGCCAAGTGGCTCAATTCCGACGACCTCAAGGTGTTCCTGCTCGATCACCCGTTGCGTGGCCTCGATCCGGGCGCGGCGGAGACCGTGAACGCGCAGATCAGGCAGGCCTGCGACAAAGGCGCCGCCGTCGTGCTCATCCCGGACACCATCGAGGAAGCGCTGGAGTTCGCCGACGACATCGTCGTGATGCGGGACGGCGAGGTCACCGCGCGCCATGACCTTGCGATCGACGACGGCCTCACCGTCCAGGACATACTCGAGAAGATGATATGAGCGACACAGCCGGACCCGCCGCAGGCGAAGCGGACCCGCATGGCCCGGCCTTAGGGGCGCCCCTGGCGGGGAGACTTCGCCCGGTCGCGGTCGCCCGGACGCGGCGAACCGGCCTGTGGCAGGCGTTGGGCCCCGTCCTCGTCTTCGCCGGGACGCTCCTCATCGTGTCCGTCCTCAATCCCGCCTACCTTCATGGCACCGGGATCTCGATCGTCACGGAGGCTGCCGCGCCGATCATGCTCGTGGCACTCGGGCAGGCGATGGTGTTGAACATCGGCTCGATCGACCTGTCCAACGCCGCGATCAGCCTGTTCGGCGCGATCCTGCTGGCGCTGGCGCTGCCGACGTTCGGCGTCGCCGCGCTGCTCGGCATGCTCGTCGTCGTCACCGTGCTGGGGGCGGTCAACGGGGCGATCGTCGCCTACGCCCAGGTGCCGTCGTTCGCGCTCACGCTCGGCACGCTCGGCATCCTCGGGGCGGCGACGCTCGTCACCAGCGGGTCGGAGACAATCTACGTGACCCACAACCGCGAGCTGGTCACCACGCTCTATCAGACGCGACCGCTCGGCGTGCCGCTGACGTTCTGGCTCGGCGTCGTGTTGGCGGGCATCTACTGGGCGCTACTTCGCTACACGGGCTTGGGCCAGGGCATGACCGCGATGGGCAAGAACGAGTCCGGTGCCATCTTCTCGGCCGTTCGGACGCGATGGCTGAAGGTTCTCGCCTTCGCCGTTTCAGGCTTCTCGGGGGGATTGGCCGGCGTCGGCATTGTCGCCCAGGCGGGATCGGCGTCGGCGAGCGGGCTCGGCAGCGACCTGCTCCTACCTGGCATCGCCGCCGCCCTCGTTGGAGGAACGGCGATATCGGGCGGGCTGACAAACCCGATCAACGTGGTGTTCGGCGCCCTGACGGTGGCGTTCGTCCCGATTGCGGTCCAGGCGATCGGCATCAGCGCGCAGGCGCAGAGCTTGGTCTACGGCTGTTTTGTCATAGTGATCGTCGTGCTGACGACAAATCGATCACATAACGTGATTATCAAATAGGATGCCTGCTCCTGGGGTCCTAAACTGCTCACGCACCTCCTAATTCGTAATTGCTCACCCTAGCTTCGGAAGCAAGGGCTGGACACGCTCCCAGTCCTCGTCGGTCAGGTCAGACGGATAGCGCTTGGTCTTGCGCGCGATGTCGGCCATTCGGTCACGGCTCTCTCGGGTCCACATCCGGAGCTTGAATCATACCGAGCCGAGCCGCCACAACCATTCTCAAACGGTCTCTAAACTCGACTTTGGCCATCTACGCGACGTAGCAAGCCGCTCCGATCAAGGCGTTGATT
>CAXUHK010000163.1:0-8737 GCA_964250775.1 uncultured Acetobacteraceae bacterium | reverse complement strand
GCTCTACACCGGCAGCCTCGGCAACCAGATCAGCGTCGTGCTCGGCAACGGCAGCCGCGCCGGCTCTTGGCGCCTGACGGTGGCGCTGCCGGGCCTGGCGCCGGAGGTGTTCGACAACCTCGCTGGCACGGGAGCCGCTTTCTGGCAGGCGATGGCCGCCGCGGTCAACCAGGGCCAAGGGCCGCAGCGTGGCCCGTCGCAGATCGTGACGGTGAACGTGGGTACTACGGCGGTGGCGCCCAGCACCTTCGGCATCAGTTTTGTAAACGGAACATCTGGCACCGACGGCGCCGGCGCCATCACCGCCGCGACGCTGGTCGGCGTCGACACCCTGGCGCGGCGCGGCATGTACGCGCTGCGCGGGCAGGGCTGCAGCATCGGCGTGCTGGCTGACAGCGACGACAGCACGCAATGGACGATTCAGGCGCAGTTCGGGCTGTCCGAGGGTCTCTACATGGTCCTGACCGGGCCGGCCGGGGACAGCATCTCGAACGCGGTGTTCACCAAGCAGTCGGCCGGGCTCGACGCCTATGCCGCCAAGTTGATGTTCGGTGACTGGCTGTGGTGGAACGACCAAGCCAACGCGACGCTGCGGCTGGTCAGCCCGCAGGGGTTCGTGGCGGGGCGGCTGGCTAATCTTTCGCCCGAGCAGAGCAGCCTGAACAAGCCGCTGTATGCGGTGGTTGCCAGCCAGCGGTCGGGCCAGCCCGGCAGCGGGCAGGCCAGCACGTACTCATCGGCCGAGCTGTCGGCGTTGCTGCAGGCCGGCATCGACGTCATCGCCAACCCGCAGCCTGCGGGCGCCTTCTGGGGCGTGCGCGGCGGGCACAACGCCAGCAGCAGCGCCGGCTCGAACGGCGACAACTACACGCGCCTGACCAATTACATCGCGGCGACCCTGGCCGCCGGCATGGGGCAGTACGTGGGCCAGGTCATCAACGCGCAACTGTTCCGGCGCATCCGGGCCACGCAGCTCTCGTTCCTGCAGGCGATGCTGTCGCAGGGACTGCTCGGCAGCACCGACGGCAGCCTGCCGTTCAGCGTCATCTGCGACGTCTCCAACAATCCCGGTAGCCGCACCTCGCTCGGCTACGTGCAGTCCGACGCGCAGGTGCGCTACCAGGCGATCAACGAGCGGTTCATCGTCAACATGGAGGGCGGCCAGACCGTGCAGGTGCAGCGGCAGACGCTGCCCTCCACCGCCGGCTCGCTCTTGGCATAAAGGAAAAAAGCAATGGCGAGCAACGCTTTTTCGGTCGGTCGCGACTGCCAGCTGGTGCTGACCGGCCCGTTCGGGCGAGTCGACTTGTCGCATGTCACCGGCTTCGAGTGCCGGCAGCTCACCACCGCGGTGCGGGTCGATCGCATCGACGGCGTGCAGCTTGCCGCGGAGTTGCCGAAAGGCTGGGACGGGGCTTTCGACCTTGAGCGCGGCTCGTCGTCGACGGAAGACTTCGTGGCGCGGCTCGAGGCGCAGTACTATGCCGGCGGCACATTGGCGCTGTCGACGCTATACCAATACGTGACCGAGCGGGACGGCAGCACCAGCACTTACCAGTTCGACAGCGTGGTGCTCAAGCTGGCGCAGGCCGGAAGCTGGCGCGGCGACGCGGCGGTGAAGCAGCGACTCGAATTCTTCGCTGCCCGCCGCACCCGGCTGTGACAAACACTCCTTCGTCGCGCCTGGTCGCGGCGGCCGAGGCGGTCGTCGCCGTGATCGACGCGCAGGGCCGTACGCTGGCGGTGCGCCGGCTGGGAGCGCTGGACCGGCTGCGGCTGTTCAAGGCGGCGGGCGCCGGGCTGGTCGGCAACGCCGGATGGATGGGCATGGCGACGCTGGCGTGCAGCGTGAGCGCGATCGACGACGTGCCGGTGCCGGCGCCGGCGTCGGAAGCGCAGGTTGAGGCGCTTGTGGCCCGGTTGGGCGACGACGGCATCGCGGCGGTCGCCGCGGTGTTGAGCCCGCCCAGCGAGGCGCCGACCGGAGAGTTGGCAAAAAACTGATGCGGCACCCCGATCTGCTGGATTGCCTGTTCCTGGTGCGGAACGGGGTGCCGTTCGACGTCGCCTTCTCGCTGCCGGAGGATGAGCGCGCCGCCTGGGTCATCGCCCTCGGCACGCTCGACGGCGGGGTGTTCGACTTCACCACCATGGGTTGGGAAAACTTGCAATGAACCAGGGGCCGCTCGTGGAAAACGCGCCGGATGGGCCGGGCGCGGTCGGGTTGGCGTTGCTGCTGAGCGACACCGAGGCGGCGATCGCGGCGGCGACGAGCGAGATGACGATGCTGTCGCAAGTGGTCGCAAGCGGTTTCGGGCAGCTCCCCAAGCTCGCGTCGGTGCTGCCTCCGACACCGCCAGCTCCGAAGCCGCAAGCCGTGGTCGAGGCAACGTCCGAAACGCCCACAGCGGTGCCTGCGGCGTCGTTGCAAGATGCCCCGCGCCCCGAGCCGTCGTCGCCTGTTGCGCCGGTGCCGGCAGCGACTTCCACTCCGCCTCTCGCAAGGATGGCTGCCATCTCGGCCACGCCTGCGGCGGCGTCGGTCAGCACTTCGGTTCCCTCCGCGAAATCGCTGGCGCCGGCGGCACCCGCCGCAATCGCGCAGCCGGAGCCGTTGCCCGCACAACCATCCGCGCCGCCAGCCCTGCCGCCGTCGGCCCCAATCCGTCCTGTGCCGGTGCCGCCAAAGGCGATGGTCACGGTCGAAGCAGCCTCGGTGCCTCCGCCGCAGACATTGCCGGCAAGCGTCGCGCCGAGCCGACCCATGCTGCCCGTCGCGCCGCCGGCGATGCCGGTCGACTACGCGGCGTTCGCGCCCTTGCCTCCGGTCCCTGGGACGCCGACACGCGTCACGGCTTCCAGTGAAGCGCTGCCGGCCATCGTGGCACCTGCGGCGACCACCAGCGCGGCCATGGAGGCGGCACCAGCCTTGGCGCCGAGCGCCCGCCAGGTTCCGACGCTACCCGGCGAAGCCGCCGCCATGGCGCGGGCGGTGTCGCCCGGCGTGGCCCCGCCAGCGCGCCGTCCCGAAACGCCCGGTGTGGGCGTCCAAGCCGGTCCCACGCACGGCGACGTGTTCCTTGACGGCACGCGGGTCGGGCGCTGGATGGCGGACATGCTGGCGCGCGGGGTCTCCGGGCCCAGTTCCGGCAGCACGGCGTTCGACCCGCAGATGGGCGCCGCCTGGCCCGGCGCGTTGCAGGGGCGCTGAGCATGGCGATCCTCGTCATGGGTCCCGTCGCCTTCGAGACGTTCGAGGTGCCGGCGCGGATCGGCTTCGGCGGCCGGCAGCGCATCGTCGTCCACACGCTGCCGGGCGGCGCGCGGATCATCGACACCATGGGCCGTGACGATGCCCCGATCGCCTGGTCTGGCGCCTTCAGCGGCCCCGATGCGGCATTGCGCGCGCGGCTGCTGGACACGATGCGCAGCGACGGCGCGGTGTGGACCCTGGCTTGGGACGCGTTCAGCTTCAGCGTCGTCGTCGCGGAGTTCGAGGCCCAATACGAGCGGTCCAACTGGATCCCGTACCGGCTCTCCTGCACCGTGCTGGTGGACGACGCGGCGGCGCAGGCGCAGGCGGCGGTCTCGGTGGTGGGCCTGGCGCTGGACGACCTCGCGAGCGCCGCCAGCTTCGCGGGCGTCGATGCCAGCGGGGCCGTCGCGGCGCTCGGCCTGGCCGGGTCGGGGGCGCAGGCCGCGAGCGTATTGGCCTTAGGCCGGCTCAACGCTGGAATCGCGCGGCAGATGGCCGTCGCCGGCGCGGCGATGGCGAACGCGGGCGATGTCGGCACCGCCGTCTCGAACGCCGGCGCGCTGGCGCAACTGGCGGCGGCGCGGGGTTTCGCGCTGCGGGCGCAGGCCGGCTTCATCGATCAGGGGGGCTGAGCGATGCGCACCGTGACGGTTGCCGGCGGCACCCTGTTCCGCGTGGCGCTCGACTGGCTGGGCGATGCGACGCAATGGGTGCTGGTGGCGCAGTTGAACGGGCTGACCGACCCCGTGCTGAGCGGCCTTACCACGCTGCGGTTGCCGTCGGTCGACCCCAACGCGGGAGGCGGGATTGTCCGGCAGTAGCGTGGCACGGGCGCCGCGCCTGCTGGTGCTGGCCGACGGCGTGCCGGTGCGCGGGGCGCTGTCGGCGCGGGTGGTCAACACCAACCATTACGGCGCCGACCGCTTCGATGTCACCGTCTCGCTGACGGCCGATCCGGCGATGGGCGCCGGGTACTGGGGTGCGCTCGAACAGTGTGCGCTCGACGTGCAGGTCGGCTTCGCGGGTGGCGGTTTTACCAGCTTGGTGCAGGGCCTGGTCGATCGGGTTGTGGTCGATCCCGTGGCCGGGACGGCCCATCTCGACGGGCGCGACCGCACGGCGGCGCTGATCGAGGCGCGCACGCAGGAGACGTTCGCCAACCGCACGTCAAGCGAGATCGCGGCTCTGCTGGCCGCGCGGCACGGGCTGGCGGCCGAGGTGCAGCCGACCACGACACCGGTCGGCCGCTATTGGCAGCTCGAGCACGACCACATCACGCTCGACCAGTTTTGTCGCTCCAGCACTGAATGGGACCTGTTGGTGGGGCTGGCCGGGCGCGAGGGGTTCGACGTCTGGGTGCGCGGCAACACGCTGTTCTTCCGCCCACCGCAAGCGACGACACCCGGCGGGGTACTGAGGCCCTGCGGCACCGCGTCCGGGCCTGCCAACGTGACCGGACTGAGGTTGGAGCGGGCGCTGACGCTGGCGCGCGACATCGAGGTGACGGTTAAAAGTTGGAACAGCAGGCTTGCGAAGGGCTTTACGCAAACCGCGCGCGCCAGCCGCAGAGGTCTGGGCCTGGGTGGCTTGCGCGAGCCGGTGCAGCGCTACAGTTTTGTGGTTCCCGACCTGCTGCCCGACGCGGCGTTGCAGTTGGCGCAACGCAAGTTGGCGCAGTTGTCGCGGCATGAGCGGGTGGTCGAGGCCGAGATGCCGGGCGAGCTGCTGCTCGACGCGCGGATGCTGGTGAGCGTCGAGGGCACCGGCAGCGCGTTCGACCAGACCTATTGGGTGGACGAGGTGTCGCGCAGCATCGACGCGCGGCACGGCTTCCGCCAGACCGTGCGGGCGCGCAACGCCTCGCCCGGCCTGGAGGCGTTCTGATGGAACGCTTCCTCAACGCGCTGAAGGGGCACGCCGCCGCACTCGATCGCAGCGCAGGGCAGGCCCGGTTCGGCATCGTCACCAGCGTCGACACGGCGCGCAGTGCCGCACGGGTGGCGTTGCAGCCCGAAGGGGTCGTCACTGGATGGCTGCCCGTGCTGAGCGCCTGGGTCGGCGCTGGCTGGGGCATGGCGTGCCCGCCGGCACCGGGCGACCAAGTGCTCGTGCTGGCGCAGGAAGGCGAGAGCGACCACGGCGTCATCGTGGGCCGCGCTTGGAGCGACGGCGCCCGCGCGGTGGCGGCGCCGGTGGGCGAGCTCTGGCTCGTCCATGCCAGCGGCAGTTTCGTCAAGCTGTGCAACGACGGCAGCATCCGGATGCAGGGCGACCTGCATGTCGCGGGCGATGTCTACGACCGCCACGGCAGCCTCGACCGGCTGCGGCGCACCTACGACGCGCACAGCCACCAGGACCCGCAGGGCGGTGCTGTCTCTGCACCGAACCTACAAGACTGAACTGGAGAGTTCATGGCCGACATTTGGCACCAGTTCGGCGCCGACCTGCAGGCCGGCGTTACCGGCGACCTTGCGGGCGCGGATGGGGCGTTGCTCGGACAGCAGCGGGTACTGCGCCGCCTGCTGACCAATCCCGGCGACTACCTGTGGCAGCCGTTGTACGGCGCTGGGTTGGCGCGGTTCGTGGGCGCTCCGGTCGATCCCGCGCGCATCCGCGGCGTGATCCGCGGCCAAATCTTCCGCGAGGCTGCGGTGGCGCGCTCGCCCGAGCCGCAGATCGACGTGCAGGCGGCCGGCGACGGCAGCGTCTACGTGACGATCCGCTACACCGACGCGCCGAGCGGCGGCACGCAGACGCTGCGGTTCAGCATCGGAGGCCAAACATGAAGCTACCGCTGCAGGACTTCCCGACCATCGTCGGCAACGCGGCGGCAGCGGTGCAGGGCGCCGCGCGGCAATTGCTCGACCTCTCGGTCGGCAGCACGCTGCGCGCGGTGCTGGAGGCCAACGCCAGCCTGGCGCTGTGGATGCAGTGGCTGGTGGTGTTGCTGCTGCAGGCGACCCGGGCGGCGACCAGCACCGGCGCCGACCTGGATAGTTGGGTGGGCGATTTCGGGCTGGCCCGGCTACCCGCCCTGCCGGCGACCGGGCGGGTGCAGTTCGCCCGCTTCGTGCCCAGCGCCGCGGCGCTGGTGCCGAGCGGGACCATCGTGCGCACCGCCGACGGCCTGCTCTCCTACGGCGTCGTGGCCGACCCGGCCAATCCGGCATGGAGCGCGGCACTGGGCGGCTACCTGGTGCCGGTCGGCAGCCCTAGCGTCGACGTTCCGGTGCAGGCCAACGTCGGCGGCTACGCCGGCAACGTGCAGGCGGGGGCGATCTCGCTGATCGCGGCGGCGCTGCCCGGCATCGACACCGTGGGCAACGCGCAGCCGCTGGCGAATGGCATCGACGCCGAGGCCGACGCGGCGCTGCGGACGCGGTTCCAGAGCTTCCTCGACACCCGCGCCAGGGCGACGCCGCTGGCGGTGGGAGCGGCCATCCAGGCGCAACGGCAGGGGTTGACCTACACCATCGCCGAGAACACCGCCCCGGATGGCAGCGTCCGGATCGGCAGCTTCCTGGTCACGGTCGACGACGGCAGCGGCGCGCCTCCGGGCGCGGTGATCGCCGCGGCTGCGGCGGCGATCGAGGCGGTGCGGCCGATCGGCACGACGTTCGGCGTGCGCCCGCCCACCGTGGTGCCGCTGCCGATCAGCCTGTTCATCGTGACCGCGCCGGCCAACACCCACGATGACGTGGCGTCGCTCGTCGCTGCTGCCATCACGCTGTATGTCGATACGCTGCCGATCGGCGCTGCGCTGTCCTGCAGCCGGGTGGCGCAGCTCGCCTACGACGCGTCGCCGCAGGTGGCGAACGTCGGCAACGTGCAGGTGGGCGGCGGCGTCGCCGACGTCTCGCCCGGACCCGGCGGCGTGCTCAAGGCCGCCAGTGTCACGGTGAGCTGAGCGATGTCGGGAAGTCTTCAAGTTGGCACTCAGGGCGACATGGTGGCGCGGCTGCGCGCGGTGCTGCCGGCGCGCTGGTTCGCCGACGACGCGCCGGTGCTGGACGGCTTGCTCGCGGGCCTCGGGCAGGCCGCGGCGCAGACCTATTCGTTGCTGAGCTACGCCCGCGCGCAGACGCGGATGGCGAGCGCGAGCGGCCTGTGGCTCGACCTGTTGGCAGCAGACTGGTTCGGCTCCCGGTTGATACGACGCGGCGGCGAGGCCGACACGCAGCTCCGCGCCCGCATCCGCAGGGAGCTGCTGCGCGAGCGTGGCACGCGTGTCGCGCTGGTAACGCAGGTGGCGCAGCTGGTCGGGCAGGCGCCCACGGTGTTCGAGCCGGCACGCCCGGTCGATACCGGCGCTTGGGGCGTCGCCTGCGGCTACGGGGCGGCCGGCGGCTGGGGCAGCCTGGCGTTGCCGTTCCAGTGCTTCGTGACGGTGCGCCGCCCGCACGGCGCCGGCATTGCGATGGTCGACGGGTATTGCGGCGCGCTCGGCGGCTACGGCCGGGGCGCCATCGAATACGCGAGCGCCAGCCTGATCGCTGGCAGCGTCAGCGACGCCGACATCATGGCCGCGATCGCCGGCGTGATGCCCACCGCGGCGGTCGCCTGGACCCGCATCGTCTCCTGAACATCGGCTACAGCACACAGCATTCGGAGCATCCATGGACCGCAGCATCGTCTATCCGGGCAGCATCCCGCTCGACACCGACCTGCTGGGCAGCAACCGCAACACGATGGTGGCACTCGGCGCGCTACTCGCGGCGGCGCTGGGGACAACGCCCACGATAGACGGGCTGGCGATGACGCCGGTGCCGGGCACGCTCGCCGTCAGCGTGGGACCTGGGAGCATCACGGCGCTGGGGCCGGTCGACCAGAGCCCGTACGGATCGCTGCCGGCCGACAGCGCCGACCTGGTGGTGCGGATGGGCATCAACACCGCGCCGGTGACGCTGCCGTTGACGCCGCCGCAAGCCGCCGGATCGGAGATCACCTACCTGATCCAGGCGGCGTTCCAGGAGAGCGACGTCAACCCCGTCGTGCTGCCGTACTACAACGCAGCCAACCCGGCGCAGCCCTATCTCGGTCCCAGCAACACCGGCGCGGCGCAGCCGACGGTGCGGACGCAGCGCGTGGCGCTGCTGGCCAAGCCGGGCAACGGCGCTGGCGCCGGCAGCAGCTCGCCGCCGGCGCCCGACGCGGGTTGGACCGGCATCGCGACCGTGGTGGTGGGCGCAGGACAGACGGCGGTCGTGGCCGGCAGCATCGCGTCCTATGCGCCAGCGCGGATCATCCCGGCGAAGCTCGGCGACCTGCGGCCGGGTTTTGCGAAGGTCGCGGTTTTCATCACGGCTGGCGTCTTCGTGGTGCCGCAAGGCGTCACTCGCGTTCGCGCCACGGTGATCGGCGCCGGCGGCGCCGCCCGCGCGGTCATCCACGGCCTGCTGCAGCGCGGTTTCGAGGTCGCGATCGTCAACCGGACGCTGACCCGGGCGATGGCGCTCGCCGACGGCTTCGAGGACGACGTCT
>CAXUHK010000162.1:6622-8878 GCA_964250775.1 uncultured Acetobacteraceae bacterium | reverse complement strand
GCGCCGGGCGGCCGCCGGTGCCGCCGGCGCGCGCCCGAGGGCGGCGCGAGGCCGCGCCGGAGCCCGCGCCGCAGGAGTATGGGCGGGTGCGCGCCGACCCGCGCATCGAGTGGCCGCGGTAGCGCCCCGATGCGGGTAAGCCTCATCCAGATGGAGCCCGGGCACGATAAGGCGGCCAACATCGCGCAGGCCGGCGGCCTGCTCGAAGCCGCGATCGCCGCCGACCGGCCCGAGCTGGTGGCGCTGCCGGAGATCTGGAGCTGCCTCGGCGGCGACCGCGCCGGCAAGCTCGATGCCGCCGAGGCGCTGCCCCCGATCGGCAGCGACCAAGCCGGCGGCCCGGCGTACGAGTTCCTGCGCGACACGGCGCGCAGGCACCGCGTCCACGTCCATGGCGGCTCGATCGGCGAGCGCGCCGAGGGCGGCAAGCTGTGCAACACCACGCTGGTGTTCGACCCGCAAGGCCGCGAGGTCGCGCGCTACCGCAAGCTGCACCTGTTCGACATCGTGGCCCCGGACGGCGCCGGCTACCGCGAGAGCGCCACTTACGCCGCCGGCTCGGAGGTCGTCACCGTCGACATCGGGGACATGCGGGTCGGGCTCGCGATCTGCTACGACCTGCGCTTCGCCGAGCTGTTCCTGGCGTTGCGCCGCGCCGGCGCCGAGCTGATCCTGCTGCCGTCCGCGTTCACCCTGCTGACCGGCAAGGACCATTGGGAGCCGCTGCTGCGGGCACGGGCGATCGAGACTCAGTGCTGGCTGGCCGCCCCCGCCACCTGCGGCCGGCACGGCGACGGCGCCGGCGGCACGCGCCACACCTACGGGCACTCGCTGGTCTGCGACCCGTGGGGGCAGGTGGTGGCGGCGGCCTCCGACGGGCGCGGCTGGACCAGTGCCCGGATCGACCGGGCGCTCACGGCGCGAGTGCGGCGCGACATGCCGGTGATGCAGCATCGGGTGCTCGGCGCCGTGCCGTGACCGCGCCGCAGCCCGGGCGCTTCGAGCGCGTGGCGTTCGTCGCCTCCTCGGCCGAGGTCGCAGTCACCAACCTGGCGCGGCTGGAGGCGCGGTTCGGCAACTGCGCGCCCGACGCCGCCGACGTAGTGGTGGCGCTGGGCGGCGACGGCTTCATGCTGGAGACGCTGCACCAGGCGCTCGGGCGCGACACGCCGGTCTACGGCATGAACTGCGGCTCGGTCGGCTTCCTGATGAACCCGTATGTCGAGGACGACTTGCCGCAGCGCCTCGCGCGGGCGCAGACGGTCGGGCTGTTCCCGCTGCGGATGCACGCCGTCACCGCGACCGGGCGGGTCGAGGAGGCGGTGGCGCTGAACGAGGTCTCGCTGCTGCGGCAGTTGCGCCAGACCGCCAAGATCCGCATCACCGTCGACGGGCAGGTGCGGCTCGCGGAACTGAGCTGCGACGGCGTGCTGCTGGCGACCCCGGCCGGCTCGACCGCGTACAACCTGTCGG
Source organism: uncultured Acetobacteraceae bacterium (assembly GCA_964250775.1). GTDB lineage: Bacteria > Pseudomonadota > Alphaproteobacteria > Acetobacterales > Acetobacteraceae > CAVRQM01. The sequence continues at coordinate 7,405 of CAXUHK010000162.1, read as the reverse complement.
CGCACGGGCCGATCGTGCCGCTGTCGGCCAATTTGCTGCCGCTGACGCCGATCAGCGCGTTCCGCCCGCGGCGCTGGCGCGGGGCGTTGCTGCCGAGCGGGTCGGACGTGCTGTTCGAGGTGCTGGAGCCGGCCAAGCGCCCGGTCGCCGCGGTTGCCGACTTCACCGAGGTGCGCGACGTGATCTCGGTCGCCGTGACCGAGGACCGCTCGCTCGAGGCCTGCATCCTGTTCGACCCCGACCAGGGCCTGTCCGAACGCATCATCGTCGAGCAGTTCACAGCTTGAGCGTCGCGGCACCCACATGGGTGCTGGCGGCGACCATCCTCGCCTCCGGCATGGCGTTCGTCGATGGCTCGGTGGTCAACGTGGCCCTGCCGACGCTGCAACGCGCGTTGGGCGCCGATGGCCCCGCGATGCAGTGGGTGGTCAACGCCTACACGCTGATGCTGGGCGCGCTGATCCTGCTCGGCGGCGCCGCCGGGGATCGGTTCGGCCGCCGCCGGGTGTTCCTGGCCGGTATCGCCCTGTTCGCCGGCGCATCGCTCGCCTGCGGGGCGGCGCCCGACATCGACACGCTGGTCGCGGCGCGGCTGGTTCAGGGCGTCGGCGGCGCGCTGATGGTGCCGCAGAGCCTGGCGCTGATCGCGGCATCGTTCCCAGGCGCCGACCGCGCACGGGCGGTCGGCACCTGGGCGGCGGCGGCGGCGCTGACCACGGCGGCGGGGCCGCCCCGCGGCGGCGGGCGGATGCAGGCGGTCTCCTGGCGGGGGGGGGTCCTGGT
>CAXUHK010000162.1:0-6612 GCA_964250775.1 uncultured Acetobacteraceae bacterium | reverse complement strand
GGGGGGCGGGGGCCGCCGCCCTGACGCTGGCGCGAGTGCCGGAGAGCCGGGACCCGCAGGCCGCCCCGCTCGACTGGCCAGGAGCGGCGCTGGTCACCGCCGGGCTCGGCTGCCTCACCTGGAGCGCCATCGGCGCGGCGCGGCGCGGGCCATCGGTGCTTGCCGTGGCGCTTGGCGCCCTGGCCGGCCTGGCGCTGCTGGCCGGCTTCGTGGCGCACGAGGCGCGGGCGGCGCACCCGATGGTGCCGCTGCCGCTGTTCCGTTCGGCCGATTTCTGCGGCGCCAACCTGGCGACGCTGCTGCTCTACGGCGGCCTGTCGGGGGTGATGTTCCTGCTGCCCTTCGCGCTGATCCGGCTCCGCCACGACAGCGGTGCCGAGGCCGGGGCGGCGTGCCTGCCGCGCCGGCTGGCGCGGGGCCTGCGGGCGCGCGCCACCGGGGCGCTGTCGCGGCGCATCGGCCCGCGACTGCCGCGGGTCGCGGGTCCGATGCTGGCGGCGGCCGGGTTCGCCGTGCTCGGCTACGCGGCCGCACCGGCGGTGCCGTACTGGCGCGGGCTGCTGCCGGCGCTGTCGGTGCTCGGGGTGGGCATGGCGGTGACGATCCCGCCGCTCACCACCGTCGCCCTGGATTCGGTCGAGGACCGGCTCTCGGGCACCGCATCGGGCGTCAACAACGCCGTGGCGCGGGTGGCCGGGCTGCTGGCGGTGGCGGTGCTAGGAGCGGCGGCGCTGCTGGCGCAGTCGCACCGGCTGAGCCAAGGCGTGCCGGACCGGCTGCGGGCGGCGGTGGCGGCCGCCCCAGCGTCGTTCGCCGCCGTGGCGCTGCCGCCCGACGTCGACGGCGCGGATGCGGCGCTGGTCGAGGCGGTGGTGCGCCGCGCGTTCCTGGCCACTTTCCAGGAGGTCGGCCTGGCTTGCGCCGGGCTGGCATTGGCGGCGTCGCTGTGCGCGTTCCTGACCATCGCGAGGCGCTGACCCGGAAGGATCGCCCATGGCCGTCTCCACATCCCGCGTTCCCGGCCGGCGCTGGACCATCGGCGGCCTGCTCGGGGCCGGCGTGCTGATCAACTACATCGACTGCATCAACGTCTCGGTCGCCGGCCCGCAACTGCAGCACGAGTTCGGCCTGTCGCCGGAGCAGCTCGGCCTGTTGTTCAGCGCGTTCTTCTGGTCGTACGCGCTGCTGCAGGTGCCGGGCGGCATGGTGCTGGACCGCTTCGGCGTCACCCGCGTCGGGCGCTGGGGCGCCTTCCTGTGGGCGGTGGCGTCGGCGATCACCGCCGTCGCCGGCGGGTTCGGCGGCATCCTGGCGGCGCGGGTGCTGCTCGGCATCGCCGAAGCGCCGGCGTTCCCGGCGAGCCAGAAGGCCACCGGCTACTGGTTCCCGCGCCAGGAGCGGGCGCGCTCGACGGCGATCTTCGATTCCGCCGCCAAGTTCTCCAACGTCATTGGCGTGCCGGTGGTGGCGTTCGCGATCGTGCGCTTCGGCTGGCGCTGGGGCTTCGGCATCACGGCACTGCTGAGCCTGCTCTACTTCGTCGCCTACTGGATCATCTACCGCGACCCGAGCCAGGACCGCCGGCTCAGCGACGCCGAGCGCGCCTACATCGTGGCCGGCGGCGCCACCCCCGAAGGCGAGGCGCAAGGCGGCCAGGGCGCCATGCTGGGCACCCTGCTACGCAACCGGAAGGTCTGGGGCCTGACCCTCGGCTTCTCGGCCTACGGCTACTCGTTCTACCTGTTCCTGACCTGGCTGCCCGGCTACCTGGTGCAGACGCTGCACATGGGCATCCTGAAATCGGCCAGCTACGCCGCGATCCCCTGGGTGTTCGCCACCTTGTCCGACCTGCTGGTGGGCGGCTTCCTGGTGGACTGGCTGATCGCGCGCGGCCACGACGACACCCGGGTGCGCAAGGCGGTGCTGGTCCTCGGCATGTTGCTGGGCCTCACGGTGGTGGGCGCGGCCTTCACCACCGACGCCGCCTGGGCGCTGGTCTGGATTTCCGTCTCGTTGACCGGGCTCGCCGCGGCGGCGCCGGTCGGCTCGTCGCTGGTCTCGCTGATCGCGCCCCGGGGCGGCACCGGCACCATCGGCGGCATCGTCAACCTGTCCAACAACCTGATGGGCGCCGCCGCCCCCATCGTCACCGGCTTCGTGGTCGGGATCACGGGGTCGTTCGCCATCGCGTTCCTGATCGCGGGCGTGGTGCTGCTGGTCGGCATCTTCGCCTATGTCGTGGTGCTCGGCCGCATCGAGCCGATCCCGGAGCCGGAGGCGGCAGTCGCGCCCCGGCGGTGAACGCCGAGCGAAACCGTTGGACAGCGCCGTCGCCGCGCGATACTTCTGCCCCAGTGTCAACCTCGGATCGGGAGATGTGCATGACCTACACCATTCCGCACCTCGTCCCGTGGAGCCGCCCGCGACCGTAACCCGGCGCGGCTTCCACTCCGATGGCCTCGCGCAGCGAGGCCCCGACGCACTCCATCCAGGGAACGGCCGCCGTTTCGGCGGCGTCGCATTCAAATGTCCACACTGGATCGCAGCCCCGCGCGGGCTGTGCTCGGCTTCCTGCTCGGCCACTGGCGGCGCCAGGCGGTGTTGGTCGGGCTGACCCTGCTGTGCGTCGTGCTGGCGACGCTGGCCGACGTGTTCGTGCCGCTGTTCGCCGGGAGGCTGGTGGACGCCGTGACCGCGCCGCCGAGCGCGACGGGCGCCGCGCGCGCGGCGTGGCGGGGGTTCGCCGCCATGGTCGGCCTGGGGGCGGCGGTGGTCGGGCTGCGGATGCTGGGCATAATCGGCGTCGTGCGCCTGACGGTGCGGATGATGCAGGAGGTGATGGCCGAGACGTTCCGGCAAGTGCAGCGGTTCTCGGCCAACTGGCACGCCAACAGCTTCGCCGGTTCCGTGGTGCGGCAGGTGACGCGCGGCGCCGGCGCCATCGACCTGCTCAACGACACGCTGATCTTCGCGCTGATCCCGGCGGCGGTGGCGCTCGGCGGCTCGGCCGCGATGCTGGGCGCGTGCTGGCCGGTGGTGGGCGTCCTGGTGGCGCTGGGCGCTGGCGTGTTCATCGCCGTGGCCCTGGCGATGTCGGCTTGGGTCGGGGCGGCGGCGCGGCTGTCGAACGCCTGGGACACCAGGCTGGGCGGCGCCCTGGCCGACGCCGTGACCTGCAACGCGGTGGTCAAGGCGTTCGGCGCCGAGGCGCGCGAGGACTCGCGGCTCGATCACATCCTGGGCAAGTGGAACCGGCGCACGCGGCGGACCTGGCTGCGCGGCACCTGGTCGTACGCGCTGCAAAGCGCGCAACTCCTGGGCCTACGCAGCGCCGTCACCGGCCTCGGCGTCTGGCTGTGGTGGCGCGGCGGCGCCAGCGCCGGCGGGGTCGCCACCGTGCTCACGTCGTATTTCGTGATCCACGGCTACCTGCAGGACATCGGCCAGCACATCCGCAACCTGCAGCGCTCTATCACCGAGATGGCCGCGCTGGGGGCGCTTCCCGCGCAAACGCGGGTGGTGGTGGAGCGGCCGGGCGCCCGGCCACTGGTGATCGGCGCGGGCGAGATCCGGTTCGAGGCGGTGGACTTCCGCTATGGCGATCATTCCGACCCGTTGTTCGAGCGCCTGTCGGTCAGCATCGCCGCCGGCGAGCGGGTGGGGCTCGTCGGCCATTCCGGCTCCGGCAAGAGCAGCTTCGTGCGCCTGCTGCAACGCCTGTACGACGTGACCGGCGGGCGGGTGCTGATCGACGGGCAGGACATCGCCGGGGTGACGCAGGAGTCGCTGCGGGCGCAGCTCGCGATCGTGCCGCAGGACCCGGTGCTGTTCCACCGCAGCCTGGCGGAGAACATCGCCTACGCCCGGCCGGACGCCACGATGGCGGAAGTCGACGCGGCGGCGCGGCTGGCCAACGCCGATGGGTTCATCGCCCGCCTGCCGCGCGGCTATCGCACCATGGTGGGCGAGCGCGGCGTCAAGCTGTCGGGCGGCGAGCGGCAGCGCATCGCCATCGCGCGGGCGTTCCTGGCCGACGCGCCGGTGCTGGTGCTGGACGAGGCCACGGCCAGCCTGGATTCGGAGAGCGAGGCGGCGATCCAGGAGGCGATGGCCCGATTGATGCAAGGCCGCACCGCGATCGTCGTGGCGCACCGGCTGTCGACGGTGCGCGCGATGGACCGCATCCTGGTGTTCGCCGCCGGCCGCGTTGTGGAGGAGGGCGCCCACGCGGCGCTGGTGCAACGGCCGGGCGGGGTGTACCGACGCTTGTTCGAGCGCCAGGCGGTCGGCCTGCTCGCGGACTGATCAGGCTGGCTGGCCGGCGCGTTCCGGGAACAGAAGGCGTGTGCCGCGTTGAGGGGTGTCGACCACAGATCACAAGGATCGACGATGAGCCAATTGTTCCAGCCCTGGCGGTTAGGCGCACTCGACCTCGCCAACCGCATCGTCATCGCGCCGATGTGCGAGTACTCCGCCGAGGACGGGAGTGCCACCGACTGGCACACGATCCATCTCGGCCACCTGGCGCTGTCCGGCGCCGGTCTGCTGATCCTGGAGGCGACCGCCGTGTCGCCGCAGGGGCGGATCACGCCGCAGGATCTCGGCCTGTACTCGGACGCTAACGAGGCGGCGCTGGGGCGCGTGCTGCGCGCGGTGCGGGCCTATTCGCCGATGCCGCTCGCGGTGCAACTGGCCCATGCCGGGCGCAAGGCTTCGACCACCGCACCTTGGGACGGCGGCGCGCAAATCGCCCCTGACGCGCCAGGTGGTTGGCGCACCGAGGCGCCGTCGGCGCTTCCGCACAGCGAGGGCGAGGTGGCGCCCGCGATGCTCGACTGCGCCGGGCTCGACCGCGTCCGCGAGGATTTCGTCACCGCGGCCGTGCGCGCCGAGCGGCTGGGTCTCGACGGCATCGAGCTGCACGGGGCGCACGGCTACCTGCTGCACGAGTTCCTGTCGCCGCTCGCCAACCAGCGCGAGGACCAGTACGGCGGCAGCCTGGAGAACCGGATGCGCTTCCCGCTCGAGGTGTTCGACGCGGTGCGTGCGGCGTTCCCGGCCGACAAGCCGGTGTGGGTGCGGGTCTCGGCGACCGACTGGGTGCCGGGCGGCTGGGACATCGAGGGAACGCTGGCGCTGGGCCACGCGCTGCGCCAGCGCGGTTGTTCCGCGATCCACGTCAGCAGCGGCGGCGTGTCGCCGTTGCAGGCGGTCAAGCTCGGGCCGGGCTACCAGGTGCCGTTCGCGCGGCGGGTGAAGGAGGAGGTGGGCTTGCCGACCATCGCGGTCGGCCTGATCACCGAGCCGGAGCAGGCCGAGGCGATCATCGCGGACGCGCACGCCGACGCGGTGTCGCTGGCGCGGGCCATGCTCTACGACCCGCGCTGGCCGTGGCACGCCGCCGCCAAGCTGGGGGCGAGCGTCGCGGCGCCGAAGCAGTATTTGCGTTCGCAGCCGCGTGAGTACCCGGACCTGTTCAAGGCGGCGGCGGTCAGGCCACGCTGAGCGTCGGCTCCGTCGCCGCCGCGGCCACTTCGGCCGGGCGCGCGGCCGGCTCGCGGATCATGTAGCCGCGGCCCCAGACGGTGAAGATCAGGTCGGTGGCGCCGGCCTGCTGCAGCTTCTTGCGCAGCTTGCAGATGAACACGTCGATGATCTTCATCTCGGGCTCGTCCATGCCGCCATACAGGTGGCTGAGGAACGCCTCCTTGGTCAGCACCATGCCCTTGCGCAGCACCAGCAGCTCGAGGATCGCGTATTCCTTGCCGGTCAACTGCACCGGCTGGCCGTCGGACGTGACCTCGTGGGTGTCGAGGTTGAGCACCAGGCCGCCGATGCGCAGGGTCGGCTGACTGAAGCCCTTGCTGCGGCGCACGATCGCCTGCATCCGGGCCATCAGCTCGCCGCGGTCGTACGGCTTGGTGATGTAGTCGTCCGCCCCCATGCCGAAGCCCTTGACCTTGGCCTGCGGCCGCGACAGGCCGGACAGGATCAGCACCGGCACGTCGATCTTGGCCGCGCGCATCCGCCGCACCACGTCGTAGCCTTCCATGTCGGGCAGCATCAGGTCGAGCACCACGATGTCGTAGTCGTAGTGCCGCACCAGCTCCAGCGCCTCCTCCCCGGTGTCGGCGACATCGGTGACGGCGCCGTCGGCTTTGAGGAATGCGGTGAGCGCACGGGCAGAGATCGCATCGTCTTCAACCAACAAGACCCGCATTACAGTCTCCTGAACCACCTGCGGTTATAGTTAACTGACCGATACGTTCCGGGCAACGAAAATTTTACTTATCGATTGTATTTTTAATGAAACGATCTCTACAGTGGCAAGGCAGTCGGGAGAGGCACATGCGGCACCGCTCATTCGCCCAGCGCGTCGAGGACGCGGTGGCCACCGTGGGCGGCATCCCCGGCCACGCGCTGCACGGCGAGATCGTGGGCGTCACCGGCCTGTCTGTCGAGGTCGCGGGGCTCGGCCGTCTGCTCTCGGTCGGCGACCGGCTGACCTTGCAGCCGCGCCACGGGCCGGGCGTTCCGGCCGAGATCGTGGGCTTCCGCGAGGGCCGGGCGCAGGCGATGGTGCAGGCGGCGGTCGAGGGCCTGGGGCCAGGC
>CAXUHK010000161.1:0-8927 GCA_964250775.1 uncultured Acetobacteraceae bacterium | reverse complement strand
GGCTTCGTGGTCGACGACGCCATCGTCATGATCGAGAACATCGTCCGCCACATGGAGCTGGGCGAGACCGCGATGCACGCGGCGCTGCGCGGCGCGCGGCAGATCGGCTTCACCGTGCTGTCGATCAGCCTCTCGCTGGTCGCGGTGTTCATCCCGATCCTGTTCCTGGGCGGCATATTGGGCCGGCTGCTGCACGAGTTCGCCATGACGCTGACGCTGGCCATCGGCATCTCGGCGGCGGTGTCGCTGACGCTGACCCCGATGCTGTGCGGCCACCTGCTCAAGCCGTTCCGCCCGGCCACGGGCCGCTCGGTCTGGGCCAGGCTCGACCGCTTCATCGAGCGCCAGCTTGACGGCTTGCTGCGCTGGTACGAACGCACGCTCGATTGGTCGCTGCGCTGGCGCAAGCTGATGCTGCTGGTGACGGTGGCGACCGTGGGGCTCACGGTCTGGCTGTACACGGTGGTGCCGAAGGGCTTCCTGCCGACCGAGGACACCGGCCTGATTCAGGGCAGCACCCAGGCCAGCCCGGACATCTCGTTCGCCGCCATGGCGACACGGCAGCGCGCGGTGGTCGACGTGCTGCTGCGCGACCCGGCCATCGTCACCATCGGCTCCAACATCGGCGGCACCGCCGGCTTCAACCCGCAGATGAACCGCGGCACGCTGACGCTCGGGCTGAAGCCGCTGGCCGAGCGCGGCGTGTCGTCGGAGGCGGTGATCGCGCGGCTGCGCGCGCCGCTGGCCCATATCGGCGGCGTGCAGACGTTCCTGTACTCCGCGCAGGATCTGCGCGGCGGCGGCCGCAGCGGCGGCTCCAACGAGTTCGTGCTGATCGACCAGAACCTCGCCGAGCTGCGCGCCTGGTCCCAGCTTCTGGTGGACAAGCTGCGCACGGTGAGGCAGATCGCCGACGTGAGCAGCGACCAGGACAAGGCCGGGCCGCAGATCGACGTCAAGATCGACCGCATCGCCGCCTCGCGCCTGGGCGTCAGCGTCGCCGCGATCGACAACGCCCTGTCAAACGCCTTCTCGCAGCGCCAGATCTCGGTGATCTACACCCAGCGCAACCAGTACGAGGTGGTGCTGGAGGCCAGCCCCGAGCTGCAGACCGACCCGTCCTACCTGGGCCGCATCTTCGTGGGCGGCACCGGCGGCACGCAGGTGCCGCTGGGCAGCGTCGTGCGCCTGGTCCGTGGCAGCGCGCCGCTCGGCGTGCTGCACCAGGGCCAGTTCCCGGCGGCCACGCTCAGCTTCAACAACGCGCCCGGTGTCGCGGCCGGCGACGCGCTCAAGGCGGTGGAGGCGGCTACGGCCGAACTGCACATGCCGCCCACCATCCGCACCGAGTTCGGCGGCAACTCGAAGTTCCTGAAGGACAGCCTGAACTCGATCCCGCTGCTGATCTGCGCCGCGTTCCTCGCCATCTACATCGTGCTGGGCGTGCTGTACGAGAGCCTGGCGCAGCCGCTCACCATCATCTCGACGCTGCCCTCCGCCGGGCTGGGCGCGCTGCTGGCGCTGCTGCTGACCCACACCGACCTGTCGATCATCGCCATCATCGCGATCCTGCTGCTGATGGGCATCGTCAAGAAGAACGCCATCATGCTGGTCGACTTCGCGCTGGAGCAGGAGCGCCATCACGGCCGCACGGCCCAGCAGGCGATCCACGAGGCCTGCCTGGAGCGTTTCCGGCCGATCATCATGACGACGCTGGCCGCCCTGTTGGGGGCGGTGCCGCTGGCGGTGTCGAGCGGGACCGGGGCGGAGTTCCGCCAGCCGCTCGGCATCGCCATCTGCGGCGGGCTGATCGTCTCGCAGATGCTGACGCTGTACACGACGCCGGTCGTCTACCTGGCGCTGCAGCGCCCGTCGCGCCGCCGCCGCGCCGCCCGGCTCGCGGCGGCTGAGTAGATCAGGCGGCGACGCGCATCTCGGCCGGCCCGACCTCGGCGCCGAGCATCAGGGCGCACGACACGAGGGCCACGTGGCTGAACGCCTGCGGGAAGTTGCCGACCTGACGCCGGGCGCGGGGATCGTATTCCTCGGCCAGCAGGCCGACATCGTTGCACAGCCCGACCAACCGATCGAACAGCGCGTTGGCGTCGGCGTGGCGGCCCTGCATGTAGTAGTTCTCCGCCAGCCAGAAGCTGCAGGCGAGGAACGCGCCCTCGCCGGGCGGCAGGCCGTCCTTGCTGTCCGAGGTGTCGTAGCGCAGCACGAACCCCTCGGCCATCAACCCAGCCTCGATCGCGGCGACCGTGCCCAGGATGCGCGGATCGGTGGCTGGCAGGAAGCCGGTGAGCGCCAGCATCAGCAGGCTGGCGTCCAGCGTGTCGCCATCGAACACCTGGACGAAGCTGTTGCGCGCCTTGTTGAAGCCGCGCTCGCAGATGGTCGCGTGCATCTCGTCGCGCACCGCCCGCCAGCGCTCCAGCGGCGCCTCAAGCCCGTACTGCTCGGCGCTCTTGACCGCGCGGTCGACCGCGACCCAGGCCATCGCGCGCGAGAAGGTGAACAACTGCCGACCGCCGCGAGTCTCCCAGATGCCTTCGTCGGGCTCCATCCAGATCTCGATCAGGTGTTCGACCAGCGCCTGTTCCAAGGCCCAGCAATCCGCGTCGAACGCCAGCCCGCCGTCGCGCGCCTGGTGCAGCGCGTCCATCACCTCGCCGTAGACATCGAGCTGGAGCTGGCCCGCTGCGGCGTTGCCGACGCGCACCGGCGCCGCGCCCTGGTATCCCGCAAGCCACGGCACGCTCCATTCGTCGAGCCGCCGTTCGCCGGCCAAGCCGTACATGATCTGGATTTGGTCCGGGCTGCCGGCGACGCTACGCTGCAGCCAGTCGCGCCAGGCCTGCGCTTCCTCGAACAGGCCGCAATGCATGAAGGCGAACAGCGTCAGTGTCGCGTCGCGCAGCCAGCAATAGCGGTAGTCCCAGTTGCGCGAGCCGCCCAGCTGCTCCGGCAGGCTGGTCGTCGCGGCCGCCGCGATGCCGCCGGTGGGCGCGTAGGTCAGCGTCTTGAGGGTAATCAGGCTGCGTTTCACCAGCTCGGCATGGCGGCCCACGAAGCGTCCCTTGGCGCACCACTCGGACCAATGCCGCTCGGTGTCGGCCAGCGCCGCGTCGGCGTCGATGGCCGGGAGCCTTGGCAGGTGGCTGGGCTGGTAGGTCATGGTGAAGCTGACCCGTTCGCCGGCGGCGACGGCGAACTCGGCCACGGTGCGCATGTCGCGCCCCTGCAGCGGCGTCCCGGCGCGCAGCGTCACCATGTTCGGTCCGGCGATGGCGACGAAGCCGCCGCCTTCGGGCAACTGCGTCACCCACGGCACGGTGCTGCCGTAGTCGAACCGCAGCACGACCTCCATGGCCATCGCGACCCTGCCGCCGCGTCCCTCGACGATCCGCACCAGCGAGGAACGGTCCTGGTCCATCGGCATGAAGTCGATCAGCGCCACATCGCCGTCCGGCGTGCGGAACACGGTCTCGACCACCGCAGAGCCGTCGCGGTACGACCGGCTGACGCTTGCGGCCGGGGCCGCCGGCGCGATGCTCCAGCGGCCGTTGTCGGGATCGCCCAGCAGCGCCCCGAAGCACGCGGCACTGTCGAAGCGCGGCCAGCACAGCCAGTCGATACTGCCGGTGTGGCCGACCAGCGCCGCCGTGGTGCAGTCGCCGATCAGCGCATAGTCCTCGATCGCGGAAGCCTGCTCCGAACTCACCCGGCGATCAGCCGGCGCGGCCTAAGACGCGTCCGTTATACCCGGGACAGGCGCACTGCGCCCCGGCCGGGACCGCCACGTTCAAGGGGCATACATACGCCCCCGCGTAGCAGGACCCGGCGGCGGCCTGTGCCGGCCCCTGCAGGTACACCGGCGGGGCCGCGTACACGACGGGCGGCGGGGCGTAGTACACCGGGGGCGGATAGTATGTCGGCGCTGCCAGGGCGCCCAGGCCGAACCCCAACACTGCGCCGCTGCCGAACCCGAATCCGAACCCGCCACCGTAGCCGCCATACCCGTAGCCGAAACGCCGGCCGTAGCCGCCGCCATACCCGCCACCGTAGCCGCCGCCGAAACCGTGCCGGTCCCAGGCGACAGCCGGCGCCGGGACGATGGCGGCGCCGATTGCGACCACGCCGCAAGCGGTCGCGATCAAGTTCGAGAGCCTGTTCATGGAACGTCGCCTCACTCGGGTGTGGCTGCAATGTGGCGTCGCCCAGCCGTCGGACGCCATGTTCTACAAGGAAAACCGCAGCGAACTGCCCATCAACTCTACGCTATCCTTGACTTTGAGCAAGCCTTTCCAGATATGCCCTGCAGCGATGCTGCGGCCCAGGGCAGGGTGCCTTCATGCACGGCCACCGCAGACGCCACGGAAGCATCAGCACTTTGATCGACACTCTCCCGCCGTCCGACACGACGCCTGACACCGACGACCTGTTGGTCGTGGCCGAGCCTGCCGGCCAGGCGAGCGGGGTCCCCGCGGACTCGGCGCCAAAGATCGTAGCCGAGGAGATCGAGGCTGGCGACAGCGAGGCGGACGAGGGCGGCGAGGATGAGGTCGCGCCGTCCGGCTTCGCCTCGCTCGGACTGTCCGAGCCGATCCTGCGCGCCGTGGCCGAGATGGGCTACACCCTGCCCACCCCGATCCAGAGCCAGGCCATCCCCTACGTGCTGATGGGCCGCGACGTGCTCGGCTGCGCGCAGACCGGCACCGGCAAGACCGCCGGCTTCACGCTGCCGATGCTTGACATCCTGTCCGGCAGCCGGGCGCGGGCGCGGATGCCGCGCAGCCTGATCCTGGAGCCGACGCGCGAACTGGCCTTGCAGGTCGCCGAGAACTTCCTGATGTACGGCAAGCACCTGCGGCTGAACCACGCGCTCATCATCGGCGGCGAGAGCATGTCCGACCAGAAGGACCTGCTGATGCGCGGCGTCGACGTGCTGATCGCGACGCCGGGGCGGCTGATCGACATGTTCGAGCGTGGCGGCATGTTGCTGACCGATTGCCGGGTGCTGGTGATCGACGAGGCCGACCGGATGCTCGACATGGGCTTCATCCCCGACGTCGAGCGCATCGTCGCCATGCTGCCGGCCAACCGGCAGACGCTGTTCTTCAGCGCCACCATGGCGCCCGAGATCCGCAGGCTGGCCGACGCCTTCCTGCAGAACCCCAAGGAGATCACGGTCAGCAAGCCGGCTTCGGTCGCGGTGACGATCACCCAGCGCATGACGCTGGTGGCCGAGCAGGACAAGCGCGAGGCGCTGCGCCGGCTGGTCCGCAGCGAGGACGTGCAGAACGCGCTGATCTTCTGCAACCGCAAGAAGGACGTCGACATCCTGTTCAAGTCGCTGTCGCGGCACGGCTTCTCGGTGGGCTCGCTGCACGGCGACATGGCGCAGCCGGTGCGCTTTGCGACGTTGGAGAAGTTCAAGGCCGGCGACATCCGCCTGCTGTGTTGCAGCGACGTGGCGGCGCGCGGCATCGACATCGGCGGATTGAGCCACGTGTTCAACTTCGACGTGCCGATCCACGCCGAGGACTACGTCCATCGCATCGGCCGCACCGGCCGGGCCGGGCGCGAGGGCCGCGCCTTCATGCTGGCCACGCCGGACGACCAGGTGGTGGTCGAGGCGATCGAGAAGCTGACCGGGTTCGCCATCGAGCGCATCCAGGTCGACGGGCTTGATCCGGTCGAGTGGGCCGAAGGCGGCCGCAGCCGTGGGCGGGGGCGCAAGAGCGTCAAGTCGACGAAGCCGGCGGCCGAGAAGCCGGCCAAGCCAGCCGCCGGCCGCAAGCCCGAACGTGCCGAGCGCAAGCCGCGCCAGCCGCCGGCCGAGGTTGCGCCGGAACCGGCGCTGCCCGGCATCCTTGAGGTGCCGAGCGTGGCGGCGCCGGCGCCGCGCCGCGAGGAGAGCCGGCGCGACGGGGGGCGCAGGGATGCGCCGAGACGTGAGGCGCCGCGCCGCGACGAGGCCAGGCGCGAGGACCCGCGCCGTGACGAACCGCGCCGCGACGAACCGCGCCGGCGCGACGACGCCCTCGGCCCCGCGGTGCTCGGCTTCGGCGCTGACACGCCGGCGTTCATGCTGGTGCCGGCCCGCCGTCGCGGCGTTGTCCCCGAGCCGGTGGACGCCTGACGCCACCGCCGAGCCGGGTGCGGGTCAGCCGCCTCGGGGTCGATGGCGACGGCTTGGCGGAACTGGATAGCGGCGCGCCGCTCTATGTGCCGCTGACGCTTCCGGGCGAGCTGGTGCTGGCCCGCCCGACCGCGCCGCGTGGCGAGGGCTGGGCCGCCATCGCCACCGAACTGCTGGAGCCGAGCCCGGCGCGGGTGCGCCCGCCTTGCCGGCATTTCGGCGTGTGCGGCGGCTGCGCCGTGCAGCACTGGGCCGACCCGCACTATGCCGCCTGGAAAGCCAACCTGGTTGCCGGCACGCTGCGCCGTGCCGGGTTCGCCGATGCTGCGCCGGCGCTGTCGCGCACCGCCCCGCGCGCCCGGCGGCGGATGGATTTCGCGCTGCGGCGCAGGCAGGGCGCCGTCACCGTCGGGCTGCACGCGGCGCGGTCGGACAACCTGGTCGACTTGCAGGCGTGCGAGGTGCTGCACCCGACACTATGGGCGCTGGTGCCGCCGTTGCGCACCATGCTGCGGAGCCTCGGTGCATTGCGTCGCACCGGCTCGGCCATCGTCAACCTGCTCGACAGCGGCCCCGACCTGCTGCTGCGCCTCGACGGGACGCCCGACACCGCCGACCGCGTCCGGCTGGCTGCGTTCGCCGAGGCGCACCGCCTGCCGCGCGTCACCTGTGCCCCGCTGCGCGGCGGCATGGAGACGGCGGCGCAACTGCGCCCCGCCACGACGGACCTGCGCGGTGTCACGCTGGCGCCGCCGCCGGGCGCGTTTCTGCAGGCTTCGCAGGCCGGCGAAGACGCCATCGTCGATGCCGTGCTCGCCGGCCTGCCCGATCGGATGCCGGCGCGGGCCAGGATCGTCGAGCTGTTCGCCGGAATCGGCACGCTCAGCTTGGCACTGGCACGGCACGCCCGGATCGCCGCCTACGAGGGCGATCGCCTCGCGGTGGACTGCCTCACGGCCGCCGCGAACGGCGCCGGCCTGTCCGGCCGCCTCGTGGCGACGGCGCGCGACCTGGCGCGGCAGCCGCTGGCGAGCAAGGAGATGCAGGGCGCCGCCGCCATCGTGCTCGACCCGCCTTTCGCCGGCGCCGCCGCACAGATGCAGCAGGTCGCCGCGTCCGGCGTGGCGCGGGTGGTCTACGTGAGCTGCAACCCGGCGGCGCTGGCGCGCGATGCCCGCGTGCTGGGAGCGGCCGGCTACCGGCTGCTGCGTTCCACCGCCATCGACCAGTTCCTGTGGTCGGCCCGCGTGGAGGGCGTCGCGGTGTTTGGGCGATGACGCTGACCATCGCGCCCGAATCCCCGCTCAGTCCCGACGCGGTGGAACTGGTACGGCAGGCCCGCGCGGTTTCGGCGGCGCTCTATCCCCCTGCCAGCAACCACGGCCTCGATGTGACGGCGCTGCTCGAGGATGCCATCCGCTTCCTTGTCGCACGCCTCGACGGTGAGGCGGTCGGTTGCGGAGCGGTCCGGCTCGGCCCCGACGGGAGCGCGGAAATCAAAGGCATGTTCGTGACCGCGGCGGCGCGCGGCCAGGGCGTCGGGATGCGCCTGCTCGAAGCCGTCGAGCGCCGCGCCCACGAGGCGGGGACGGGCGTGGTCCGGCTTGAGACCGGGATCGCCTCGGCGGCGGCGCTCGGCCTGTATCGGCGCGCCGGGTACCGCGAACGGCCACCGTTCGGCGGCTACGTGGCCGATCCGCTCAGTGTGTTCATGGAGAAGAAGACAACCGGCGGCCCGCTTGAAGCGACGGCCGGAGAGCGCCAATGATAGGACATGGAAAAGCAAGTCCTGCTTGACATGACCCCGGACGGCCGGTTCCGCCAACCCGTGCGCCCGCCGCTCTCGGCGCGGGTGCTGGCGGTGGCCCTGGCGGTCATGGCGATCACGGCGGCGCTGGCGGTCGGCGCGCTGGCGCTGTGGTTCGCGCTGATCCTCGTGCCGGTGGCGCTTGGCGCCGCGGCGGTGGCGTGGCTCGCCTGGCGCTACCGGCTATGGCGTGCCAGACGCGTCCAGGGCAGCCCCTTGCGGCCGCGATAACGCCGGACCGGGACGGCGCAGGATCACCAGCATCAGCAGCATCGCCGGCAGCGACGCCAGCATCGCCACGGCATAGAACGCGGTCCAGCCGAGCGCCGCCGCGAGGTAGCCGGACAGCCCGCCCAGCGTGTTGGCGGCCAACGGCGCCACCGACGTCAGCAACGCGAACTGGGTCGCCGTGTGCTCGGGCGAGCACAGGCCGGACAGGTAGGAGACGAACGCCGCCGTCGCCAACCCTTGCGCGAACGTCTCGACCACCACCGTCGCGTACAGCAGCGCGTGGTTCCCCGCCGCCAGCGACAGCGCCACGTACATCGCCATCGCCGCCATCTGGAAGAAGCCGGTCGAGACCATGGCGCGCCCGAGCCCGATCCGCGCCACCAGCCAGCCGCCCAGGCCGATGCCGGCCATGCTGGCGAACAGGCTGAACGGGCCGATCGCCGTCGCCACCGCGGCGCGGTCGAAGCCGAGGTGGCGGTAGAACGGCGCCAGCATCACGCCGGCCATCGCCTCGCCCAGGTTGAACAGCGCCACGTAGCCCAGCACCAGCGCCGCACCACGCCGCGCCAGGAAGTCCGACAGGCTGCCGACCACGGCGCGCCCGACCCGGCCCAGCGCCGCCCCGGCGGGCTTCCCGGCATAGGGGGCCGCCACCCCCGGCTCGCGCGCCGCCAGCGTCACCAGCATCCCGGCCGCCGCCAGCCCGGCCCCCCCGAGCAGCGCCGCGTGCCAGCCGCCCCCGCC
>CAXUHK010000160.1:0-8974 GCA_964250775.1 uncultured Acetobacteraceae bacterium | reverse complement strand
CAGGTGGGCGGCGAGGGTGGCGCCGCTCGCCGGCAGCGGCGCGCGCCTGGTCTCGCGGCACCAGGCGACGAAGCGCGCCCACTCGGCGGCGTAGAGCCGCGCCGTCTCGGGGGCCGGGTCGGCGCCGGAGGCGCCGACCGCCTGGGGCCTGGGTCCGGCCCCGGGCTGGTCCGAGGCGATTGCGTCGTCAACACCCTGAGACACCGGACGATGGTGGACGGCCCCGGCAATTAAGGCAACATGTCTAACGCGATGTAATGCAAAACCGGACAGCCCGGCCTGCCCTGCGGTTACGTCCGCTAATAGTACTTTGCGGACGTGAACGAGACGGCGTAGCATCGGTCATGGCCAATCCCAGCGACGCCGAGCCGGAGACCCCTCCATCCGTGGTCGCTCTCCCTGCCCTCCCCGCGCCCGACACCCCGCAGGCCGACGGCGCCCTCACCTTGCACACCGAACTGCTGGGCGACCTGCTCGTCCCCGGGGGCGCCTGGCGCCGCGCCGAGCTGGAGGCGTTGGCCGCCCGCGCCGCCCAATACGCCAGCCGCGCCCGCGGCGACGGCACCCGGCGGGTCTACCGCTCGGCTTGGCGCGGCTATGCCGCCTGGTGCCTGTCGCTGGGTCGCGAGCCGCTCGCCGGCGACCCCGAGCTGCTCGCCATGTATGCCACCCGGCGCGCCGATCACGGCGTCGCGGTCAGCACGCTGCGGGTCGACCTCGCCGCCATCCGCACCGCCCACCTGCTCGCGGGCGTGCCGCTCGACCTGCGCGACCCGGGATTGACCATGGTGGTCGAGGGCATCACCCGTGGCCGCGGTGCCCGTCCTGCCCGCCAGGCCGCGCCCGCCGTGCCAGACGTGCTGCGCCTGCTGCTGGCGGCGTGCCTGCCCGCCGACACCGCCCTGGGGGCGCGCGACCGCGCCACCCTGCTGCTCGGCTTCGGCGCGGCGCTGCGCCGCTCCGAGCTGGTGGCACTACGGCTCGGCGACGTCGAGGCGGTCGCCGGGCGCGGGCTGCGCCTGCTGGTGCGCCGCTCCAAGACCGACCAGCACGGCCATGGCCAGGACGTCGCCGTCTGGGCCAACCCCGCGGAGCCCCTGCTCTGCCCCGCCGCCGCGCTGGACGCCTGGCTCGGCCACCGCAACCGGGCCCGCGACCTGGACTGGTCAGCCGCCGAGGGCACGCGCCGCGAGCGGCCGCTGTTCTGCGCGCTCACCAAGGCCGGACGGGCAACCGGGGCGGCGCTGTCCGACAAGGCGGTGGCACGGCTGGTCAAGGGTGCCGCCGCGCGCGCCGGCCTCGACCCCGAGCGCTACAGCGGCCACTCGCTGCGTGCCGGCCTCGCCACCGCGGCCGGCGACGCCGGCGCCCCCCTGCCCGACCTCATGCGCCAGACCCGGCACAACAGCACCCAGGTGGCGCTGGCCTATCTCCGCCCCGCCGACCTGTGGCGTAACAATGTTACCGAACGGGTGTTCGCGACGAAAACGGACGCGGATAGTTAAACCCCAACGAAAGATCGACAAAACGGGCCGTCGAGTGTCGCGAGCAATGCCTCGGACACGAGCTGGGCGCGAGTTGTCCGCTGAACGACGGCGGCGCCGGCGGATGCCGAACGGCCAGTCGGTGGCAAGATGTCTACCTCGTTGAATGGCCGCACCTCGTCTTCATCCACCCAAGTTCGGCCAGACTTCCCTTCCCGGAGACCCCTGCCCTGCTTATAGTGTCAATCATGGATGGTGTGTTTCTCCCTCCCGACCTGGAGCAGTTTGCTGCCGCAGCAATTGCTGCGGGGCGCTATCGCGACGTTGGTGAGTTGGTGGCTGCCGGTGTCGGCCTGCTGCGCCGCGCAGAAGCCCAACGTCAATACTTGCTGGCGTCGGTGATGGCGGCCGAAGCACAAGGCGAGCGCGACGGCTTTCTTACGATCGATGAGGTGATGCTCGACGCCGATAGCCTCATCGAGGAGATGGCTGGCACCCTGCGTTGAGCCGGCCCTCGGTCCTGACGGAAGCGGCACGCGACGATCTGCGTGTGGAGCTGCGATGGATCGGACCGGAGAACATGACCAAGGTGAGAGCCTTGCGGGATGCGGTCCAGGTCGCGGCGCGGCGGCTGGGTGACCGCCCGCCGATGGGCCGCCTTCAAACCGATTTGCTGCCGACACCTTATCGGTTCTGATCGCTGACCTGCTTCCAAATCGTGATGATCTACAATCCTGCGGCCACGCCGCCGCGCATCCTGCGCCTGCTGAGCACGGCGCGTGACCTTGGTCCGCTGCTGGCGGACTTAGCGGAGCGGCCGGATGACGCCGGACCAGGCTGACGCTAACCGAATTCACCTAGCCCATAAACGCCCGCAGACTGATGCTACGGCTTTTGCTGCTTCAGGCGCTAGTGAGCAACAGTTCTACCGCGGCCAGCCTCTCCCTTCCAGCCTGCTGATGGCCCATTCTGGTGTTCCAAAACGCCTGCTCGGGCCCTGCCAGAGTCCACTTGACCGTGATGGCTGCCGGTTTGCCCTGTTGCTTTTTCGAAATATGGCGGCTGGTTTGTCACCGAGGTGTAAGCATTATATCACAGCTATTTAGACTTCTCGGAATACGTGAAAGCTTCAACTGAAGATAATTGCAAGTTGTTGGGCGTAACGGGCAAGAGCTGTCGCGTCTGGCAGGTGATGCAGCAGGCCCAGCAACAGTCCTATTACGGAGACGTGGCCGCCTCTCTAGCCACTGAGCGCGACTGCGGCTAGGCCGACAACAAGCTCGAGGTTCGCGCGGCGACAACCCGCATCCTGGATCGGGCCACTGGTCTCCCCTCCCCGGCACTGCTGATGTCTCGGAAACCGTGGCCGGCATTCGGCGGCACAGGCCAAACCCGGAGATAAAATCTGCTGCCACTCTATCCATCGTGCGCGCATTCCTTGTCCTGGGTCCGGATGATCTACGCGGGTTACGCGCACGAGCATTGCTGCTCGTCGGCCTTACTGACGCGATGCACCGCTCGGAACTCGAGGGGATCGAAAGCATCGACCCCCATCGAAACGACCGCGCTACAAGCTGACTCCGCCGAGGAGCGAGGGATCGCAAGCGACTGCCGTGCTGCTGCAACTGATCGTAAGGACAAATCGAACTCTGTCCGGTCCGCGCTTATAGCCGGGCGTCCATTATCCGACGTGCGACTGCGTACCACCGCCGGGATCTGCTGTCTCTCACCCGTCGCACAATCGTCGACCAACTTACGTTCGTACGCTTTGGCGTTCCTGCGCACCTTCGTTCGTGCGTTCGTACTATAAAACGCAGAGACGGTCGGGCGTTCGAAGGTCCTCTCGCCTGATGTTCGAATGATCCGGATAGTGCTCGATGCCAGCCGGGTAATGATCACGTTTGCAAAATCCAGGACAGTTGAAAGTCATGAGTCTTCTATCGTTCGTACGTACGAACGTGCGGGCGCACGGGCATACAGGCGTGCTGGCGTGCGTTTGCCCGAACGGACATGCAATTGAACTGAACTAGGTCGATATGGCATTTCGGCCGGAACTGACGAACTGGCCTTCTGGTACGCACAAGGGGACAGAATACGAACATGCACCCTGCCGGAAAACTGTCGCGGGATGGTTTCCGCACAATTCCCATTCCGACAGGGTTTGTCGCGTAGAAAATCGGCTCGTCTTTGGCCTTTTGGGGTAACGATCAGCGGCTGCCGAGAGTCATGTGTTTTCTGCTATGCCACTGATAGAGCAAAAACTTTTCCTTATGCGTACCAGAAGGCCAGTTCGTCAGTTCTGGCCAAAATGCGTTTAGCGCAGCACCAAAGGTCGAAGTGCAGGCGCCAGAGTAAATCGACAGCCAGCCCAACGCTGCCAAGCCCGGCACTCCCAGCCCCGGCGCGCGGTCAGCCCCCGGCCGCGGCGAGCGGGACCGGCATCGGCCGGCGGACGCGCCCGCGGCTGGCGAGGCGCTGGCCCAATCGCGCGCACGGGTCGGCGATCCCGACATGGAACAGCCAGCCGAGCGCCACCGCCGCCGGGGGCGCGCAGACCAGCAGGACCGCCATCGGCACGCGCCCGTGCAGCAGCAGCACGGCGGCCAGCAGCATCGGCA
The DNA here is from genome assembly GCA_964250775.1 of uncultured Acetobacteraceae bacterium. Taxonomy (GTDB): domain Bacteria; phylum Pseudomonadota; class Alphaproteobacteria; order Acetobacterales; family Acetobacteraceae; genus CAVRQM01. The sequence goes on along the minus strand of CAXUHK010000160.1, from coordinate 4,872 downwards.
CGTGCACCAAGTAGACGCTGTACGAGATGCGCCCGAGGAAGCGCAGCGGGGCGGCCAGCAGCGCCCGCTCGATGGCGCCGGGCGACAGGGCGGCCACGATCACCAGGGCGGAGCCCAACGCCACCATGGTCTCCTGCAGCGGGTGGACGCGGCTCCAATGCGCCTGGAACATCAGCAGCCCGGCCAGCAGCATGGCCCAGCGCGCCGGCGGTGGCAGGTGGCTCAGCCAACGCCGGATCGACCCCAGATACCAGGCCAGAGTTGCACCCAGCACGAAGAAGCAGGCGTAGTAGGCGGTCCATTGCAGCTCGATCGCCAGCTTGCCGGGCCCGCTCAGCCCCGGGCCGAACGGCAGCAGCGCCACGCCGACGCCGGGAGGCGCGAAGGCCCAGCCGGTCGCCATGATGAACGCCGCCAGGCACGCGACCAGGCCGAGCGCGCCCCCGACCCGCCAACGCACCAACGGCCATGCCAGCAGCGGGAACAGCAGCGAGACGCGCATCTCCCAGATCAGCGAGTGGATCACGCCGTTCAGCGTGTTATAATGCCCGATCATCAAGGCGTGGTCCACGAGCATGGCCGGCGTCACCGGGTTGGACCAGCCCATCGCGTTCAGCCATGCGCTGCCGCCCGCGACGTGCGGGTCGATCCCGGCCACGCGCACCAGCAGCACCGCGAGCGCCGCGGCACCCCCGACCGCAGCGCAGTATGGCAGGTAGATGCGGCAGACCCGCTTGATCCAGAACGCGAGCCAGGAGGGCGCGCGGCCCTCCGCCCAGGGCAGCATCAGCACCAGGCCGCTCAGCACGTAGAACAGCGTCACCGCCTCGTAGCCGTCCCATACGAGGCGCGCCGGGGTGTGGAACAGCAGGTACTCGACCGTGCCGTCATAGCCGGTGCGCCAGGTCGAGAAGAAGAAGTCGCTGAACGCCGGCTGCGTCAGCAGGCAGTGATGCACCACCACCACCATCGCCGCGATGCCGCGCACCGAGTCTAGCACCGCGAGGCGGCGCGGCTCGCCGCGACTGATCGCCGCCACGTCCGGGCCGGTGCCCGCGCCGGCAGCGGTTCCGGCAGCGGTTCCAGACGCGCTCACGGTGCCGGTTCCAGCCCGCCCGCCTGCTCGAGCCCGGCCGAGCCGGGAAGCGGCGGCACGGGCAGCGGCGGCATGGGACGCGACGCGACGGGCAGCGGCGAAGCGGGCGATGCCGGCGTGTGGACGACGCGTGTGCGGCGCGCCGGACGCTCCACCGGGCGCTCCACCTCGGCCAGAGCCATGTGGCGGCGCAGCGAGGCGGTGACGCTGGCGAGGTCGCGCCGCGTCATGGTGTCGAACAACGGCAGGCTGACGACCCGCGACGCCACCGAGGCGGTGACCGACAGGTCGCCGCACACCGCGTGCTCGCGGAAATAGTCCTGTTCGGCGAGGTGCGGGCTGAAATAGGCGGCCGAGCCGATGCCGTCGGCCGCCATCCCGGCCTGGATCATGGCGCGCAGCGGCGCTAGCTCCGGCGGCAGCAGGGCGGAGGCGAACTGGTGCGCCTGCCGCGTCGGGCGCTCCGGCTGGAACGCCAGCTCGGGCAACGCGCGCCGGTACTGGCGCAGCAGCGCCGCGCGGTGGTCCATCACCCGGTCGTAGCCGTCCAGCCGCAAGCTGCCGAGCAGCGCCGCGACCTCGCTGAGCTTGGAGTTCAGCCCCGGCATGGTCGCGGTGCGCGGCCGGCCGAAGCCGAAATTGCTCATCGTACGCAGCGCCTGCATCGCCGCCGTGTCGGCGCTGTAGAGCAGGCCGCCCTCGCCGGTCGCGAACGACTTGGTAGCGTGCATCGAGAACACGATAGTGCCGCCGAAGCCGGCGCCGAAGCCGCGGCCGTCGGCCTGCACGGTGCCGAGCGAGGCGGCGGCATCCACCACCACCGGCACGCCGCGGCGGATCATGCGCTCGTAGCGCGCCAGGTCGATGTCGTGGCCGAAGGTCGCGTACGGCACCACCACGGCGACCTGCCGGCCGTAGCGGCGCAGCATCGCCTCCTCGGCGGCGGCCGAAGCGGCCCAGTCGAGCGGATCGATGTCGCACAGCAGCGGCGTCAGCCCGCACCACATCGCCGCGTGCGCCGCAGCGGCGAAGGTGAACGACGGCATCAACGCGTAGCGCCGCTCGCCCGACCCGGTCCCGGCCAGCGCCGGGTGCGGCCCGACCGCGTGCTGGATCGCCAGCATCAGGCCGATGGTGGCGTTGCACACCGTGAGGCAGGCGCCCTCGCTCCCGAACATGCGCTCCAGCATGGCGGCCTCGAACGCGGTGTTGGCGGGGCCGAAATTGGTGAACAGGCCGCGCTCCTCGATGGCGCGCAGCGAGGCCCCGGCCTGGCTGAGCCGCGGCGGGTTCGGGCGGGTGAGCGGCACGCCCATGGCTAGTCTCCCTCGGCGGTGGCGAGTGCTGGGTGATCGACCCCGTCCTGCGCCGCCCATTCCGGCTCCGGTCCGAACGCCGGGCCCAATGGCAAGTCGGGCGCCAAGTCGGGTACCAAATCGGGCAAATCGAACAGCGGCAGGGCATGGACCGATGGCGCGGACGCCGGCGAGGCGGGGTCGAGCGCCGCGGCCACGATCAGGCCGCCGACGTCGTTCTGCCACAGCCACAGCCCGTTCGCCTGGCCGCGGAAGCTCGGCTCGCCGCCCAGCGCGCCCCTCGGTACGAAGCCCGCCGCCAGGCCGATGCCGAACAGCCCGGCCAGCGGCGCGCCGTCCGCGTCCAGCACCCGGCACTGGCCGTCGACCAGCGGCAGCTGCGGGCCGCCCTGCGCCAGCAACGCGATGGCCACGCCGGCACGGTCCAGCACCGGCAGCGCGTTGGGGCGGTAGCCCATCGCGGCCACCACCAGGTCGGCTTGGTCCAGGATACGCCACGCCTCGGGGTCGGCCGGCTCGCGCAACATATGCAGCGCCAGGCGCGGCTCAGGCGCGCGGCCGCCGATGCCGCGCGCTTGCATCACCATCTCGCGGGAGTCGAGGCGGAAGCCCGCGAAGCGGAACACCCGGCCGCTGATCGGGCACAGATCGTCGTCGGTGAACTCGGTGTAGCCCTCGGCCCGGGCGCTGGCGACGTCGGGGTAGTAGATGCGGAGCGGGCGGCGGTGCAGCAGGGTGATGGCGCCTGGCGCGAAGCGCACGCCCGGCATCCGGTGCAGCAGCGCGTGGCAGACCGCGGCGGCGCTGGTCGAGCCGCCGACCACCGCCACCCGTGGGGACGGATGCACCGCGAGCCGCGCCGTCACCTGCTCCAGGCCACCGGTGGAGAGCACGTCGCCGGACTGCAGCAGCCGGGCGCCCACCCGCGCCAGCAGGTTCTCGCCACCGACCCGCTCCGCCGCCAGCCGCGGCGCCGGCTGCCGCGCGCCGGTCGCCAGCACCACGTGGCGGGCGATCAGGGTGCGCTCCCGGCCTTCCGGGTCGCGCACCGCGACCCGCCACTCGCCCCGCGCGACGCAACCAGGCGCGCCAGCCCGGGGCTGGACCGAAGCCTGGGCCCCCGAGAGCGCCTCGTGGCGGGTCAGCACGGCGCAGGCGGGATGGGCCGCCACCATCTCGCCCAGCGTGGCGCCGACCAGGTCGAGGAAGCGGCCGGCGTCGCGCAGCGCCACCGCCCCCTCCCCCGCCGCGGCCATGGCGCGCGCCAGCGGATGCTCCGCCAGCTCGGTCAGCCTGGTGCGGCCGGGCGCCTTCAGGCAGTCCACGAAGGTGTTGCCACTGCTGTCGGAATTGATCGCGTAGCCGCCGATGGTGCCGCCGCCGATCGAGGGCGAGCGCTCGACGATGGCGACGCCGGCGGCGAGCAGGTCGTCCAGCCGGCCCTGGCGGTGCGCCGCCAGCAGCGGCGCCAACCCTCCAGGCCCGGCGCCGACGACAACCAGGTTGAACCGCCGCGATACTGATTTCATGGTGCGCGCATTTCTGGCAAGCAGTCGTTGCGAAACTGATATGGCAAAATTATTCCGCCATCAGTATATCGCCATATTGAGATAAAACAACGTAAAAAGCAATAATTATCTAAAAGAGGTAGTTACGTTTCGTAAATTGCACCGCGTGTAAACCAGGCCTGTTGCAAGCGATCGCCGTCGGCAACACGCCTCGGCCGGCCCGGAATGCTGCGCCAGTCGGGTCCCACGACGCGGTCGGCGCCAGCGCTTCGCCATTCGAAAGACCTTTGTCGATGTCAAGTTCTTTCTCACGGCCAAGGTGGTGAAATTCCGCCAATATAGCGCTGTGACCGCATCCTCGCGCGATCGTGTCCGAACTATCGTTGTGGCTGTCCGCCGATTTCAGACGCGGCGACGTTGTAGCTGGATCGGAAACGACACCATGGAGGACCGACCATGCGTAACATCCTGATCGCTGCGGCCGCCCTGGCCCTGTCAGGGCTTGCCGGCAGCGCCTACGCTCAGACGGCCGGGCCGCAGACGCAGATCCAGTCCTGCCCGGTGACACCCTGCCGCCAGGGGCCGCCGCCGGGCGCCGCCGGCGGCGCGCCAGGCGCTGGCCCGGCGGCGCTGGCTGAGCCTGGCGCTGAGCGGCATCGCCGCCGGGTTCGGCTTGGCGTCGCTGCCGCGCCTGACTTTCGACAGCGACCCGCTGCATTTGAAGAACGCTTCGACGGAGGCCATGCGGACGCTCGCGGACCTTGCGGCGAACCCGCTGACCAATCCTTACACCATCGACGTGCTGGCGCCGAACGCGGCGGCGGCGCAGGCGGTCACGGCGGCGGTGCAGAAGCTGCCGCTGGTGGCCCAGGTCCTCAGCCTGCAAAGCTTCGTGCCGCAGGACCAGCCGGCGAAGCTGGCGCTGGTCGCCGACGCGGCCGGGCTGCTGGCG
>CAXUHK010000159.1:1177-9025 GCA_964250775.1 uncultured Acetobacteraceae bacterium | reverse complement strand
GTACAGGTCGCCCTGCCCCTCGTCCGGGGTCAGCACCATGACCACGTCGGCCCACGCCGCCGCCTCGGCCGGGTCCATGACGCGCAGCCCGGCCGCCTCGGCCTTGGCGACGCCGGCGCTGCCGGCGCGCAGGCCGACCACGAGGTCGGACTGGCCGCTGTCCTTGAGGTTGTTGGCGTGCGCGTGGCCCTGGCTGCCGTAGCCGATGATCGCCACCTTCTTGGCCCGGATCAGGTTCACGTCGGCATCGCTGTCGTAATACACGCGCATGGGGCGTCTCCTTGAAAGTCGAGTGGTCTTAGATGATGCGGGTGCCGCGCGCGATGGCGGCAACGCCGGTGCGTGACACTTCGGCCAAGCCCAGCGGGCGCATCAGGTCGACGAAGGCGTCGAGCTTGTCGCTGCTGCCGGTCATCTCGAACACGAAGCTCGCGATGGTGGCGTCGACCACCCGCGCCCGGAACGCGTCGGCCAGCCGCAACGCCTCGCTGCGCTTGTCGCCGGCGCTGCTGACCACCTTGATCAGCGCCATCTCGCGCGCGACGTAGGCGCCCTCGCGCGCCAGGTCGGCGACGCGATGCACCGGCACCAAGCGGTCGAGTTGCGCCTTGATCTGCTCGATCACCATCTCGGTGCCCGAGGTCACGATGTTGATGCGGCTGCGCCCGCGCTCGTCCTCGACCGGGGCCACGGTCAGGCTGTCGATGTTGTAGCCGCGGCCGCTGAACAGGCCGATCACCCGCGCCAGCACACCGGCTTCGTTCTCCACCAGCACGGAGATGGTGGCGGAGCGGAGCGACGGTTCGCCCGACATCGGCGCGCGCCCGCCTCAGACCAGGACCAAGCCCTCGTCGGTAATGCCGGCCGCCTGGCAGACCTGGTTGCAACCCAGCAGCATCTCGTTGTGCGCGGCGCCGCTCGGGATCATCGGGTAGACGTTCTCACGCGGCTCGACCGCGATGTCGGCGATCACCGCCCCCGGCTCGGCCAGCATGGCGCGGATCACGTCGTCGAGCTGATCGACGCTGGTGGCACGCATCCCGACCGCGTGGAACGAATCCGCGAGCTTCACGAAGTCGGGCAGTGCCGCCGAGTAGCTCTCCGAGTAGCGGCTGCCGTGCAGCAGCTCCTGCCACTGCCGCACCATGCCCATGTATTGGTTGTTCAGGATGAACACCTTCACCGGCAGCCGATACTGCGCCAACGTCGCCATCTCTTGGATGTTCATCAGGATGCTGGCCTCGCCGGCGATGTCGATGCACAGCGCCTCGGGATGCGCGACCTGCACGCCCATCGCCGCCGGCAGGCCATAGCCCATGGTGCCCAGGCCGCCGCTGGTCATCCAGCGGTTCGGCCGGTCGAAGCGGAAATACTGCGCCGCCCACATCTGGTGCTGGCCCACCTCGGTGCTGACGAAGGTGTCGCGCCCGGTCTCGCGCGTGAGGTCGTATAGACGCTGCACCGCGTGTTGGGGCCGGATCACCGCCCCTGGTGTCATGTCCTGGGTGAAGTCGAGGCACTTGACGCCGCGCCAGGTCTCGATGCGCTGCCACCATTCGGCCAGCGCCGCCGGCTCGGCGTGCCGCTCGCCCTGCTCCCAGGCGTCCGCCAGGGCTTCCAGCGCCCGGCCGGCGTCGCCGATCACCGGCACGTCAACCGCCACGTTCTTGTTGATGCTGGAAGGGTCGACATCGACGTGGATCTTCTTGGACCCAGGGCTGAACGCGTTGAGCCGCCCGGTCACCCGGTCGTCGAACCGGGCGCCCACGTTGAGCATGACGTCGCAACCGTGCATCGCCAGGTTGGCCTCGTAAGTGCCATGCATACCCAGCATACCGAGGAACTGCCGGTCGTTGGACGGATAGGCGCCCAGACCCATCAGCGTGCTGGTGATCGGGAACCCGGTCGCCCGCACCAGGCGGACCAACGCGGCGCTGGCCGCGTCGCCGGCATTGATGACACCGCCGCCAGTGTAGATGATCGGCCGCTTTGCGCCCTTCAGCAGCGCCACGGCCCGATTGATCGCATCCGTTGCGGGCGCGCCCACCGGACGGTAGCTGCGATGCGCCGCGACCGGCGCCGGCGAATACGGCGCACGGCCGATCAGGATATCCTTCGGCAGGTCGATCACCACCGGCCCGGGACGCCCGCTGCGCGCCACGTAAAACGCGTCGTGCACCGTGGCCGCGAGGTCGGCACCGCGCTTCACCAGGTAGTTGTGCTTGGTCGCTGGCCGGGTGATGCCGGTCGTGTCAGCCTCCTGGAACGCGTCGTTGCCGATCAGGTGCGTCGGCACCTGCCCGGTCAGGCACACCACCGGTACGCTGTCCATAAGCGCGTCGAGCAGCCCGGTGACGGCGTTGGTGGCGCCCGGCCCGCTGGTCACCAGCACCACGCCGACCCGCCCAGTGCTGCGCGCGTAGCCTTCCGCCGCGTGCACCGCAGCCTGTTCGTGGCGTACCAGCACATGCCGGATCGCATCCTGCTGGTAGATCGCGTCGTAGATCGGCAGCACCGCGCCGCCGGGATAGCCGAAGATGACTTCGACGCCCTGCTCCCGCAGCGCCCGCAACAGGACTTCCGCGCCCGACAAGGCGAGAGTTTCGGAGGTCGCAGGGCGTTCGATTGTCGTGCTCATGGGGCTTGAATAAGCCCGCCACGCATCCGGCGTCAACCGGGCTGATTAAGAAAAAGCCGTATTTTATGCCAGAGACTTTCTGGAAGTTTCGTCTGAGCGATAAAACGCGCAGCGATCTTATGCGTCAGGTCAGGGTCAGCTATGCAGTGACCGCGAAACCAGGTAGCCTGCCGCTTGGTGTACTGGCTGGTGGCCAGCGTCGCCGACTCCGTCGCGAGCGGCAGCGCCAGCTCGCCACGCAGATGCGCCGCGAGTTCCGGCACGCCATGCGCGCGCATCGCGGGCAAGGCTGGGTCGAGCCGTAGCGCCAGAAGCGCGGCCACTTCCCGCAGCGCGCCGGCGTCCAGCATCGCGGCGAAGCGGCCGGCGATGGCGGCCCGAAGCGCATCGCGTGGCGGGTCGAGCAGCACCGCCGCGAACCGCCACGGCGCCGGCCGGCGGGGCTGCGCCTGCCACGCCGCGAGCCCTCGGCCCGTACTGCGCCAGACCTCCATGGCGCGGGCGATCCGCTGGCTGTCGTGCGGCCGCAGCCGCGTCGCGGTCGCCGGATCGTATTCGGCGAGGCGTGCGTGCAGCGCCGCCGCACCGAGCCGTGCCAGCAACGCCCGCGCCTCGTCGCGCGCCGCCGCGTCTACCGGCGGGATGTCGGCCAGGCCGCGCGTCAGGCTCAGGAAGTACAGCCCGGTCCCGCCGCACAGGATCGGCAGCTTGCCGGCGTCCCGCGCCGCCGCCATCTCGCGCAACGCGGCGTCGCGCCACCACCCGACACTGCCGGCCTCCGCCGCTGGACGGACCCCATACAGCGCGTGCGGCACGGCGGCCTCGTCCGCGGCCGAGGGCCTCGCGGTCAACAGGCGCAACTCGCGGTAGACCTGCATCGAATCGGCGTTGATGACCACGCCGTCCAGTGCCTGCGCCAACATGAGCGCCAGCGCCGACTTGCCGCTGCAGGTCGGCCCGGCGACGATCAGGGCCGCCGGATCAGCCATCGCTTGCCGGTGGCGTATTGGCGGCGCATACGCGCGCATGTCGTATGTGATCACCCTGGTCGCCGCCCGCGACGCGCTGTCGGCCGCCACCATCGCCCGCGTGCGCGAGGCGACCGGCGGCGGCGCCACCGATACGCTCTCGGCGGGCGAGGCGGCGGACATCGCGTGCCCGTCCCGGCCCGACCCCGCGAGGCTGGCCGACGCGATCGGGGCCGAGCCGGTCGATGCCCTGGTGGTCACCCGCGAAGGCCGGCGCAAACGCCTGCTCGTGGCCGACATGGACAGCACGGTCGTCACCTCGGAAACGCTGGACGAGTTGGCCGCCCATGCCGGCCTCAAGGACCGCGTGGCCGCCATCACGCGGCGCAGCATGAGCGGCAAGATCGACTTCGCCGAGGCGCTGCGCGAACGCGTCGCGCTGTTGCGCGGCCTGGACCTGGCGGCGCTGGAACAGACCTGGGCGCGCACGCGGATCACGCCCGGCGCCGCCGAGCTGGTCGCGACCATGCGCGCCCATGGCGCGGTCACGGCGCTGGTGTCCGGGGGGTTCAGCTTCTTCGCCGCCCGCGTGGCGCAGGCGCTGGGCTTCGACGAGCACCGCGCCAACCGCCTGCACGACGACGGCGCGGTGCTGCTGGGCACGGTCGCGGAGCCGATCCTGGACCGCGCCGCGAAACTGGCCTCGCTGCGCGAGATGGCGTCCGCGCATGGCTTGGCGCTGTCCGAGACCCTGGCGGTCGGCGACGGGGCAAACGATCTGGAGATGATCGCGGCGGCCGGCTTGGGCGTGGCGTTCCGCGCCAAACCGGTCGTGGCAGAGGCGGCGCGCTCGCGGGTTACGCATGGCGACCTGCGAGCGCTGCTGTTCGCCCAGGGCTACCGGGCGAGCGAGTTCCAGTCGGGCCAGTCTCAGTCGGACAAGTCTCAGCCGGGCTGACGCTTGCCGTCCGGCTTGATCGAGATCGGCACGTAGCGCATCCCGTCCTGCCCCTGCACCAGCAGCAGGACCGTCGGACGCCCGGCCTTGCGCACCGCGTCGATCTTGGATTGCGCGTCGGCCGGCGACGTGACCTCCTCCTGCTGCACCTCGACCACCACGTCCCCCGCCTTGAGGCCACGGTCGGCGGCCGGCGTGCCATCGGTGACGCCGGTGACGAGCACGCCCTTCTGGTCGGCGCCCACCGAGTACTTCTTGCGCATGTCCGGGGTGATGGGCGACAGCTCCAGGCCCAGCCCGGACAGCTTCAGCGGCTGCGGCGTCAAATCCTCGACCGGCGCCGGAGCGCTCGCCAGCGCGGTCACGTCCTCGGGCAGTTCGCCCACCTTGACCTGCAGCGTGACCTGCTTGCCGTCGCGCCACACCACGAGCGGCACCTGCTTGTTGATTTCGGTCTCCGCCACGGTGCGCGGCAGGTTCTTCATCTCGTGGATGTCCTGGCCGTTGAAGGTCAGGATGATGTCGCCGTTGCGCAGCTTGGCGCGGGCCGCCGGGCCGTTGTCCTCGACGCCCGCGACCAGCGCGCCGGCCGGTTCCTTGCGTCCCAGGCTCTCGGCGATGTCCGGCGTCACCTGCTGTATCTTGACGCCGAGCCAGCCGCGCCGCGCGTGGCCGAAATTGCGCAACTGCGCCACCACGGTCTTGGCCAGGTTGGACGGGATCGAGAAGCCGAGGCCGATCGAGCCGCCGGAGGGCGAGAAGATCGCGGTGTTGATGCCGATGACCTCGCCGCCCATGTTGAACAGCGGGCCGCCCGAGTTGCCGCGGTTGATCGCGGCGTCGGTCTGGATGAAGTCGTCGTACGGCCCCTGCTGGATGTCGCGCCCGCGCGCCGAGACGATGCCGGCGGTCACGGTGCCGCCGAGGCCGAACGGGTTGCCGATCGCCAGCACCCAGTCGCCGACGCGCGACACGCCACTGTCGCCGAACGGCAGGAACGGCAGCGGGCTGTCCGGCTTGACCTGAAGCACGGCGATGTCGGTGCGGTCGTCGTGGCCTACGACCTTGGCCTTCAGGGTGGTGTTGTCCTGCAGCGTCACGGTGATCTCGTCGGCGCCCTTGATGACATGGTTGTTGGTGACGACGATGCCGGATGGGTCGATGATGAAACCGGAGCCGAGGCTCTGCACCTTGCGCGCCGGCTCCGGGTTGTCGCCGCCGGGATTGCCGCCGGGGTGGTTGCGGTTCATGAAGTCGCGGAACAGCTTCTCGAACGGCGAGCCGGGCGGGAAGGTCGGCATCTCCGGGCCGGCGCCCGGGCCGGACGGACCGGAGTCATCGCCGCCGCTGCTCGCGGTCAGCGTCTGGGTCGAGGAAATGTTCACCACCGCTGGCAGCAGCCGCTGCGCCAAATCGGCGAAGCTGTCCGGCGCCGGCGCGGCCTGCGCCGGGGTCCAAGGCATGACGGTCGCCGGCGCCACCAGGGCGGTCGACAGGGCCAGGGCCGCGACTCGAAGCAGCCTGCGGTTGGTGGGTCGCGGGGTCGGGCGCATAACAGGGTTCCTCGTTGCGGACGGTTGGGTCATGGCGCGGCGGCCCCGGTAGGACGCGGGGCCTGCCGCAACAGTTTCAGGAAATCGTCGCCCGGCGACATCACCAGATGCAACGTGCCGGCATTGAACGCCTCGCGGTATGCCTGCAGCGTGCGCCAGGTGGTGAAGAACGCCGGGTCGCGCTGGAACGCGTCGGCGTATTGCGCGATCGCCTGCGCCTCGCCCTTGCCGCGGAGCTGGTCGGCGGTCGCCTTGGCGTTCGCCAGCAGCACGGTGCGCTCGCGGTCGGCATCGGCGCGGATGCGGGCCGATGCCTCGGCGCCCTCGGCGCGTCCTTGGGCCGCGACCCGCTGCCGCTCGCTGATCATGCGCGACAGGATCGCCTGCGTGTTCTCCGCCGGCAGGTCGGCGCGGCGGATACGGACGTCCTGGATATCGACGCCGAAGCCTTGCATCTCGTCGTTCACCCGCTTGCGGATGTCGCCCATGATGCGGCCGCGCTGCGACGACAGCACGTCGAGCAACTGCTCGGTGCCCAACACCCGGCGCAGCGAGGACGAGGCGACCGAGGCCAGCCGCGCCTGGATCGCGTCCTCGGTCGGCCCGACGCTCTGGTAGTAGGCCAGCGGGTCGGTGATGCGGAACCGCGCGAAGCTGTCGACGATCAGCCGCCGTTGGTCGGAGAGGATCACTTCCTCGGGCGGCAACTCGTAGTCGAGCAGGCGGCGGTCGAAGGTGATGGCGGTCTGCACGAACGGCAGCTTGAAGTGCAGGCCAGGCTCCGAGATCACCCGCACCGACTTGCCGAATTGCGTCAGCAGGACCTGCTCGGTCTGGTTGACCTCGAACACCGAGGACAGCAGCAGCACCAGGACCACGACGGCCGCGGCGCCGATGGCGACCACCGAGCGGTTCACTTCGCCGCTCCCGTTCCGGCGGCTGGTGCGGCCGGCGCGCCACCCAGCGGCAGGTAGGGCAGCACGCCGCGGACCTTGTCGTCGATCACGGTGGTCGGGCTATGGCTCAGCACGTCCTGCATGGTCTCGATGTACAACCTGCTGAGGGTGATGTCCTTGGCGGCGTCGTAGGCCTTGAGCACGGACAGGAAGCGTTGCGACTCGCCGGTCGATTGCGCGACCGCGGCCTGGCGCTGGGCGTCGCCGGGCGCCCGGCCCACCGGGGCCGCGCCGCGCGCGCGGGGGCGGGGGGGGTGGCGACGACGCGCCAGCCGCGGGCGAGCACAAGCCGGGCCAGCTCGCGGCCAAAGCCGGTCGAGCAGCCTGTGATGAACCAGACGGGGGAGTCTTGCGATGCCATGTCGGCCGTTCCTGTGGCTGGGCGGGCGTGCGGCCGGGGGGTCGGCCGTGCTCCGGGATGGCGATGCAACGGCGGCGTGCGGCGCCCGATCCGGGGATCACCGAAGTTTGCGCGATGGCTGTGGCTCCGCCGGTCGGCCTCGGCCGTGCGTTGGCTGGGGCACTTTGCCTGGGGGAGAGCGGGATTGCCGCTTCTCAACTGAACGGCGACGGGACATGCCGCTTCCGACGAGGCACGCACTTCATTCAGCAAATCCATGCTGAAATCCAGAAAATCCAGGCGTTGGTCCCAACGCCATCTCATTGTAGTTCTTGATCGCTGGATGACCGCTTCGCGCGCTGCGCGGTCATGCCGGCCGACACGGCTTACCCAACGGGCGGCGGCTGGCGGCAGGCGGACCATGATAGGGGACTC
>CAXUHK010000159.1:0-1167 GCA_964250775.1 uncultured Acetobacteraceae bacterium | reverse complement strand
GCGGTAGATTGCCGATCGAGGAAGGAACGACGATGCTCACACGCTTCGAAGCCGGCGGCATGACGATCCAGCGCATCGTCGAGATGGAGATCAGTTGGGACCCGGCGCTGGAGTTCCTCCCGGCGCTTACCCCCGACATCCTGGCGGAGAACCGGGACTGGATGCGGCCGGCGGCGCTGGACCGGGAAGACCGCATCATTCTCTGCTTCCAATCTTACGTCGTGCAGACGCCGCACCACACGATCCTGGTCGACGCCTGCGTGGGCAACGACAAGAGCAGGCCGGACCGTCCCGTGTGGGACCACCTCACTGGCCCCCAGTACATGGCCAACCTCGCCACGGCCGGGCTTAGGGCCGAGGACATCGACTACGTGCTCTGCACGCACCTGCACCCCGACCACGTCGGCTGGAACACCCGGCTTGAGGACGGAAGCTGGGTGCCGACGTTCCCCAACGCCCGCTACCTGTTCTCCGAAAAGGAGCTGGCTTACTGGACGGAGAAGACCAAGACGTCCCCGGTCGCGTGCATCGAGGACAGCGTGCTGCCGATCGTCGCCGCCCGGCGTGCGGACCTCGTCACCAGCACGCACCAGTTGGGCGACCACCTTCGGCTGCTGCCGACGCCGGGCCACACGGTGGACCACTTCTCGGTCGAGCTTGGCCGCGGGCGTGCGGAGGCGGCCATCTCCGGCGACTGCCTTCATTCCCCGCTGCAAGCGCGCTACCCGCACATGAGCATGGCGCGGGACGTCAACCCCGAGCAGGCAGCCCGGTCGCGGCGGGCCTTCCTAGAACGCTACTGCGACACAGCGGCGCGCTGCTGCTTCTCCCACTTCCCAAGCCCCTCGGTCGGGCGGGTCAAGCGCTGGGGGGATGGCTTCCGGTGCGACGACGGGAGATGATCGCAGCCTGCAGTCGGCTAAACCTCCATTCGACCCTCAAACCCAAGCATGAAGCGATTATTCATGAACACCCTCTATGAGCTGGCAACCCTGGCCTTCCCGCTCCTGTCCGCCGATGCGGTCTCGGCCGGCGCCAGGGATTTTGTCACCGAGCCTGCCGCCAAAGGTGAGCTGCTCGGCTGCTGGCGGACCGACATCGGCACCATTGGCCGGCTGCTGGTTCTACGCGGGTTCGAAACGCCGCAGGACCTCACCGCCGAGCGGC
>CAXUHK010000158.1:8555-9034 GCA_964250775.1 uncultured Acetobacteraceae bacterium | reverse complement strand
CGCTTCATGGTCTCGTGGTGCCCCAGCCCCTTGTTCACCTCATCGACGATGCGTTTGTACTCCTTGCAAACCCTCTCATCTTTCACCAGCGACGACTTGTCCTTGCCTGCGACGCCGTTCTGCTGCGCCACCTGGCTTGGCCTGGTGCCGCCGCTCTGCAGGGTGCTGTATTGGCGGCACGAGGCGTCGTCGACCTGGAAAGCGTCGAAGGTCTTGCCGCGGCCGGGCAGCACCGTGAAGCTCGGCCCGCTCGGCGGCGGCACGGCGCAGGCGGCCAGCGCCAGGGCGCCCACCAACCCGACGCAGGCAGTGGCTCGGATCATCCTGATCTTCCTTCTGAATAGTAACCGGACGCGGCCAATATGTGTTCGCGGCCGGCCGGCGTCAGCTTGATGGGCAATCACATTCTTCGACGCGCCATCTCCGGCCGTCCCCCCCCCCCCCCGGGGGGGGGGGGGGGGGGGGGGGTGGGGGGGGGG
>CAXUHK010000158.1:0-8545 GCA_964250775.1 uncultured Acetobacteraceae bacterium | reverse complement strand
GCCTGGTGCCGGGCGGGATCGGGTGTGCTCAGGCCGAGATGTCGACCCGCTTGCCCGGCGCCGCAGCCGTGGCCGGGGCGGTTGGCGGCTGCGCCGCGGCAGGGCGCGGCGTGTGCCCGACGCTGCGGGTGGGCACGTGCGGCCCATGGGTGGCGGCGTTCAAGGCGGGGCTGATGCTGCTCATGATCCGTAGCTCCGAGACGAAAGGCGGGAAGCGGCGTTCTGCCGCCACGCGTGCCTGCCGGAATGGGCCAGGTCTTCTTGCCGGGATCTATACCGGCAAGATGTGAACAGAGTACGAACATTCGCCACATCGCGACGGAATTGGGCTATCGTCAACGTTTGGCTGCGGCGCCGGCATCGACGCCGAACTCGCTCCAGGCGCTCGGCAGGTAATGGGCGTGGGCGCCAGCCACGGCGAACACCCGCCAGGCGTAACGGCCGGAGGTCGCCGGCAGCGTCAGCGTCATCCCGGCGCGGCGGACATAGGCCGAGAAGATCGGCCGGTTGCCGCCAGCCTCGCGCGCCAGCACCTCGACGAAGAAGCGCTCCGATGCGGCCTGGTATGGCGCCGCCCAGCGCAACCGCACCGAGAGCGGGCCGTCCAGCGCCGCCAGCGTGACACCGCCGCGTGGCGAAATCGGCAAGGGCGGCCGCAACTCGCGCGCCGGCGGGCCGGCCGCCACGGCCGGCACGGCGACGCTCGCCACGGCGGGCGCGAAACGCGGCGTTGGCCGGGGACCGAACCCCGCCGGCCGGACGCACGCCGCCGGGAGGGTCAGGATCGCCAGGCAGAGCCCGCGGCGGCCGTGCCGCGCGGTCAGAGGCTGGCGGCGGTCTGCCGGTCGCCGACCCGCTCCAGGTCGACGCCTGTGCCGCCCATGCGGACGTCGCGCGCCTCGCGTCCGAAGCCTACCAGCAGGGCGATCGCGACGGCCGCGGCGCCGGCCACCCCGGCCAGCGCCCAACTGTAGTTGTGCCCCATCCGCGTCCCGATGGAAGACTGGATGGTCGCGTTGCCGGACGCGATGAAGTTGCCCAACTGGTACACCAGCCCCGGGAACGTGCCGCGGATGCTGGCCGGCGACAGCTCGTTCAGGTGCGCCGGGATCACGCCCCAGGCGCCCTGGACGAAGAACTGCATGACGAACGCGCCGAGCCCGATCAGCGTCGGCGTGTCGCCGAACGCCCACAACGGCACCGCCAGCAACGACAGCAGCGCCGCCGCCACGATCGCCACGCGCCGCCCGATCCGCTGCGACAGGTAGCCGAAGAACAGGCCGCCGCAGATCGCCCCGATGTTGTAGACCACGGCGATGGTCGAGACTGTGCCGGACCCGAAGCCGTGTTGCTGCCTGAGGTACAGGCTCGGGTAGATGTCCTGGGTGCCATGGCTGAAGAAGTTGAACGCCGTCATCATCAACACCGCGTAGATGGTGAGCGGAAGGTGCTGCCGCAGCACGGCGCCGATGCTGGCCTTGTGCTCGGCCTCGGTGCGCGCCGCCCAATCCGGGCTCTCCGGGACGTTGCGGCGGATGTAGAACACCAGCAACGCCGGCAGCGCGCCGACCACGAACATCCCGCGCCAGGTCAGCACCGGCTCCAGGTAGTTCAGCAGCGACGCCAGCAGGTAGCCGCTCGGGTAGCCGGCCTGCAGGATGCCGGAGACGCGGCCGCGCCACTGCGCCGGGATGCTCTCCATGGTGAGCGACGAGCCGACGCCCCATTCGCCGCCCATGGCGATGCCGTACAGCCCGCGCAGGATCAGGAACACGGTCAGCGTCGGCGCGAAGCCGGACGCCAGTTCGAGCACCGAGTAGATCAGCACGTTGGCCATCAGCGTGGGGCGGCGGCCGAAACGGTCGGCCAGCCGGCCGAAGACCAGCGCGCCCACCACGCGCAGCAGCAACGTCAGGAAGATGGCCCAGGTGATCGGGGTCACGTCGGTGTGGAAAGTCTCGGCGACCTGCTTGAGCACGAAGATCAGGATGAAAAAGTCGAACGCGTCCAGTGTCCAACCCAGGTAGCACGCCGCCACGACATGCCGCTGCTGACTAGTCCCGGGCATGAGCGGCCTCTTCTATGATGGCAATCGGAGGGTGACAGTGGCTGCCCGGCCGGGCTCCGTCAAAGGCTTTCTCGGGTCATGCCCGGCGGCTACTGGCCCGGCCCCTTGCTGGCGGTGAACGCCGGCGGGTCGCTGGCCGGGAAGGTGTCGTGCAGCGCCTCGTCGCCGGGATCGTGGCTGGGCGACACCAGCCCGGCCGGCGTCTCGGCGTCATCCTGCGCGACGCGCAACTCGGCGCGCTGCCAGAACTCCGCGTCGCGGCCCTCGGGGCAGCCTTCATGCTGCCACATGTAGTAAGCGCATTCGCGGACCCGCTGGTCATCGCTCACGGCACGCCTCCGGCTTGACGGTTTGCTCGGATGAACGTTGCCGCTGTGATCCGGTTCCGGGATCCGCGCCGGTCAGCGCGCTGCAGGCAGGTTGACTTCGAGCAGCACGGTGTCGGTGTCGAACACGGCGCTGTGCCAGGCGCCGCGACGCAGGTGAACGACGGTGTCCGGCCGCAGCGCCACCGCGCCCGCCTCGCATTCCAGCCGCCCGGTGCCGGCCAGGACGACGAACATCTGCTCGTGCGGGTGGCTGTGCCGCTCGGCCGTGGCACCGGCCTTGACGCTGACCCGGCGCAGGCTGGCGCCGTCCCCGGCGAAGGCCTGGCGCGTCACCTGCGCGTCGCCCTCGGCGGGCACCTCGTCCCAGTTGAAGGCGGTGGCGTTCGGCACGGCGGGCGCTCCCTATCGGCTGGCACATGGGCTAAAAGAAAGCCGCCGCGATGTCTAGCGACTGGCGACCTCGGCCGGACCCATGCTAACTTCCCGCCGTGGGCAGCCTGGGCGGGTGTAGCTCAATGGTAGAGTTCCAGCCTTCCAAGCTGGCCACGAGGGTTCGATTCCCTCCACCCGCTCCATCTCCCGCCGCAGCATCCGTTCCGCCGGGCACTTGACTTCCAGGCCCTCGCGGCCTTTCTACGCGCCCGGGCCGCCGAGCAGCGCGCGAACGGCGTCGGTAGGGGTGTAGCTCAATTGGCTAGAGCGCCGGTCTCCAAAACCGGAGGTTGCGGGTTCGAGACCCTCCACCCCTGCCATCCCGCCGCATCCTTCGCTGAGATCATCGGGGCGAGAACCTGAAAGGCCGACTGGAGCATGAGTGGCGTGGCGTTCGACCCGGCCAAGTTCTTCCGCGAGGTGCGCATCGAGGTGACCAAGGTCACTTGGCCCTCGCGGCGCGAGACGCTGGTGACCACCGGGCTGGTGTTCCTGATGGCGTTCCTGGCGGCGGTGTTCTTCTTCGTGGCCGACCAGGTGATCGGGCTCGCCGTCCGCGCCCTGTTCCACACCGGCGGCTGAGGGCGCGAGGCATGGCAAAGCGCTGGTACGTGGTGCACGTCTACTCCGGCTTCGAGAAGAAGATCGCGCAGCAGATCAAGGAGCAGGCGGCGCAGAAGGGCCTCGACGACCAGTTCGACGAGGTGCTGGTGCCGTCCGAGGACGTGGTCGAGCTGCGGCGCGGCCAGAAGGTCAACGCCGAGCGCAAGTTCTTCCCCGGCTACGTGCTGGTGAAGATGGAGCTGACCGACGACGCCTGGCACCTGGTCAAGGACACGCCCAAGGTCACGGGGTTCCTGGGCACCAAGCTGCGCCCGTCGCCGATCAGCGAGGCCGAGGCCGACCGCATCATGAAGCAGGCCGCCGAGGGGGTGGAACGTCCGCGCCCGGCGATCCTGTTCGAGGTCGGCGAGCAGGTGCGCGTGGCCGACGGCCCGTTCACCAGCTTCAACGGCACCGTCGAGGAGATCGACGAGGAGAAGGGGCGGGTCAAGGTCAGCGTCTCGATCTTCGGCCGCTCGACGCCGGTCGAGCTGGAATACGGCCAGGTGGAGAAAGTCTGAGCATGGCCCATCCGGCGATCACTGCGGGGCGGGCGGCGGTCGTCACCGGCGGCGCCAGCGGCATCGGCCTCGCCGCCGCGCGCAAGCTGGCGGGGCTCGGCATGAAGGTGTGCGTCGCCGACCTGCCCGGAGCCGCGCTGGACGCCGCGCGGTCGGAGCTCGCGACGCTGTCGGCCGACACGCTGGCGGTCGCGGCCGACGTGCGCGAGACGGTCGACATCGAGCGGCTGAAACGCGAGGCCTACGCGGCGTTCGGCGAGGTCGCGCTGTTGATGAACAACGCCGGCACCGGGCCGGGTGGCGGCCCATACGACCACCCGGAGCGCTGGCGCCGGGTGGTCGAGGTCAACCTGTTCGGCGCCATCAACGGCGTGCAGGCGTTCACGCCGGCGATGCTGGCGCAGGGCACGCCTTGCGCCATCGTCAACACCGGCTCCAAGCAGGGCATCACCTGCCCGCCCGGCGACACCGCGTACAACGTCTCGAAGGCCGGGCTGAAGGTGCTGACCGAGGGCCTGGCGCATTCGCTGCGCAACGAGCCCGGCGGCCATGTCAGCGCGCACCTGCTGGTGCCCGGCTCGACTTTCACCGGCCTCACCGCGCAGGGCGCGACCGAGATGCCGGTGGGCATGTGGTCGGCCGCGCAGGTGGTCGACTTCATGCTGGACGGCATGGCGGCTGGTGATTTCTACATCCTGTGCCCTGACAACGAAGTGACGCGCGAGGTCGACAACAAGCGCATCCAGTGGGCGGCAGACGACCTGATCCGCAACCGCCCGCCGCTGTCGCGCTGGCATCCCGATCACGCGCAGGCGTTCCGGGACTATCTCGCCGGCTGAGGCCACGGCTGGATGCGCTTCGATAATCGTTGCTAAAAGCGCATCAATGCGCTATCAACGCTCGCGACGAACGTTCCCGAGAGCCCCCGATGCCGAGCCGTCACTACCGTGAGCTGGACGGGTTGCGCGGCGTCGCCTGCCTCATGGTCGTGCTCGACCATTGCATCGTCTCGGTGACGCCGCCCGGCGCCATCCCCGGCCTGTATCGGCTGTCCGACTGGCTGCTCGGCGGCGTCGACCTGTTCTTCGTGCTGTCCGGCTTCCTGATCGGCGGCATCCTGCTCGACCACAAGGGCGCCACCAACTACTTCCGGGTGTTCTGGACCCGGCGCGTCGGCCGCATCATGCCGGTCTACTATCTCCTGATGCTGAGCTTCTTCGCGATGCTGGCGATCAAGCCCTGGCTCGGCGCGCCGTGGCTCGACGCGTCCCTGTTCCGCGACGTGATGCCGCCCTGGACCTACCCGCTGTTCGTGCAGAACTTCGCCCAGGCGCTCGACGGCACCGATGGCGGCGCGCGCTGGGTCGCCAGCACCTGGTCTCTGGCGATCGAGGAGCAGTTCTACCTGCTGTTGCCGCCGCTCGTGTACCTGTTGAGCCGGCGCTCGATCACCGCCCTGGCGGTCACGTGCATCGTCGTGGCGCTCATGGTGCGCGCGTATGCCTGGAAGACGACAGGCTCCTGGTTCACCGGCTATTTCCTGCTGCCCGGCCGCATGGACGCGCTGATGTTCGGCGTGCTCGGCGCCGTGGCGCTGCGCAACGCCGCCGCGATGCGGGCATTGCGGCGGCACCGCCCGTTGCTCGACGGGCTGGCGCTGCTGGCGGTGGCGGCGCTCAGCACCAACCTCCTGACCCATATCGGCGCGGCCCTGCCCGCGGCATTGTCCTTCGTCGTCCGAAGCATGGACTTCACGCTGAAGGCGGCGCTGTTCTTCGCCATGATCATGCGGGTGTTCCTGGTCGAGGCCGGCTCGGCCTACCGCCGCGTGCTGTCGTCCTGGGCGGTGGTGGCGTTCGGCGCGATCTCATACCCGCTGTACATGTACCACCCCGCCATCAACGGCCTGCTGCACGGGATGGCGTTCGCGCGGGCGCCGGAGATCACCGATGCACGACACCTGCTGGTGGCGCTGGCGGTGATCGGCGTGTCGGTCGTGCTCGCCTGGGTCTCGACCCGGTTCTTCGAGCGGCCGATCCGCCGGCTCGCGCATCGGGTCGGCTATCGCCGCGCGCCCGCGACCGTTACGGCCGCCAGCGGCCTGGCCCGCTCAACCTGACTGCCTGGCCAGGTCGACTACCGCCGCGAACCCGGTCTCGGTGCCGAACGCCAGCCGGTCGCCGTCGGCGCTCCAGGCCATCGCCGACACCGGCCCGCGGCCCCGCCCCGCCACCGGCAGGATGCGGCCGCTGGCGATATCGGCGATGATCGCCATGCCGTCCGAGAAGCCCGCCGCCACCGTCTCGTGCTGCGGGTGGCAGGCCAGCGTGGTGCAGAGCACGTTGTCGGCGCCGGCCAGCTCGGTCGGCGCCTTGCCCATCGGGCCGCCGCCGAAGAACGGCCACAGCACCACCGCCTCCGCCCCCGACGACGCCAGCCAGCGGCCGCTGCGGGTGAAGCCGATCGCCCGGGGCTTGCTCGGATAGCCGGACATCCGCATGTGCTGGGGGTCCGACAGCCGCCAGCCGTGCAGCGCGTTCTCCTGCATCGCGGTGACGATGGCGTCGCCGTCCGGGCTGATGGCGACGCCGGTGTGGCTGCCCTTCCAGTCGAGTCGGCGGGGCGTGTCCGACTTCGAGCCCACGAACCACAGGCTGGCGCCGCCGTAATGGCTGGCGCCGATGCGCTTGCCGCGCGCGTCGAAGGCGATGCCGCTGACCGTGGACGGATGCGGCAGCGTGCGCAGCAGCGCGCCTCCGGCGTCGAACAGGTGCACGTTCCGGCCCACCGTGCAGGCCAGCAGCCGCGTCCGGGCGTCGGCGAAGCTGGCGACGTGCTCCACCCACTTCATGCCGTACTCGGCCAGCGTCGCGACACTGCCGTCAGCCCCGACGCGCGCCAGCCTGCCATCGTCGCCGCCGGTGAGGAAGCCGTCCGCCGCGTCGGGCGACAGCGCCAGCACGCCGCCGTCATGCGCCGTGGCGCTGCGCCAGTCCTCGTCCCGCCCGGCCAACCGAACCGTGCCGTCGCCCAGCGCCCACGCCACCGTGCCGCCGGCGCGGTCGAACGCCGCCGCCACCACGAAGGCGCCCAGCTCGCGGCTGGTGCCGCGCTCCTCCAGCACCCGGTCGAGCGTGGCGCTCATCCCGCGGCGGTATCCGGCACCTGGCAGGACTCGAAGCCACGGCGCAGTTGCGGCCGGTTCAGGTTGCGGCCGATGAACACGATGCGGCTGACCCGCGGCTCGCCCGGCTTCCAGGGCGCCACGAAATCGCCGTCGGCGATCATGTGCACCGCCTGGAAGGCGAACCGGCGGTCCTCGCCGGCATAGGCCAGGATACCCTTGGTGCGCAGCAGGTCGGCGCCCTTCTCCTGCAGCAGCGCCCCGATCCACTGCTGGAACCGCTGCCCGTCCAGCGGCCGCTTCGCCTCGAAGCTCATGCTGGCGACGTCGTCGTTGTGGCTGTGCTCGTCGCTGGTCAGGAAGTCCGGCACGTCTGCCAGCACGCGGCCCAAGTCGAACGCGCCCTGGTCCAGGATGTCGGCCACGTCCACGGCGCTGCGGGTCGCGTGGTGGATGTGGGCGAAGCGGTTGATCTGGCGCAGCCGCGCCTCCACCGCCGCCAGATCCTCGGCGCTCACCAGGTCGGTCTTGTTCAGCACGATGACGTCGGCGAAGGCGATCTGGTCGGCCGCCTCGTGGCTGTCGGCGAGGCGCGCCAGCACGTTCTTGGCGTCGACCACGGTGACGATGGCGTCGAGCCGCGTCTTGGCCCGCACCGCGTCGTCGACGAAGAAGGTCTGCGCCACCGGGGCCGGGTTGGCGAGGCCGGTGGTCTCGACGATGATGCCGTCGAAGCGGTCGCGCCGCTTCATCAGGCCGCCCACGATGCGGATCAGGTCGCCGCGCACGGTGCAGCAGACGCAGCCGTTGTTCATCTCGAACACTTCCTCGTCGCTGTCCACGACCAGGTCGTTGTCCACGCCCAGCTCACCGAACTCGTTGATGATGACGGCGTATTTGCGCCCGTGCCGCTCGGTCAGGATGCGGTTCAGCAGCGTGGTCTTGCCGGCGCCGAGGTAGCCGGTCAGCACCGTCACCGGCACCAGGGCCCCACTTTGGTTAAAATTCTGCTCGGGTTTCGCCAATGTCCCGCTCATGCCATTCGCTCCGCTGGTCTGCCGATCATATAGGGTCCGTCCGCCGCCGCCGCACGCACGGCGTCCATGCGCCTGGCCGCCGGGATCACGTCGAACAACGCCGCCCGCGCCCGTCCGGCTGCACCGAGCGCGGCACGGCGGCCAGGGTCGCCCGCGAGCGCCAGCATCGCCGCCGTCAGCCCCGGCACGTCGTCGGGGTCGATCGCCGCCGCCGCGTCGCCGACCACCTCGGCCAGCCCGCCGCGTCCGCTCGCCAGCACCGCCGCGCCGCACGCCATCGCCTCCAGCGCGGTCATGCCGAACGGCTCCGCCCAGCGGCTCGGCACGACCACGATGGCGGCGCGCGCCATCGCCGCTAGCACCCGGTCGTGCGGCTGCCACCCCGGCATGGCGCTGCCCGCACCCGCCCCCAGCGGCCGCCGCCGGCGCAG
>CAXUHK010000157.1:0-9045 GCA_964250775.1 uncultured Acetobacteraceae bacterium | reverse complement strand
ACAAGCTGGCGCCGCCGTTCCGGCAGGTCGAGTTCGACATCATGTACGGCGAGGGCATCAGCAAGGTGGGCGAGCTGGTCGACCTCGGCGTCAAGGCGGGGGTGGTGGAGAAGTCGGGCGCCTGGTTCAGCCACGACAGCCAGCGGATTGGCCAGGGCCGCGAGAACGCCAAGCAGTTCCTGCGCGACCACCCCGAGATGGCCGGCGGCATCGAGAAGAAGGTGCGCGACCAGTCGGGCACGGTGGCCAACGCGCTGATGGTGCCGCCGACGGAGACGGAGGAGGCGGAGGCGGCGGAGTAGGAGAGGGCCGGGCAGGACCGAGCCGAGCCGCGACGACCGGCTTATGGTGGACCTGCTTTTCTCGGATTGCACCCTCGCCGAGCTGTACGATGCGCTGTGTCCACGCGAGGAACGGCGAGACCTCGATTACTACCTGCCGCTAGTCTTGGCATCCGAAGCGGTTCTCGATGTAGGCTGCGGGACGGGTACGTTGCTGCGCGAGGCAAGGGAGCGCGGTCATACCGGCCGGCTGGTCGGACTCGATCCTGCTCCAGCCATGCTGGAGCGGGCGAATCGGCGGCACGACATTGAGTGGACGCTTGGCGACCTCTCGTCCGCAGCGTGGGATCACGAATTCGATCTTGTCGTCATGACCGGCCACGCCTTCCAGACACTCGTTGCCGACACGGAGATTCGCCAGACGCTCGCGGGTGTCCAACGCGCTCTGACCCGCCACGGACGGTTCGCCTTTGAGACACGCAACCCGCGCGCTCGCGCCTGGGAGCTGTGGCATTCAACTTACGGCCGCGAGATCAGAGGGGGGGATGGCGCAACCGTGCTTGTCGCTACGGAAGTCGTGCGCCCGTTTGACGGGCGGGTGGTCAGCTTCAAGCACACGTTCACCGGCGTAGGCCTGATCATGCCTTTGGTGAGCGAAACCACTCTGCGCTTCGTGGATGCCGAGGAGCTAATTTCTTATCTTGCGGAAGTCGGCCTTGTTGTTCAGGAGTTCTACGGCGATTGGGACCGCCGCCCTTTCACCGACGCCGACCCCGAAATCATCGTGATAGCGGGCACGACGTAAGGTCGATCGCTAGTTCCCGCCGCAGGAACGCGGCCCCTTGCGGCGTCAGGTCGACGATGCGTTGACCAAAGCGACGGCGTAGGTGGCTGCGATCGAACAGCGCCAGTGCGAACGCGGCTCCGAAATGCCCGCCCAAATGATGCCGCCGCTCCGTCCAATCGAGGCAGAGACGTAGCAAAGGCCTACGGCTTGCCGGCGGCGGCAACGGATCGAGTTGGTTGTCACGGCACCATTGCAGGCCGGTGGCGCTGAGGTCCGGCCCCATGGCGCTGAGCACCAGCCAGCCCTGCGCCACCATCCGCTCGAACACCGCGACGCCCAGGCGTCCAGCAAGGTGGTCGTAGCAAAGGCGGGCCTGGTATAGAGCCGGATTGGCGCTCTGGCGCCTGGGTCGCCGATCGGCCCAGTTGGACAGCCCCTCGATCATCTCCGCGACCTCGCCGGAGGCGATGCCGTAGAACCGATGCCGCCCTTGGTTCTCGACGGTCAACAATCCGCCACCGACAAGCTGCGCCAAGTGCGCGCTCGCCGCTTGCGGCGAGGCGCCGGCGAGCAAGGCAAGCTCGCCCGCTGGGCGTCGACTGCCATCCGTCAGGTGAACCAGGATGGCGGCGCGCACCGGATCGCCGATCAGCGCGGCCACCGCCGCGAGCGAGGGCGGTTCGGCTTCGCTCTGGCCGAGCGCCGCTGCTGGTTGCCGGATCATTGGCGAGAGCATCGCAGAGGGTGCCGCTCGACGCTAAAGATTTCCGTGAAACATTCGGAGTTCCGGACAGCAAGGCTAGGCGCCGGAAAACTGAAGGCAAAGCGCCCTGCCAAGTTCCACCGTCCGATTGGTTGCGAGCCAAGACTTCAGGCCGGTGGCGAAAGGCCGTCTCTTGCTGGTCCTCTCGGCACTCGCGTTCAGCACCGCAGGCTTCTTCACCCGCTCGGCCCCGGTCGATCTGTGGGCCATGGTCTTCTGGCGCAACCTCTTTGGCAGCCTGGCGCTGCTGCCGTTCATCGTTGCTGGCGGAAGTGGAGTGTCGTGGAGCACCATCCGGCGCCTGGGACCATCGGGATGGGCGACGATTGCCGCGTCAGCTTTCGCGACCGTCTACTACCTGGGTGCCTTTGCGCACACCGCCGTCGCCAACGTCGCCATCATCTATGCGACGGCGCCACTGGTGAGCGCGCTGGTGGCTTGGCTCTGGCTGCGCGAGAGAGCGACGCGGCGGACGATCTGGGCGGCTGTCCTGGCGATGGTAGGCGTAGCCGTCACGGTCGCTGGCTCATTGGGCGGCGGTAAACTGTTCGGCGACGGTCTTGCGCTCCTAATGGCAATCGCGATGGCGATGATGACCGTCTTTGCCCGTCGCCAGGCGGGACTGCCGGCGCTGGTGACAGCGTGCATCTGCTCCCTCGCCGGGGCCTTGGCCGTGTTGCCGCTGGGATTGCTCTCGGGCGCAAGTCTCATCGTCGGATGGCATTCGCTGGCGTGGCTCGCGGCCTTCGGCGTGACGTCCATGGCGGTCGCGCTACCGTGCTATCTTTCGGGCGCGGCTCGCGTCCCCTCCGGACAGGCCATGCTGATCAGCACGCTTGAGATGCCGTTGGTCCCGCTGTGGGTATGGCTGGCGTTCGGCGAGGTCCCGTCGGTTGCGTCGTTGATCGGCGGCGGTGTGGTGGCACTCGCGATCGTCTGGCAACTGAGCGCGGAAGTCTGATCGCCGCCGCACTCGACCGCGCTCAGCACATGCGTGGCCGAGACGGTCCAACCAGACCACAGCCGCGATGCGCCCGGCTCAGGACCGGGCGCGCTGCGGCCGATCACGCAGTCGTAGTCGTGGCCGCACGCGGCGGCGAGGTGTCGGTAGCACCAGTTCATCACGCCGTCGGGGAGCAGCTCGATCACCCGCAGGCCCGGCGGCGCGAACACCATGTTGGCGAGGCCGGCGCCGTGCGGGGCCACCACCATCCCGGCCTGCTGGAACAGCAGCGCCTGGTCGCTCATCGCCAAGGTTCTCGAAGCGCGCGCACGAGAAGCCGCGCGCAGCCAGGACATCGACGATCTCTTCCTCGTTGGACAACGCCCGCGTCGGCGAGCCACGACGGTCGATGTAGAGACGGCAGCTTTGGTCAAGCTCGGGCGCTGGGTAGAGCCGGCGGAGATAGGCGATCCCGGCGGGGTGCATCCCCTCGCCGGACGCCGCGCCCCAGGGTAGGACCAGGCTGTCCACGCTCAGGCCCGAGCCGCGCGCGGCCTCGTGCCAGGGCAGGTGGGACAAGCGGGGATCGCGGCGCAGGCTGTCGCGCTGCGCAGGGCCGAGTCCGGCCGGGACGAGGATGCCGTGCAGTCCGGCGATGTCGGCGTCGTCGAGCAGGCCGATCCGGGCCAGGTTCATGATCAGCCAGTGGAACGGGTTGGCGCCGCCGGGCATCAACAGGCTGAGGTGGCGCCCGGCGAGGTGGCGTAGCGGCGCCATGCGGATCAGGCCGCCCTCCGGCCGTGCTTCGCCGTTCGCGGTCGGAATTGCGTGGCCTTGCAGCCGCTCGTAGCCGTCGGCGAGCGGGTCGGAGTGGTCGAACGTCTCCTCGATCATCGCGCCGTCGGGGAGCGCCACGATCCCGGCGGAGGATTGCACCATCGCGTGCGCGATGGTGTGGACCGTTGCGTCGCACGGGGTCCAGGGTCGCCAGGTGTCGGGCGGGTTCATAAGGGCGAGGCTGTGCGTCCCGACCCGCAACGGTCGCGCCGTGGGGGCTGTTTGCGCTGCGACAAGCCGGGTCGTGAACTGGCGCGCCGGCACGTTGGCGGCGTCGCGAACTTGCCCAAGTCGTATCGGCCGGAACAACCTCGTCATGTCCAACTGATCTTGCCACAGATCGGGGGTCTGGGGCCTCAGGCCCCAGCGGGTCCAGGGCGGCGCCCTGGCCTTGCTTCCGGCCAAGGTGACAGCGCGCCGGCCCTGGGCTAACCCAACGTGTCGCATCCCCCCGCAGGACCTCCGCCCGCCATGGCCGCCAACAGTTCCAGCAACGACATCCGCGCGACCTTCCTCGGCTACTTCGCGCGCCACGGGCATCAGGTGGTCGAGAGCGGCCCGCTGGTGCCGCGCAACGACCCGAGCCTGCTGTTCACCAACAGCGGCATGGTGCAGTTCAAGAACGTGTTCACCGGCGCCGAGCGGCGCCCATACAGCCGCGCGGCCACGGCGCAGAAATGCGTCCGCGCCGGGGGCAAGCACAACGACCTCGACAACGTCGGCTACACCGCGCGCCACCACACGTTCTTCGAGATGCTGGGCAATTTCAGCTTCGGCGACTACTTCAAGGAACAGGCCATCAAGCACGCCTGGACGCTGCTGACCCGCGACTTCGCGCTGCCGGCCGACAAGCTGCTGGTCACGGTCTACGCCGACGACGAGGACGCAGCGGCGCTGTGGCGCAAGGTCGCCGGGCTGTCCGACCGGCGGATCATCCGCATCGCGTCGGCGGACAATTTCTGGCGCATGGGCGACACCGGGCCGTGCGGGCCGTGCTCGGAGATCTTCTACGACCACGGCGCCAGCATCCCCGGCGGGCCGCCCGGCAGCGCCGACGAGGACGGCGACCGCTTCACGGAAATCTGGAACCTGGTGTTCATGCAGTACGAGGAGGGGCCGCCCGGCACCCGCGAGCCGCTGCCGCGCCCCTCGATCGACACCGGACTCGGCTTGGAGCGGTTCGCCGCCATCCTGCAAGGCAAGCACGACAACTACGACACCGACACCTTCCGGGCATTGATCCTGGCCAGCGCCGAAGCGACCGGGCAGGACCCGGACGGGCCGTTCCGCACCAGCCACCGGGTCATCGCCGACCACCTGCGCAGCACCGCGTTCCTGATCGCCGACGGCGTGCTGCCGGGCAACGAGGGGCGCGGCTACGTGCTGCGCCGTATCATGCGCCGCGCCATGCGCCACGCGCACCTGATGGGCGCCACCGAGCCGGTGATGTGGCGGCTGGTGCCGGCGCTGGTGCGGCAGATGTCCGCCGCTTACCCGGAACTGGGCCGCGCCCAGGCGCTGGTCGAGGGCACGCTGCGGCTGGAGGAGGAGCGCTTCAAGGTCATGCTGGAGCGCGGCCTGCATTTGCTGGCCGACGCCGCCGAGCGCCTGCCCGACGGCGGCGCGCTGCCCGGCGACGTGGCGTTCAAGTTGTACGACACCTACGGCTTCCCGCTCGACCTGACCCAGGACGCGCTGCGCGAGCAGGGCCGGGCGGTCGACCTCGGGGGCTTCGAGGCGGCGATGGCGGAGCAGCGCCGCCGCGCCCGCGCCGCCTGGTCCGGCAGCGGCGACGCCGCCACCGGGCGGGTGTGGTTCGAGCTTCGCGAACAGGTCGGCGCCACCGAGTTCCTCGGCTACGCGACCGAACGGTCGGAGGCCACGATCACCGGCCTGGTGGTGGACGGCGCCGCAGTCGAGCGGGCGGGGCCGGGCCGCGAGGTCGGGATACTGTTGAACCAGACGCCGTTCTACGCCGAGAGCGGCGGCCAGGTCGGCGACACCGGCACGATCACGGCGCCCGGCCTGCGCTTCGTCGTGACCGACACGCAGAAGCGCGCCGGCGACGTGTTCGTCCATCTCGGCCGCGTCGAGGCGGGCGAGGCGATGGCGGGCGGCACGGTGCTGGCGGAGGTCGACCACGTACGGCGCGGCGCGATCCGGGCGCACCACAGCGCCACGCACCTGCTGCACGAGGCGCTGCGCCGCCGGCTCGGCCCGCACGTGACGCAGAAGGGCAGCCTGAACGCGCCCGACCGGCTGCGCTTCGACGTGTCGCAGCCAAGCCCGATCGCGCGCGACGACCTCGCCGCCGTCGAGGCCGAGGTCAACGCCCGCGTGCGCGAGAACAGCCCAGTCACCACGCGCCTGATGACGCCCGACGCCGCCGTGGCCGAGGGCGCCATGGCGCTGTTCGGCGAGAAGTACGGCGAGGAAGTGCGCGTCGTGGCGATGGGCGACGGCGAGGCGGGGCGTCCGGCCTACTCGATCGAGCTGTGCGGCGGCACCCACGTCGCGCGCACCGGCGACATCGGCCTGTTCCGCATCGTGGGCGAGGGCGCGGTCGGCTCCGGGGTGCGCCGCATCGAGGCCGTGACCGGGGCGGCGGCGATGGCCGTGCTGGCCGAGCAGGACCGGCTGCTGCAGGACTCCGCGGCGGCGCTCAAGGTCAGCGCCGCCGAGCTGCCGCAGCGGCTGGCCAGCATGGTCGAGGACCGCCGCCGGCTGGAGCGCCAGGTCGCCGAGCTGCAGCGCAAGCTGGCCACCGGCGCCGCGGCGCCCGAGGCCGAGCAGGTCGGCGGCATGGCGTTGGCGGCGCGCAACCTGGGCGAGGTGCCGCCGCGCGAGCTGAAGGGGCTTGCCGAGGCGATCGGCCAGCGGCAGGGCGGCGGCGTCGTCGCCCTGGTCTCGACCGCCGACGGCAAGGCGAGCGTGGTGGTCGGCGTCTCGCCCGACCTGCTGGGCCGGGTGAGCGCGGTGGACCTGGTCCGGGTGGCCGCCACGGCGCTGGGCGGCAAGGGCGGCGGCGGGCGGCCCGACATGGCGCAGGCCGGCGGCCCGGACGCCGCCGCGGCCGACGCGGCGTTGGACGCGATCCGCGTGGCCTTGGCCGAAGTCGCCGCGTAGCTCAGCCGCCGCGGGCCTGCGCCTTGCGCGCCAGCACGTCGAGCCAGGGATGGCGGCGCTCGAGGAAGGCGACCATGCGCTCCTTGGTGCCGCCGGTCTCCATCATGGTGTCGATCATCGAGGCGCCGTGCACGCGGTACTCGGCCAGCGTCTCCGGCACCGCGATCCCGTGTTGGCCGAGTTCGGCCATGCGGCACCATAGGTCGTAATCCTCCCAGCCCATGACGTCGCGCTGCACGTAGTAGCCGCCAGCCGCCGCCCAGGCCCATTTCGCGACCAGCGCCAGGGCGTCGATGTAGTTGCTGCCGACCAGGCGCTGCGGCTCCCACTTTTGGCCGCTGAACACTATCCCGCCATCGCCGAACTGCTGCAGTTGCGGGTAGACGAACGCCGCGTCGCCGTCGGCGTGCGCCAGCAGGCGCTCGGCACAGCCGGGATACAGCCGGTTGTCGGCGTCGAGCGGCAGCACCCACTCGGTCTCGGCGGCGGCGAAACCGGCGTTGCGGGCACCACCCAACCCGGCGTTCTCGCGGTGCCGCAGCACCAGCAGCCGGTTGAACCGCGCGGCGTGGGTCTGCGCCCAGTCGAGCGCCAGCGCGACCGCGGCGGGGTCGGTCGAGGCGTCGTCGACCACCACCAGGTCGAGCGGCGACAGCGTTTGCAGCCGCACCGATTCCAGCGCCTCCAGCACGAACTCGGCATAGTTGTACAGGGTGACGGCGACCGTCACCGCCGCCTCGCCCAGCGCGTCGTGGCGGAACAGCGTCTCGCTCGCGCGCACCACCGGCCGCGCCGGGGCGGCCTCGGGCGCCAGGGCCGCGGCGAAGGCGTGCGCGGCCTGGTTGGCCTGGCCGCTGACGTGCTGCGCCAGGAAGCCGCGCATCGCCTGCGCCCGCCGCTGCGGCCCGAAGCGCCACAGCACGTCGAGCAGCGCCGCCCGCGCCGTCTCGGCCCGCAGCGCCGGCTCGTCGACCAGGCGCAGCAGCGTCGCCTGCCACTCGGCCGGCGAGGCGGCCAGGAAGCCGGTCTCGCCAGGGGCGATGGCGCGCCGGTACGGCCCGGTCGGCGAGGCCACGGAACACACCCCGGCCAACGCCGCCTCGAAGTATTTCAGCTCGCTCTTGGCCTCGACGAACGGGTTGCCGGCCTGCAGCGGCACCAGGTTGACGTCGAACCGCGCCAGCTCGCGCGGCAGCTCGGCCAGCGGCACCAGGTCGCGCCACTCGATGCGGCCGGCGAACTCGGCCAGTTCGGGGAACTCGTCCGCGAGCACCACGCCGATGCCGTCGAGCGCGCTGCGGAACAGCACCAGCCGGGTCTGCGGCCGTGCCCGCAGCACCGCGGCGAGGGCGCCGGCGACCACCGCGAAGTCCTTCTGGTGGGTGCGCGAGCCGCCGGCGTAGCCCAGCCGCACCAGCCCATCGCCCGGTTCCGCGTGGCGCTGCCGCATCGCCAGCCGGGCAGCCCGCAGCGTCGCTGCGTTGAAGCCGTTCGGCAGCACGTAGGCGGCGCGCAGCCAGGTCCGCATACTGGCGGCCAACTCCGGGGTCGTCGCGGTGCAGAAGTCGCACTGGTTGAGCGCCCAGGCGACGCGGCCGTACAACTCCGCCGTGCCCGCCTCGGTGGCGCCGATGGTGCGGATGCCGTCGATCACCTCGATGCGCGCCAGCTCCGGGCGGTGCATCAGGTCGTCGAGGTCGAACCCCAGCCGGCCGCCCAGCTCGCGCACCCGCGCGACCACCTGCTCGACCTCCGGCGTGTGCGCGGCGCGCCACAGCATCACCAGGTCGGTGCCGGGCAGGTCGGCGTCGACGACATCCGCGATCGCCTTGGCCTTCGCGTCCCACCCGGCGGCGCTGGCGGCCTCGGCGTAGCGCACGCAGCGGTACTGCATCCCCGGCGTGTCCGGCTCACCGCCCACGAACAGCACGCGCGGCCGGCGCGGCGGTATGGCCAAGTCGGGCATCGGCGGCGTTTCGAGCGACACCACGACGGCCGCCTCGGCGATTTCGGGCGAACCAGCCTCCACCCCGTCATCCACGGCATCGTCGACCACCACCGGGGCCGTCGCCGGGCGGCGCACGACGTTGATCGCGCTGCGCAGCGGCGCCGTGACGCGCCACGAGGTCGAGGCCATCAGCACGTCGCGGTGGTGGCGCAGCGCCGCCGCCTCGGCGCGGAGCTGCGTCGCCTCGCGCCGCGCCACCGCCGCCGCCCGCTGCGCATCGTGGATGCGCGCGTGGGCTTCGCCTAGCCGAAGCGTGCGTTCGCCCGCCTGCGCCTCCTGGTGGCGCAACCCCTCGCGCAG
>CAXUHK010000156.1:6293-9059 GCA_964250775.1 uncultured Acetobacteraceae bacterium | reverse complement strand
AGGTCGCAGCGAAACGTGGGCCAGCACACAAAACGGCGCGCCGGCGGGGCCGGTGGCGCCGGCCGAGCAGGCGCGCCCGCGGCGAGGTGGGGCCGCGGGCGGCGCGGCCCGACTACGCCACCGCCGCGACCGCCGCGACCGCGGCGGGGTCGGCCATGTCGCTGTACAGGCTGGCATCGCCGAGCGGTGCGCCCGCGGCATCCACGGCGACCAGCGTGCCGGAGGTGCCATCGACCGCCAGCGCCCGCACGCCGGACAGCTCGGCATGGGCGCGCAGCGTGTCGAGCGCCACCGCGACGCCGTGCCACCAGCCCTCCGGTTGGCGGCGCTGCCGTGCGTCGAGCGGGGCGGCGCCCCCGGCGCCCGGCTCCCGCGCCGCGTCGACCAGGGCCGCGCGCACGCCGGAGCTGCCGACATCGACGCCGATGGCGACGCCGCCTGTCAGCAAGGTCCGCTCAGCACGGGTTCAGCGGCGGCTCGCGGTCGATGAAGCGGCGGACCTCCTCGGCGGCCCCTTCGGCGGCGATGGTGATGGTCTTGACCGAGGCGCCGGCGATGTGCGGGGTAATGGTGACGTTGGGCAGTTGCAGCAGCGGCCAGTCCGGCGGCACCGGCTCGACCGCGAACGTCTCCAGCATCGCACCGCCCAGATGGCCCGACACCAGCGCCTGGTACAGCGCGTCGTAATCGACCATCGGGCCGCGCGCGGTGTTGACGAAGATGGCACCGCGCCGCATCGCCGCGAACTGCTCGCGGCCGATGAACTTCGTGGTCTCGGCCGTCACCCGCGAGTGCAGCGTGACGACATCGGCCTGCGCCAGCAGGTCGGCCAGTTGCACGTGCTCCACGCCATCGGCGCGGTCGGTGGCGGAGAGCTGCACGTAGGGGTCGGCGACCAGGACGCGGCAGCCGAACGCCTTCAGCAGGCGCACGACGCGGGTGCCGATCTGGCCGTAACCGATCACGCCCACGGTCATCTCCGACAGCTCGCGCCCGGTGCGGTCGGCGCGGTACAGGTCGCCGCGCCATTCGCCGCCGCGCAGCGCCTCGTGGCCGGCGCGGATCAGCCGCGTCTCCGCCAGCATGGCGCCGATGGCGAACTCGGCGACAGCGCCGGCGTTGCGGCCGGGCGTGTTGCAGACCCGGATGCCGTGCGCGCGCGCCGCCGCCATGTCGATGTTGACCGGCCCGCCGCGCGACACCGCGACCAGCTTGAGCGCCGGCAGTCGGTCCATCATCGCCCCGGACAACGGGGCCAGCTGCGTCACCAGCACCTCGGCGTCGCCGACGAAGGCGACGATCTCGTCGGGGTCGCCCTGGTACTCTTTCAGCCCGTCGAGGCCAGCCCGGGCGTAGCCGTGCTCCATCGGCTCGTCGGGCCAAGGCATCGTCATGCTGCGCATCGCCACCCGGTCGCCGCAGGCAGTCGCGATGGCGTCGGCGAACCTCCCCGGCAGCATGAAGTTGTCGCCGATGATGGCGATGCGGCACGGGTCAGCTTCCATGTCGGCCCTCCGGGGTGGGTGCCTCGCGCGCGGCGTGCAGGTGACGCCACAGGGTCGGCATGGACTGGTAGGACTCGCGGTAGACCGGGAACAGCCGGTCGTACAGCCCCGCGAGCGTCCGGTCCGGCCGCACCGCCGAGGCGTGGTGCGGCGCGATCCAGGTCGCGGCGCACTCGGCCATGCTGGCGTACAGCCCGATCTGCTGTGCGGCGATCATCGCCGCCCCGGCGGCCCCGGCCTCGACATGGGCGGCAGCGACCACCGGGCGGTCGAGGCAGGCGGCCAGCATGGCGCGCAGCGGCTCCGAGCGCGCGGCGCCGCCGGTGACGCGGATTTCCGAGGGCGCGCCGCCGACCGCGACGTAGCAATCGCGCGCGGCGAAGCACAGCCCCTCGTAGATGCCACGCGCGAAGTCCATCAGCTTGACGTTCTGGTCGAGCCCGAGCACGGCGGCGCGGGCGAAGGCGTCGGTGAACGGCCCGCGCTCGCCGGCGGTCGAGATGAACGGATGGTAGACGACCGCTCCCGGCCGCGCCTGGCCGACACCTTGGTCGATGGCGCGCAGCACCGCGTCGCGCGAGACGTAACCGTTGGTCGCCAGCGCCGCCGCCTCGATGGCGAAGTTCACCATCCAGTCGATGTTGATGGTCGACGCCATGTTGCTCTGCGTCTGCATGGTGTGGCCTGGCACCGGGAACGGCACGGAGTACCCGGTCATGGCCGGCGAAGGGGCGACGTGGGCCACGTCGGCCACCAGGCGGCTGTGGATCCCGGTGCTGCCGAATATGGTGACGCCGGCTTCGGCGCCGCCGCCGTAGATGCCGGCGCCCAGCGTGGTGCACACAAAGTCGACATAGCCCAGCACCACCGGCAGCCCGGAGGGCAGGCCGATGCGCTCGGCCACGCGCGGCAGCAGGGGATGCGCGGTCCGGGTGCCGTCGAGCATCGGCGGCAGCAGCCGGCGGAACGGTTCGGCACCGAGCGCCTGGATCACCGCGTCGCTGTAGTCGCGGGTGCGGAAGTCGCCGAAGGTGAAGCAGCCCTCGTCGGGCGAGGTCGCGACGATCCCGGTCAGGCGCAGATAGAGGACATCTTTCAAGTGCAGCGCATGGCTGGCCGCTGCCACCGCCGCCGAGCGCTCGCGGGCCAGCCAGTGCAGTTGCGCCGCCGGCGGGCACGCGGCCCGGCCGGGGGCGGGATGGACGACGGCCGCCGCCCCGGCGCCCGGGGGCTACGACGCAGCCGAGCTGCCCGTGATCTG
>CAXUHK010000156.1:0-6283 GCA_964250775.1 uncultured Acetobacteraceae bacterium | reverse complement strand
GGCCGGACGGCACCCTGACCTGGGCGGGCCGCCCGCCGCCGCGCGGGCGCGGGCCAGCCAGTGCTGTGGCGCCGCCGGCTCACCGGCGGCCAGGCCGGTGCCGGTATGCACGAAGGCCGCCGCCGCGGCGCCGGTCGATTTCAGCCTGTCGACCAGGCCGGCGGCGCGCGCGTCGAGCCACAGCAGGCCGGGGCCGGTCGGCTCGCCCGCGGCGTCGACCAGCCAGGTGCCGTCGCCTTGCGCCGTCACCGCCAGCACGGCGGGCCGGTGCTCGGGGAAGCGGCGCGCGAGCTCGGCCACCAGTTCCGCCACCACCGCGGCCGCGTCGTCCCAGCTCCGGCGCATGTCCTGCTCGGCCCCGCCATCGGGCAGCATGGCGTAGGCGTTGGGCCGCGACGCCACGGCCAGCAGCGTGCCGCCTGCCTCAAAGGCGATCGCCTTGACGACCGAGGTGCCGCTGTCCAGGGCGACGATGACCGGCTTCATGCCAGCTCGTTGCCGTGCGCCATGGCGCGGCCGGTCTCGGCGTCGAACAGGTGCGCGTCGCGGGCCGCGAAGCCGAACGACAGGGTGGAGCCGGCGCGCACCGGCACCCGCGCGTGCGACACCGCGACGACGATGCGGTGGCCCAGTTCGAGCACGACATGCGCCTGGTCGCCGAGCCACTGGTTCGACACCACGGCGCCCCGGAACGTCGCGGCACCGGCGGACGGGGCGAGCAGCAGCCGATGCGGCCGCACCCCGAGCACGACCCGGCGGCCGACCGCCGGCAGGCGCACGCCCGGCAAGGCGACCGATTGATCGGGCGCGTCGTCGAGGCGCAGGCCGGCGCCGTCGACCACGCCCGCCAGTGCGTTCATCGGCGGCTCGCCCAGGAAGGTGGCCACGTAGAGGTTGGCCGGACGGTCGCGCAGTTCGCCGGGCGTGCCGTATTGCTGCAGCACGCCGCCCTCCATGACGGCGATCCGGTCCGCCATGGCGTTGGCCTCGGTCTGGTCGTGCGTCACCAGCACCGCCGTCAGGCGGCGCGCCTTGAGCGCCGCCTTCACCCGCCCGCGCAGCACCGCGCGCAACTGCGGCTCCAACTGCCCCATCGGCTCGTCGAGCAGATGCAGGTCGGCGTCGCGGGCCAGGGCGCGGGCCAGGCTGGCGCGCTGCTGCTGTCCGCCGGACAGGCTGTTCGGCCGGCGGCCCAGGATCGGGCCGATCTCCAGCATGTCGGCAACCGCGCGGACCCGTTTCGCGGCGTCGGTCCGGCCGGCGGCGAGGCCGAAGCCGATGTTCTCGGCGATGGTGAGCGGCGGGTAGAGCGCGTAGCCCTCGAACGCCATGGCGACGCGGCGGCGCGCCGGCGGCAGCGTCTCGATCCGCCGCCCGGCCAGCGAGATGCCGCCACGGCTCACGTCCTCGAACCCCGCGATCATGCGCAGGGTCGAGGTCTTGCCGCAGCCCGAGGAACCCAGCAGCGCCACCAGGTCGCCGTCGGCCACCGTCAGCGTCAGGTCACGCACCGCCAGCGGCGCGCGCGCGGAATAGCTCTTGTCGACGTGATCGATGGCGAGCGTCACGCCAGGATCTCCTGCATCGCCGTACCCCGTCGCAGCAACGCGCCGGATGCCGCGTTGAACAGCAGCGCGTGCGCCGGGTCGGCCGTGACCCACACCGCGGCGCCGGGCGGCGGCGGCGCTCCGACCACGCTGGCCACGATCTCCTCGCCGCCGCCGCCGCGCAACAGCAGCACCTGGCGCTCGTGCAGCGGCGTCACCGCGAGGACCTCCGCCGCCGCGCCGCCGGCTCGCGCGCCGGTCGATACCGCCAGTGTCTCCGGGCGCAAGCCGAGCAGGCACTCGCGCCCCAGCAGGTCGTGGCCAGCCGGCAGCTTCACCTCGAACCCGGCGGCGCGCGCCACCAGCCTGCCGTCGATCTCGGTCGGGCGACACGGCAACAGGTTGATCGGCGGGTCGCCGAACAGCCGCGCCACCGACACGCTGGCCGGCGTGTCGTAGACGTCCTCCGGCGGTGCGGCCTGCGCGATGCGGCCGTCCTGGATGATCGCCACCCGGTCGCCCAGCGCCATCGCCTCGCGGTAGTCCTGGCTCACGTAGATCGTGGCGGCACCGGCCCGGCGCAGCAGGCGCGGCAGTTCGAGCCGCATCTCGTAGCGCAACTTGGCGTCGACGTTGCGCAGCGGGTCGTCGAGCAGCAGCACGCGCGGCTCGCCGACCAGGGCGCGGGCGAGGGCGGTGCGCTGCTTCTGCCCGTTCGACAGCGCGCGCGGCGCCTGGCCCAGCACGTGCGTGATGCGCAGCAGCTCGGCGACGGCCGCGACCTTGCGTTCGCTTTCGGCGCCGTCGATGCCACGCGCCTGCAACGGACTCGCGATGTTCTCGCGCGCGGTCATGTGCGGGTAGAGCGCGAAGTTCTGGAACGCCATGCCGAGGCCACGCTGCTCCGGGCCGAGCCGGGAGACGTCGCGCCCGTCGATCGAGACTTGGCAGGTGGCCGCCGGCTCCAGCCCGGCGATGGCGCGCAGCAGCACCGTCTTGCCGCAGCCGGACGGGCCGAACAGCACCAGCGTCTCGCCGGGCGCCACGTCGAGGTCGACGCCGCGCAGCAGCCCGTGCTTGCCGAACGCGACGTGCAAGTCGCGAAGTGACAGGCCGGCACTCATCCTTTCACCGCTCCCAGGCTCAGGCCTTCCACCAACCAGCGTTGCGCGTATAGCGCGAGGGCGAGCGTCGGCAGGATCGACAGCACCACCGCCGCCGCGACCTGCCCGTACGGGATGCCGGCCGAAGTGATGAAGTTGAGCGCCCCCACCGTGACCGGTTGCTTGTCGGACGAGGCCAGGATCAGCGCGAAGACGAAGTTGTTCCAGGCGAAGATGAAGCTCAGCAAAGCGGCGGCGGCGATGCCGGGCTTGGCCAGCGGGATCGCGATCTTGCGGAAGCCGCGCCACCAGGAATGGCCGTCGACGCGGTAGGCGTACTCGATGTCAGGGCTGGCGTCCTCGAAGTAGCCGCGCACGATCCACAGGATCAGCGGCAGGGTGATGAGCTGGTAGACCCAGATCAGGCCGACATAGGTGTTCGACAGGCCGAGGTCCTGGAAGTACAGCGACAGCGGCAGCAACACCAGCAGCGGCGGCGCGAAGCGGAACGACAGCAGGGTGAAGGCGATGTCCTCGCCCAGCCGGAAGCGGAACCGCGCGAAGGCGTACGCCGCCGGCACGCCGAGCAGCAGTGAGATCGCCACCGAGGCACTCGCCAGCAGCACCGAGTTGCCGAGGTTGCCCAGGAAGTTCACGTCCTGCGTGCCGGTGCCGGTCACGAGCTTGCCGGAGAACAGCGTCGTGTAGTTGGATAGCGTGAGCGGCGCGAACGGGCGCGGCGTGGCGCTCAGGATGCTGTCGTTGCTGTGGAACGACATCTGCACAATCCAGACGATCGGAAACAGGAAGAACACCAGCACGATTGCCAAGGCGACGCCGCGCAGCAGGCGCGGCAGCAGGTCATGCCGTTGCATGGCTGCGCTCCTTCAAGCGGCGCATCTGCTTCACGAACACGTTGGACAACGTGTAGGTGATCGCCCACAGGATCATCATCAGCGCCGCCGAGTGGGCGACGTTCTGGTAGGTGAAGAACTCGACATACGCCCGTACCTGCGACAGCATCAGGCTATCGCCGGGGCCGCCTTGGGTCATGGCGTAGACGATGTCGAATTGCTGGATGCTGTCGAGCAGGCGGAACAACGCTGCCGTCACCAAATAGGGTGCCAGCATCGGCAGGGTGATGCGGAAGAACACGAAGTGGCCGGGTACGCCGTCGAGCCGCGCCGCCTCGAACGGCTGCGGCGGCAGGCTGCGCAAGCCGGCCAGCAGCAGCACCATCATGAACGGCGTATAGACCCAGACGTCGATCAGCACGACGGTGAACATGGCGGTGTGGCTGTCCGACGCCCAGCGCATGTGGGTGAAGCCCATTTGCACCAATGCCCAGTTCAACACGCCGAAGTTGCTGTCGGTCATCAGCTTCCACATCAGCGCCGCCAGCACCGGCGCGCACATCAGCGGCAGCAGCAGAGCCACCGAGCAGAAATTGTTCAGCCGCGTGCGCTCGCGCAGCAGCATGGCGATGCCCAACCCCAGCAGCAGCTCCACGCCGACGGTGGACACGGTGTAGATCGCCGAGACCCGCACGGTGTTCCAAAAGTCTGGGTCGGTGAGGAAGCTGGTGTAGTTCTGGAACCAGATGAAGCCGCGCAAATAGGGCAGGCCGAGGTTGTAGCGCAGCAGGCTGTAGTAGGCGGCGGTCACGAACGGCACCAGGATGCCGATGCAGACCAACAGCGCCGGCAAGCTGAGCAGGTACGGCAGGATGCGCTGGGAGCGCGGCCCCGCGAGACGGGCGCGGACAAGTGGCTGGGCAAGGTCGGACATGGCGGAACCTACAGCGGGAGGAGCGGGACGGCCAGCGTGGCCGTCCCGTAGGCGTCACCCGAGGCCGGAGGACTTCATCTGCTTGTCGACGTTGGCCGCGAGCTGGTCGAGCCCCTCGCTGACCGGGACCTCGCCCGCGACCATCTTCTGCAGCGCCGCCGCCCAGTCGGTCGTGACGTTGAAGAACAGCGGCTGCGGCGTGAAGTAGATTTGCGCCTTGGGGGCGGTCTTGGCGTACTGCTCGAGGTAGCCCGGGTACTGGCCGATCTTCTGCTTGAACTCGGCATCGGCCCAGATGCTCGCCCGGATCGGGTTCACCATGTCCATCTTGCGCGCGCCGAACATCAGGTGTTCGGTGCCGCAGGCCCACTGCATGAAGTTCCAGGCGGCGTCCTTCTTCTTCGAGAAGTTCGACATCGCCAGCGACCAGATCCAGACGTTCGCGGTAGGATCGCCGTTCCTGTCCGGGTTGGCGGCGAACGCCTCGAAGGCGAGGTTGCCCTTCTCCTTGTTCTTCGGGTCGCCGTCCTGGAAGTAGCCCAGGATGTCGGCGTCGAAGATCATGCCCGAGGTGCCGGCGCCGAGGTCCTGGCCAACCTGGTACCAGGTGTAGGTGGCCCAGTTCTTCGGCCCGCTGTCCTGGATCATCTTGACCCACATCGCGGTGAACTTCTTGGCCTCGGCGCTGTTCATCGCCGCCTTCAGCTTGCCGTCCTCGACCACGAAGTCGCGGGCGCCGTAGTTGGTGTAGCCCGAGAGGAAGCCCGGATGGATGGTGGCCCAGCTCCGGCTGCCGCGCACGCCGATGCCGTAGCCGCCGCCGGCGTCCTTGGTGATCTTGGCCGCGGTCTCCATCATCTCCGGTAGGTTCCTCGGCGGCTGCGCGCCCACCTTGTCGAAGATGCGCTTGTTGTAGGCCAGGTTGTTGGCCTCGAACCCCCACGGCAACGCCCATTGGTGGGCGCCCTGGCCGCCCAATGCCTCGCCCGGCTTGCCCGACCACGCGGTCGAGGCGCGCAGGCCCGGCAGCACGTCGTTCCAATTGAAACCGGGCGCGGTCTTGGCCGGGTCGTTCAGGTACTCGTTGAGGTCGACCGCCCATCCGGCGGGGCCGTACTGCCAGGTCTGGTAGGCGCCGGTCATGAAGGCGTCGTACTCGGTCGAGCGCGACGACAGCGCCGCCGTCACCTTGTCGAAGTACACGTCCTCCGGGAAGATGTCGTAGCTCACGGTGATGCCGCTCAACGCCTGGAAGTTCTTGAGGTCGGCGATCATCGCGTCGGCATACGGGTGCTTGTTGAGCAGCAGCTTAATCGCCTTGCCTTTCTGCCCCATCATGTCGAAATCGGCGGCCATGGCGCGGCCGGCGGCGGCGTTCAGCATGGTCGACGCGGCGGCGGCGCCGACGCCCAGCGCCGACATGCGCGCGATCAGCTCGCGTCGCCCCAGCCGTCCGGCGAGGAAGGCCGCGATGGTGTCTTGGGCTTTCTCGTGCATCAGAAGTCTCCCCTGTGTCCGCGCGTCATGGGACGGCAGCGACGAGCTGGCGCGCGGTCAGCTCGTCGGTGATCAGGCCGGTCAGCAACCCGCTGCGCAGCACGGCCGCGATGGCGCCTACCTTGCCCCGGCCGCCGGCGACCGCCACGACCTCGCGGCCCCGCTTGGTGCCGGTGGCGGGTTCGAGCGGCAGGCCGGTGACGCGGGCGTGCAGCGTCGTGTCGACCAGGCGGCCATGGGCGTCGTAGAAGTAGCCGAGCACCTCGCCCTCGGCGCCCTGGCCCCCGACGCGCTCGACATAGGCCGCGTCGCGCCCCGCGGCCAACGCCAGGCACGCCACGGCCCTGC
>CAXUHK010000155.1:2635-9061 GCA_964250775.1 uncultured Acetobacteraceae bacterium | reverse complement strand
GCCAGGTACTCGCGCAGCCCGCTGACCATGATCTCGCGCAGCATGATGACGATGGCGGGGTACAGCCCCCACAGCCGCAGCCGCCCCGCGCCCACCAGCATCATCAGCGTGGCGCCGACCAGCAGCTTGTCGGCGATCGGGTCCATCATGCGGCCGATGTCCGAGGTCTGCCGCCGGCCGCGCGCCAGCTTGCCGTCGAAATAGTCGGTGAGCGCCGCCAGGCTGAACACGGCACAGGCCACGAGGTCGCCAGACGGCGTCTGCAGCGACGCCAGCGCCACCAGCAGCGGGATAGCGGCGATGCGCGACAACGTGAGCATGTTGGGCAGGTCGGACAGCATCATGGGAGCGTAGACCGAAACCCGCGCCCGGGTCAGCCCGCATCAGCCGACATCTCACCGTGCTCGTCATTTCCGGCCGCCGATGTTACACGTGCAGCTCTACGTATAAGGTGCGGCGATGCTGAAAAAACTTACCATTACCGTCGATGCCGATGTATACGCGGGACTGCGCAGCGTGGTTGGCCGCCGCCGCATCAGCCGTTTCCTGAACGATCTCGCGCGTCCGCACGTCGTCGGCCGTGACCTCTCGGAAGGTTATGCCGCCATGGCAGCCGACGAGGCCCGTGAAGTCGAGGCGGAAGAATGGAGCGGGGGTTTGTTATCGGACGTTGCAGTCGAGCCTTTGCGCCATCGCTGACGAATTTCCCCGCCGGGGAGAAGTGTGGATCGTCGCGTTTCCGTCATCGGTCGGTGGAGAAGTGCAGAAAACGCGGCCAGCCGTGGTAATCAGCAACGATTGCGGGAATCAGGCGCTGAACCGGGTCCAAGTGGTGCCGATTTCAAGCAGCGTGGAGCGTCTTTATCCGGCTGAGGCTTACGTATCCGTCGGCGGAGAGCGCCGTAAAGCCATGGCCGACCAGCTCACCACGGCCGGTAAGCCACGCCTGTTGCGGCGGATCGGCACTCTAGCCGATCGCGATCTCGCTGGCTTATGCCAAGTGATACGGGTGCAGCTCGATCTCTGACCAGGCTTACGAGACCTGCTCGACCCGCGCGCCCGGATGGAAGAACGCGTACACCCGCTGTGCAATCTCCTTGTTGATCCCTGGCGCCGCCAGGAGGTCCTGCAGCCCGGCCTGCTTCACGCCACGCGCCGAGCCGAAATGGTTCAGCAGCGCCCGCTTGCGGCCGGGGCCGATGCCGGCGATCTCGTCCAGCTCGCTGCCGACCAGCGCCTTCGAGCGGCCGGCGCGGTGCGTCGTGATGGCGAAACGGTGCGCCTCGTCGCGCAGGCGTTGCAGGAAGTACAGCACCGGGTCGCGCGGCGGCAACTGGAACGCCGGGCGGCCGTCGAGGTGGAACCACTCGCGCCCGGCGTCGCGGTCCGGCCCCTTGGCGATCGCGACCAATGGGACATCGGTGACGCCGAGGTCGGCCAGGATGCCGCGCGCCGCCGAGAGCTGCCCGGCGCCACCGTCGATCAGCACCAGGTCCGGCCAGTCGGGGGGCGGCCGCGATGGGTCGGGGTTCTCCTTCAGCGCGCGGCCGAACCGCCGCTCCAGCACCTCGCGCATCATGGCGAAGTCGTCGCCGGGCGTGATCGGGCCACGGATGGAAAACTTGCGATACGCCTGCCGGGTGAAGCCTTCCGGCCCGGCCACGATCATCACGCCATAGGCGCTGGTCCCCATGATGTGGCTGTTGTCGTAGACCTCGATCCGCTCGGGCGTTCCCGCCAGGGCGAACAGCTCGGCGGTGGCGTCGAGCAGCTTCGCCTGTCCCGCCGTCTCGGCGAGCCGACGCTCCAGCGCCTCGCGGGCGTTGGTCAGCGCGTGCTGCACCACGGCGTGCTTCTCGCCCCGCTGCGGCACCGCGATCTCGACCCGCCGGCCGGTGCCCGACGCCGACGCCTTCAGGCCCAGCGCCTCGGCGATCAACTCCTGCTCCGGCACTTCGTGGCTCAGCAGCAGCAGCGGTGGCGGCGGCTTGTCGTCGTAGAACTGCGCCACGAACGCGGCCAGCACCTCCGGCGTCTCCTCGCCGCGGGCGTGCGCCGGGTAGAACGCCCGGTTGCCGTTGTTGCGCCCGCCTCGGATGAAGAACACCTGCACGCAGGTCTGCCCCGCCGCCTGCCAGCCGGCGATGATGTCGGCGTCGGTCAGGCTGGCCGGGTTGATGACGCCGTTGCCGCCCTGCACGTGCGTGAGGCCT
Source organism: uncultured Acetobacteraceae bacterium (assembly GCA_964250775.1). Taxonomy (GTDB): domain Bacteria; phylum Pseudomonadota; class Alphaproteobacteria; order Acetobacterales; family Acetobacteraceae; genus CAVRQM01. The sequence continues at coordinate 6,848 of CAXUHK010000155.1, read as the reverse complement.
CTGATGCGGTCGCGCAGCGCGGCGGCGCGCTCGAACTCCAGCGCCTCGGCGGCGCGTTCCATTTCGGCCGCGAGGTCGCGCTGAACGCTGGCCTGCTTTCCGGCCATGAAGCCGCGCGCCTGGTCGACTAGGCCCGCGTAGTCCTCGGGCGTCACCCGCCCGACGCAAGGCGCCGAGCAGCGGCGGATCTGGTGCAGCAGGCAGGGGCGGCTGCGGTTGGCGAACACCGTGTCGGCGCAGGAGCGCAGCAGGAACACCCGCTGCATGGCCGTGACGGTCTGGTTCACCGCCCAGACTGAGGCGAACGGGCCGTAGTAGCTGCCCTTGCGGGTGCGCGCGCCACGGTGCTTAGTGATCTGCGGGAACGCCGAATCCTCGGTCAGCAACAGCCACGGATACGACTTGTCGTCGCGCAGGACGATGTTGAAGCGCGGCTTCAGCCGCTTGATGAGGTTGGCCTCCAGCAGCAGCGCTTCGGCCTCGGTGTGGGTGGTGACGATCTCCATCGCCACCGTCTCGCTGACCATGCGGCGGAGCCGCTCCGGCATCCGGCCGAGCTGGGTGTACGAGTACACCCGCCGGCGGAGGCTGCGCGCCTTGCCGACGTAGAGCGCCTCGCCGGCGGCGTCGAGCATCCGGTAGACGCCCGGCGTCAGCGGCATCGTCTCGAGCGCCTGCTCGATGACCTGGACGCCCTTGTGGGTAACCGGCTCGCCGGCCATCGAGGCGCGGTCCGCGCTGTGGATAACCTTGGGGGCAGTTTCCAAGGCGGGGGCAGCCGTCGGGCGGGGCTCCGCAGGGTCGCAGCTATGCCGGTTTTCAGTCACCCAAGCTAACTCACTAATTATGTTAAATTATTTTATTAACGACACGTTAAGATTTGAGCCCACTCCGCCATCTTGTTGTAACTTAACGCGATGTTGTGGCTGGTGGACAACTCAGCGCCGATGGCGCTCGACCTCGACTCCCGCCGTCGCGCCATCGGGCATGATGTCAAGTTTTTCCACGCGGACCCGCGCCGACCGGATGCGGAGGTCGGCCAGGCATCCAACGGCCAGGCGCTCGGCCAGGGTCTCGACCAACTGCACGTGCCGGGCCGCGACGATGGCCCGAACCGTCTCCGCGATCCGGCCGTAGTCGACCACGCGATCGAGCGAGTCGCGCCCGACTCCGTCCGCTTGCGCCGCCTGCGGATCGTCCACCGCCAAGTCGACGTTGACCCGGATGCGCTGCGTCGCTCCCTGTTCGCTGGCGTAGACGCCGATGCGGGCCGGCAGCAGCATGTCACGCAGGAACACATGCCTGACCCCGAGCGCGGCATCGGCGATGCTTGGGCGTTCCATCATTCCTCCGGCGAGCCGTGGCCCGGCGCGGCCCATTGCAGGTGCTGGCCGCCGTCCAACGCCAGCATCTGCCCGGTCAGCGCGGGCAACGCCAGCACCGCCAGCACCGCCCGCGCCACCTCGTCCGGGCTGGTGCCGTGGCCGAGCGGGACCGAGGCGGCCTGGCGGTCGAACTGCTCCTGGCTCTGGCGCGGGCTGGGCACGGTCGGGCCGGGGCCGATGCCGTTGACCCGGATGCGCGGCGCCAGCGCCAGCGCCATGGTCCGCGTCAGCGCCCACAGCGCCGCCTTGCTCACGGTGTAGGAGACGAAGTGCGGCGTCAGCGACCAGACCCGCTGATCGAGCAGGTTGATGACCGCGCCCTCGGCCGCGTCGGGCAGTTCGCGGGCGAATGCCTGGGTCAGCACGAACGGCGCGCGCAGGTTGGGTTCCATGTGCGCGTCCCAGCTTGCGCGGCTGGCGTCGCCTACTTCGTCGCGCTCGAACGTGCTGGCGTTGTTGACCAGCACGCCGACCGGGCCGAGCGCCTCAGCCACGTCCGGCAACAGGCGCTGCACGGCGGCCGCATCGGCAAGGTCGCAGGCCAGCACCGCGCTGCGCACGCCGCGCGCGGCGACATCGCTTGCAGTCGCTTCAGCGTCGTCGCGGCTGTGGCGGCAATGCACGGCGACGGCGAACCCGGCATCGGCCAACGCCAGCGCGATGGCGCGGCCGACCCGGCGCGCGCCGCCCGTGACCAAGGCCACCCGCGGAACGGCGGCTGAGATCACGGTCCGCGCCGCTTGCCGCGCCCACCGCGCCGCTTCTCCGGGTCGTAGCCGCCGCCGCCCGGCCCCAGCGGCTCCGGCGTACGGTCGCGCTTCGGCCGCAGCGAGGCGGAGGCGGCCGGCGGCGGCTCCAGTCCCATGTCGAGCGCCTCCAATCGGCGGATCTCGTCGCGCAGCCGGCCGGCCTCCTCGAACTCCAGGTCGGCGGCGGCGGCGCGCATCCGGCGCTCCAGTTCGGCGATCGAGGCCTTGAGGTCCTTGCCGACCAAGTTGGACACGCTGCTGTCGGCGATCGGCGCCACGGTCACGTAGTCCTGCTCGAACACGCTCTCCAGCACCCGCCCGATCTGCTTCTTGACGCCGATCGCGGTGATGCCGTGGTCGAGGTTCCACTGCCGCTGCTTGTTGCGCCGCCGCTCGGTCTCCTCGATCGCGTAGCGTAGGCTGCGGGTCATGGTGTCGGCATACAGCACGACACGGCCGTCGATGTTGCGCGCGGCGCGGCCGATGGTCTGCACCAGGCTGGTCTGGCTGCGCAGGAAGCCCTCCTTGTCGGCGTCCAGGATCGCCACCAGCGCGCATTCCGGGATGTCCAGCCCCTCGCGCAGCAGGTTGATGCCGACCAGCACGTCGAACACGCCGAGCCGCAGGTCGCGGATGATCTCGATGCGCTCCAGCGTGTCGACGTCGGAGTGCAGGTAGCGCACCTTGACCCCGTGCTCGGTCAGGTACTCGGTCAGGTCCTCGGCCATGCGCTTGGTCAGCACCGTGACCAGGATGCGCCCGCCGGCGGCCACCACGCTGCGGCACTCGGCCAGCAGGTCGTCGACCTGGCGCTCGACCGGGCGCACCTCCGTCACCGGGTCGATCAGCCCGGTGGGCCGGATCACCTGCTCGGCGAAGGCGCCGCCGGTGCGCTCCATCTCCCACGGGCCGGGAGTGGCGCTCACGAACACCGTCTGCGGCCGGAAGCTCTCCCACTCGGCGAACTTCAGCGGCCGGTTGTCGATGCAGGACGGCAGCCGGAAGCCGAACTCGGCCAGGATCGACTTGCGCGCGTGGTCGCCGCGCTCCATGCCGCCGACCTGCGGCACGGTGACGTGGCTCTCGTCGACGATCAGCAGCGCGTTCTCCGGCAGGTACTCGAACAGCGTCGGCGGCGGCTCGCCCGGCCTGCGGCCGGAGAGGTAGCGCGAGTAGTTCTCGATCGACTTGCAGGAGCCGGTGGTCTCCATCATCTCGATGTCGAAGGTGCAGCGCTGTTGCAGCCGCTCGGCCTCCAGCAGCTTGCCCTCGGCGGTGAGCTGCGCCAACCGCTCGCGCAACTCGACCTTGATCTCGGCGATCGCCTGGGTGAGCGTCGGCCGCGCGGTCACGTAGTGGCTGTTGGCGTAGACGGTGATGCTGTCGAGCTTGCCGGTGACTTCGCCGGTCAGCGGGTCGAACTCGCTGATGGCGTCGATCTCGTCGCCGAACAGGCTGACCCGCCAGGCGCGATCCTCGTAGTGGCTCGGGTAGATGTCGACCGTCTCGCCGCGCAACCGGAAGCTGCCGCGCTGGAACGCGGCGTCGTTGCGCCGGTACTGCAGCTCGACCAGGGCGCGTGCCAGCCGGTCGCGCTCGATCCGCCCGCCCAGTTCCAGCTTGACCACCATCTTGGCGTAGGTCTCGACCGAGCCGATGCCGTAGATGCAGGAGACCGAGGCCACGATGATGACGTCGCCGCGCTCCAGCACCGACTGCGTCGCCGCGTGGCGCATCCGGTCGATCTGCTCGTTGATCTGGCTGTCCTTCTCGATATACGTGTCGGTGCGCGGGACGTACGCTTCCGGCTGGTAGTAGTCGTAGTAGCTGACGAAGTATTCGACCGCGTTGTCCGGGAAGAACGCCTTCATCTCGCCGTAGAGCTGCGCCGCCAGCGTCTTGTTCGGCGCCAGGATCAGCGCGGGGCGCTGCACCGCCTCGATCACCTTGGCCATGGTGAAGGTCTTGCCCGAGCCGGTGACGCCCAACAGCACCTGGTCCTTCTCCCCCGCGCGGGCGGAGGCGACGAGTTCGGCGATCGCGGTCGGCTGATCGCCCGAGGGGGTGTATTCGCTGACC
>CAXUHK010000155.1:0-2625 GCA_964250775.1 uncultured Acetobacteraceae bacterium | reverse complement strand
GGGGGGGGGGGGGGGGGGGGCGGGGGGGGCCCCCCCCCCCCCCCCCCCCGCGGGGGCCCCCCCGGGGGGGGCCCCCCCGCCGGCTCGAAGTCGGAGGCCACCCGGAGCCGCTTGGCTAGCGGCTTGGCCGGCTGCTTCTTCGGCGTGAAGCCGGTGACGACGTTGGGACGGGTCAGGACCTGGGACATGCCAGCAAGATGGCGACGCCGGGGCCTTGCGTCGAGACCGTCAGGCGATGGCTTGGGACAGCGCCTCGCCGGCGTGGGCCATCGCGGCCTCGGCGCGTTGCCGGAACGCCAGCAGCCCGGGCCGCAACGCGTCGTGGAAGCCGGTCGGGTCGATGTCCGGCCAGCCCTCACGGCTGAACCAGCGCCCGACGCCGAGGCCGTGCATCAGCGCGCCGGTCTTGGGCTGCACCAGCCCATGCACGACGCAGCCGGCGGCGATGCCCGCGACCGCGCCGTGCAGCCGCAGCGTGGCCACGCCGCGCGCGTCGCGGCACAGCGCCATCAACGCCCGCCAGTCGGCCACGTATTCGACCGGCTCGCCGAGCAGCGCCTCCCGATCGAGCTGCGGTTCCAGCGCCGCCACCACGATGCGCTCGCCAACCGTCGCCGCGGCGCGGCGCGCCAGGAGCAGGCGGTTGCATTCGGCGTCGGCGGGCGAGTTCGGGTAACGCGGAATCAGCAGCAGGTCGATCGGGCGGAGTCCCGGCGGCGGCTCCGGTTGCGCCAGCGCCCACAGCAGCACCGGATCGGGGAACCAGGCCGCATCGGGCCTGATCGGGCGCAATGCCCGCAGCGTCTCGTCGTCACGCCCGCCCACGAACAGCGCGCCGTCGATCAGTGTCCGATAGGCGTCGGCGCAGCCCGGCTGGTTCAACGCGGCCGTGGCGCCGCCGACGCCCAGCAACGCGTACGGCACCCCGCGACCCACGAACCAGCGCGCCCATGCGGGGTCGTGCAGCGGGAAATGCGGCGCGCCGAACAGGCCGCCGCCGCCGATCGCCACCAGCCACGCCGCGCCGCTGTCGTGCGGCGTGAGGCGATCCGGGCGCAGCATTGTGTCCGGCGCCAGCACCGCGCCGCCCGGCAAGGCATACGGCGCTCGCCGCTCCCAGCTCGCGGCCGCGAACGAAGGCCGGCCGGACAGCATCCGCCGCAACGTCCAGGCCAGCGCCTCGGCCTGTGCCGCGTCGCCCAGGTTGCCGTTGCCGTAGGCGCCGAACAGCAGCACGCGCGGGTCGCCGTGGCTCGCGGCCCATGGATCGGTCGGGCGGCCCAGCGCCTCGATCGCCAGGCGCTGCCGCTGTCGCTCGGCGAACTCGTCCGAGCGCAGCAGGACCCGGAGGAACTGCGGCCGACGCAGCCCCAGCGACAGGTAATGCGCGACCACGGCGGCGCTCTCCGGGGGGCGGCCGAGCAGCAAGGTGAAGCCCTCGGCGACCTCGGCCGGCGTCAGCTCGGGTCCGGCTTGGTCAGCGATCAAGGCCAGGGCGCGCTCCATTGCGGGCCGAACCGCCATGCGACGCGCCATCCTGCCGCATCGCGCTTCCGTTGCGCAAACGTAAGATGCTCCCGTGGCATCCGCGTCACTCGCCGCAAATAAAGGTTCGCTGTGGTAAACCGCTATTCGTTACGGCGATTTAGCGCTTGCCGCCGGCCGCTTCGGGGCCGTAACACGAGTTTGACGATTGAAGGTCCGTACGGCCCGGCCGCTCCGGTGACGGGGTCTGCCTGGGGCGGCGGGTAGGCTTGCCTGGACCCGTAACATGGAGGATATGTCATAATGTACCATTTTTCCCGGCGCCTGATGTTCAAGGCTGCCGCAGGCGCCGCGCTGGCGCCGGTGCTGGGTGGGCTGACGCGCCCCGCGGCGGCGCAGAGCTACATGGGCGACGCCTATTCCGTGATGGCCGCCGATGAGCGCTTCACCACCTGGGTCCGCTTGATTGACGCGGGCGGGCTGCAATCCGCCGCTCGGTCGCCGACCCCTTACACCGTCCTCGCGATCACGGAGACCGGGTTCGCCAAGTTTCCCCAGGTGGTGCAGGATCTTCTCGGCTACCAGCAGCAGTCCGGCACCCACAACTCGGCCGACGCGTTCCCCGATACCTCGAAGATCGTGCGCCTCGTCCGTAGCCACGTGATCCGCGGCAAGCATCTGTTGGCCGAAATGACCAGCAACGCCACCTTCAACACGGTCGCGGGCACGCCCCTGACCATCCAGGGAACCAAGGTGCCGCTGACGGCCATGTGGCACAGCCAGGCCACCCAAAGCAGCCTGACCGCGATCATTCCCGACGTTCCGCTGGTCGCCATCAATGCCGTGATCTACCCGATCGACGACGTGGGCGTCACGGGATAGGTTCGCCTCGGACGAGACAGGCGGCGGACGCGCCGATTCGCCGCCTAGCCTCCTATGACGGCTTCTTATGGCTGGCCGGCCGCACCGAAACCCAGGAAGCCTGCCGGCGGATTGGGTGCGCCGCCGCTCCCGGCGTATCGAACTGGCGCTTGTGGCGCCGCCGACGGCCTGCGGGCGACGACCGTGGCCTGCGCCGTCCTCGGCCGGGTGGCCCGCCCCCCCCCCCGCCGCCGCGGGCCCCAGGCCGGGGGCGCGGCC
>CAXUHK010000154.1:0-9067 GCA_964250775.1 uncultured Acetobacteraceae bacterium | reverse complement strand
AGGGACACGCCTGACGCCGCGCCGTCTCGCGGCCGCGGCGTCAGGCCAGCAGCGCGCCGTTGAGCAACGCCCCGCCGTCGGGGCGGAACACATGGCAAGCCGCCGGCGGGATGCCGAGCGTCACCGCGTCGCCATGCCGGGCGGGTGACAGCCCGTCCACCCGCGCCAACGCCACCTCGCCACCGGGCAGGCCCACATGCAGGATCGTCTCGGACCCGAGATGCTCTGCCAATTGCACGCTGCCGGTGATCGCGGCCTCGGCCGGCGCCAGCGTGACGTGCTCCGGACGAACGCCCAGCATGACGTCGCCCGGCGCCATCGCGGCGCCACGGGCCGGCAGGCTCAGTCCGATCCCTCCCGGCAACACCAGGTGCGCCACCCCGTCCGCCACCCGCTCGACCCGCGCCGGCAGGATGTTCATCTTGGGCGAGCCGATGAACCGGGCCACGAACAGGTTGCGCGGCGCGTGGTACAACTCCAGCGGCGAGCCGACCTGCTCGATCCGCCCGGCCTGCAGCACCACGATCTTGTCGGCCATTGTCATCGCCTCGACCTGGTCGTGGGTGACGTAGACCATCGTGGCGCCGAGTTGCTGGTGCAGCCTCAGGATCTCCACGCGGGTCTGCAGCCGCAGCGCCGCGTCGAGGTTGGACAGCGGCTCGTCGAACAGGAACACCGCCGGCTCGCGCACGATCGCCCGCCCGATGGCGACGCGCTGGCGCTGCCCGCCGGAGAGCTGCGACGGCCGACGGCCGAGCAGCGGGCCGAGCTCGAGCAGGCCCGCCGCCTGCTGCACCCGGCGCGCGACCTCGGCCTTCGGCGCGTTCGCCATGCGCAGGCCGAAGCTGATGTTCTCGGCCACCGTCATGTGCGGATAGAGCGCGTAGGACTGGAACACCATGGCGATGCCGCGGTTGGCCGGCGGTACGCGCGTCATCTCGCGCCCGCCGATGAACAGTTGGCCCTCGCTGATGTCCTCCAACCCGGCGATCATGCGCAGCAGCGTCGACTTGCCGCAGCCGGACGGCCCCACGAACACGCAGAACTCGCCGCGCTCGACATCGAGCGAGACGTCATCGATGACCGTGACCGGACCGAACCGCTTGACCACACGCTGCAGCGAGACCTCGGCCATGGCTTAGCCTCCTTCGCGGACGGCGTGCAGCACCAGGGCACTCTCCGGCTGCATTGCCGGCGGCACGAATCCCGCCGCCAGTGCCGCGCCGGGCAGCAGGATCCCGTCCGCGTGCAACGCCCGGTGCGTGGCCGACGCCCGGTGCGGGACGCCCTGGGGCGGCGGCGCCGTCACCCGGTAGCGCGCCACCGCGTCGAGGCCGGGCAGCCGCAGCGGCGGCGGGATCGCATGGACCGCCGACGCCTCCTGCGCCACCAGGTAGGCCGCCTCGCCGCCGCCTTCGGCCACCACGCCGAGCAGGCTGCGGCCGTCCTCGATCGGCAGCGCCACGTGCCCGCCCGCGTGCAGCAACGGGCGCAGCCGCTTGTGCAGCGCGATCCACGCCGCGAGTTCCTCATGCTCATCGGGCGGCAACGCCAGCGGGTCGAGTTCGACGCCCATGTGGAAGAACAGCGCCACGGCGGCGCGGAACGCGAGCGTGTGCCGGCGCCCGGTCTGATGGTTCGGGCTGGCGGCGACATGCGCGCCGATCACCTCCGGCGGCAGGAACCGCAGCGCCCCGCGCTGGATCGCCAGCCGGTCGAGCGCGTCGGTGCAGTCGGACGCCCAGACGCGATGGGTGTGACGCAGCGCGCCGTAATCCGCCCGCCCGCCGCCCGAGGCGCAGCTCTCGATCTCCAACTTTGGGAACTTGACGCGCAGGCGCGACCAGATCGCGTACAGCGTCCGCGTCTGCGCGTCGTAGGCCGGCCGCCCCGCGGCGTCGCCGGCGGCCACCAGCTCGCGGTTCATGTCCCATTTCAAGTAACGGATCGGCAGCGCGCCGAGCAGGCGCTCCAGCGCCGCCACGATCGGCTCGCGCACGCCGTCGCAGGTCAGGTCGAGCACCACCTGGTGCCGCGCCGTGCGCGACGGACGGCCCGCGACCTGCAGCACGGCATCCGGGTTGGCGCGCAGGAAGTCGCTGTCCGGGTTCGCCATCTCCGGCTCGACCCACAGGCCGAACTGCATCCCGCTGGCCTCGACATGGCGCGCCAGCGGCAGCAGCCCGTTCGGGTATTTGCGCGGGTCAGGCGTCCAGTCGCCGAGGCCGGCGGTGTCGTCATCACGGCCAAGCATCCAGCCGTCGTCCAGCACGAAGCGCTCGATGCCGAGCTTCGCGGCGGCGGTCGCCTGCGCCATCAGCCGCGCCTCGTCATGGGCGAAATAGGTGCCCTCCCAGGTGTTGAGCGTGACCGGGCGCGGCGACATGCGCCCGCCGGGCCAGTCGAGCACCCGCGTGCGCACATGCCGGTGCAGCGTGCGCGACAGCCCAACCGGGCCGTCGGCGGAGTAGGCGCACACGGCTTCCGGTGTCGCGTATTCGCCCGCCTCGACCTCGCCCGGATGCAGCAGCGCCGCCGTCTGCACCACCAGCGAGCCGTCCGGCTGCCGCTCGGCGGTGGTGTGGTGGTTGCCGCTCCACCCGAGATGGATGCCCCATGCCTCGCCGGACTCCTCGGCCAGTGCCAGCAGCGAGGGCTGCCGGTCGTGCGAGGTGCGGCCGCGCCGGTTCTCGACCGCCAACGTCGCCATCGGCAGCTCGGCCCGCAACTCGGTGAACTCGTGCCCCCAATGGCCGCCGAAGGTGAGCAGCGTGCGGGCGCGCGGCGGCAGCGCGAACACGCCAGCGGCCAAATGCTGCACGCCGATCGCCCGCTCCGCCGTGAGCGTGGCCTGCTGCGTCAGCGTGTCGCCCACCAGGCCGAGCGCGATCCGCAGCGCCACCCCGGCGACCGCATCGGCGGCGTGCAGCACCAGCCCGTGCGGCGGCTGCTCCACCCGGTCGAGCCGGAACTCGGCGGTCCAGTCCCCCTGCCCGCGCAACGCCGCCAGCGCAGGCGCTCCGAACGTGCCCGCACCCAGCGTCGGCAGCACGGTCGCGAACGCAACATCCTCGTCGAGCGCGTTGCGCGCCACCGCACGGTCGCGCATGGCCGCCACCTCGGCGGCATCGAGCGGTGGCAGTCGCGCGCCCCAGTGGACGATCTCCGGCAACCCCTCGCCCCGCGCCAGCAGCAGCAATGTGCTGGTGTCGCCGTCCAGCCGCCAAGTGTTCATTCCTTCACCGCTCCCAGCGTGAGCCCGGCGATGAAGTGCCGCTGCATGACGAAGAAGATCACCACCGAGGGCGCCGCCGCGACCAGGGCGCCGGCGCTCATCAACTGCCACGACGCCAGCCACATCCCGGCCAGCGCCTGCAGGCCGGCCGTGACCGGCCGCGCGCTGTCGGACTGCACCAGCACCAGCGCCCAGAAATAGTCGTTCCAGATGAAGGTGAACTCCAGCACCGCCAGCGCCGCCAGCGCCGGGCGCAGCAGCGGCAGGATGACGTGGCGGAAGATCTTCAGCTCGGTGACGCCCTCGATGCGCGCAGACTCCACCAGCGCGTCCGGCAGCTCGCGCACGAAGTTGCGGATGAACAGGGTGCAGAACCCGGTCTGGAACGCGATGTGGAATAGCATCAGCGCCCAGACCGTGTCGTACAGCGGGATCACGTGGATCATCAGGTTGCGGACCGGGATCATCAGCACCTGGAACGGCACGAAGTTGCCGGCGATGAACACCGCAAACAACGCGATGTTGCCACGGAACTTGTACCGCGCCAGGGCGAACCCGGCCATGGTCGAGACCGCCAGCGTGCCCGCCACCGCCGGGACGGTGATGACGATGCTGTTGATGAGGTAGCGGCCCATCGGCGAGGAGGTGAACACCGCCGTGTAGTTTCGCACGATCTGCAAATGCGTGGGCCATCCCCAGTAGTTCCCGCGCGAGAGGTCGTCGAGCGAGCGCGCCGAAGTGAGGGCGATTGCGAACAGCGGCAGCAGCCAGACCAGCAGGCTGACCGGCACCGCCGTTCTGTACAGCGCGCGCGTCCTGGCGCTGAGGTGCTGGATGGGCGTCGGGAACATCAGCGCACCCGCTCGCGCCGCAGCATCGAGACCAGGAAGAACGCGATGTAGACGTCCATGATGAGGAACAGCACGGTCGCGATCGCCGCCCCGTAGCCGTAGCGGAAGGAGCCGAACGTCTGCGCGTACATGTAGTACGCCAGCACGGAGGAGCTGTCGTACGGCCCGCCCTTGGTCATGATCGACACCAGGTCGAACGAGCGCAGCGCGCCCACCACGCAGACCACGATGGCGATGAAGGTCGCCGGCCGCAGTTGCGGGATGATGACGTGACGCAGCAGCCGAAAGCCCTTGGCGCCGTCGAGCCGCGCCGCCTCGATCAGCTCCGAGTTGATGCCGGTGAGGCCGGTCAGGTAGAGGATCATGCAATAGGCGATCTGCGGCCACAGCCCGGCCAGGATGATGCCGAAGGTGGCCCAGCTTTCGTTGCCCAATATGTCGACGCCGGGCAGCCCCACGCCACGCAGCACGGTGTTGAGCAGCCCGAAATCGGCGTTGAGGAACCAGCTGAACACCAGCCCCACGACCACCTGGCTGATGACGAACGGGAAGAAGAACAGCGACTTCACCAGCCGCATCCCGAACATCGTCTGGTTCAGGAACAGCGCCAGGGCGAGGCCGAACACCGGCGCCAGCATGTAGGCGACCAGCCACCACACGTTGTTGACCAGGCTGGTCCAGAACACGTCGTCGCTGAACAGCTCGACGTAGTTGCCGAGGCCGACCCAGCGCATCGGCTTGATGCCGTCCCAGTCGTGCAGGCTGATCCACAGGCTGTCCGCGATCGGCCAGACCACGAACAGCGCGAACAGCGCGCAGGCCGGGGCGAGGAAGATCGCCGGCGCCAGCCGCATCTGGTGGCGCCGCCACCAGGTTTCGGGAACCGCGAACGTGGCGGACATGATTATGAGCTGGGGGTCAGTTGCTGGCGTAGATGCGCTTGCGCGCCCGCTCGATGGTGGCCAGCACGGCGTCGATCCGGTTCGGCTTGACCATGAACTCCTGGAACCCCTTCATCGCCACCGTCGCCAGATCCTCGCTGGTGTCGCGGTCGAGGAACTGGGTCAGGTTCCCGGCCTTCGCCAGCAGCGCCTCGCCGTCCTTGAGGAAGCGGTCGTCGATCACCGTGGACTGCGCGTTCGCCGGGAGCTGCTTCTCGACGGCATTGATCTCGGTCTGCGTGTCGGCGCGCAGCATGAACTGCATGAATTTCTTCGCGTCGGCGACATTCTTGGCATGGGCCGGGATGTGGATGCTCTCCATCGGCGCCTCCTCGGCGTCGGGCACGCCGGGCGTCACGACCGGGAAGGCCACGAAGTCCATGTTCGGCGTGGCGTCAGGCGGGAAGGTCTGGGTGATGAAGTTGCCGATCAACATCATCGCTGCCTTACCCTGGTAGAGCAAGCCCTGGCTCTCCTGCCAGGACAGGCTGGTGTGGTTCTTGACGAAGCACTGCTTGTCCAGCAACTGCTTCCACTGCGCAAATACGGCGCGGACCTTGGGATCGGTCCAGCTCGTCTTGCCGTGCATCAGCCCCATGTGGAAGTCGTAGCCGTTCATCCGCAGGTCGAGGTAGTCGAACCAGCCGGCGGTGGGCCAGAGGTCCTTGCTGCCGATGTCGATCGGCTGCACGCCGGCTGCCTTCAGCTTGTCGCAGGCGGCGAGCAGGTCGTCCCAGGTCTTGATCGGCTGCACGCCCGCCTTGGCGAAGATGTCCTTGCGGTAATAGATGCCCCAATTGTAGGTGCTGTACGGAACGCCCCATTGCTTGCCGTCGATGGTGACGGTGGACAGCACCTTGTCGGCGAACTCCTTCTTGATGTCCGGCGTCCAGAGATCACTGATGTCGAGCAACAGGCCGGGTTCCACGAATTGCTGCATCCGGGCGCCGGAGTACCACAGCACCACGTCGGGCGGCTCCGAGGTCAGCCAGTTGCGGATCGAGCTCTTGTAGCTCTCGTGGTCGTAGATGTTGAACTTCACGGTGACGTCCGGGTTGGCCGCCTCGAACTTCTTGACCGCCGCCTCGAACGCCGCCTTGGGCGCCGGGTCCGAGGTGTCGGCGTTGAACACCAGCGTGCCGGCGCGCGCCGCGCACGGCAGTGCCACGAGCGCGGCGCAGGCGAGTTTGACGAGTGCGTGCATCCTGTGTCCTCCCGGTGGTCGGTGGGTTCGCCCGCGCTGGACGGCCACGACATTGCCGCCACTATGGCGCAATCGGTCGGGCTTGTCCTCCCGCCCGGCGCAAAAATCGGACATTACGCATCCCACCCCCGCCGCCTGCGTAGAGAGCGCCGGCATTGGAGCATGGGACCATGGCGCGCATCTTCATCACCGGCTCGTCGGATGGGCTGGGCCGGATGGCGGCCCGGCTGCTGGTCGAGCAGGGCCACGCCGTCGTGCTGCACGCGCGCCACGAGCAGCGCGGCCGCGAGGCACTGAAAGCCGCGCCCGGCGCCGAGACGGTGCTGCTCGGCGACCTGTCCAGCATCGCCCAGACCCGCCGGCTGGCGGAGCGCGTCAACGCGCTCGGCACGTTCGACGCGGTGATCCACAACGCCGCGGTCGGCTTCCGCGAGAAGCGGCGGGTCGCGACCGAGGACGGACTGGCGCACGTGTTCGCCGTCAACACGCTGGCGCCGTACATCCTGACCGCGCTGATCCGCCGGCCGCGCCGCCTGGTCTATGTCAGTTCCGAGCTGCACCGGCGCGGCGACGCTTCGCTGTGCGACCTCCCGTGGGAGCGCCATGCCTGGAGCGGGCACGCGGCCTATTGCGACAGCAAGCTGCACGACGTGCTGCTGGCCTTCGCCGCCGCCCGCCGCTGGCCGGGCACGCTATCCAACGCGCTGGAGCCCGGCTGGGTGGCGACCAAGATGGGCGGCCCGCGCGCCACCGGCGACCTCGACGCGGCGCACCGGACCCAGGCATGGCTGGCGGTGGGCGACGATCCGGCCGCCTCGGTCAGCGGGCAATATTTCTACCACATGCAGCCGCGCAAGCCGAATGCCGCCGCCCGCGACGCCGACCGCCAAGAAAAACTCCTGGCGGAATGCGAACGAATATCCGGCGTTAACTTTCCTTTGACTTGAGGTTATATTTCGGTTTACGTATCGTCCCGAGCGCAGTTTATCCTTGAGCGCAACAATTTCATTGCCACTACGGGACCGGGTTTAGCCAAACCTGCCCAGTATTACTGTCTTTGAAAACGCAACATGAGGTCGTGACCGTTTTGGAAAGCGCATCGTCGGCAATCCTCCCGCAAGGCGACGCATGGGACGCCGAAGCGGCCGCGCAGCCGGCGCGGCGCCCGCTCGACGTCGCCTTCCTCAGCACCATGCCGCCGTTGCGCTGCGGCCTCGCGAGCTTCGCCGGCGACCTCATGCAGGCGGTGCGCGGCGCGGCGCCGGGCACGACATGCCGCCCGGTCGCCATGGCGGCGCAGCCGGGCCTCGCGACCTTGGCCATCCCGCCCGATGACCCCACCGCCTATGACCGCATGGCCGGGCGGCTGAACCATGCCGGCATCGACCTGCTCTGCCTGCAGCACGAATACGGCATCTATGGCGGCCCGGACGGCGAGATGCTGCTGCGCCTGCTGGACCGGCTGCGGGCGCCGGTGGTGGTGACGCTGCATACCGTGCTCGACGCGCCGGGCCGCAACCAGCGCCGGATCATGGACGCGATCGCCGCCCGTGCCTCGTGCCTCGTCGTGATGACCCGGCAGTCGGCGGCGGTGATGGCGGCGGTGCATGGCGTTGCGCGCGAGCGGCTGCGCGTGGTGCCGCACGGCATCCCCGCCGCGATGCCCGCGAGCCGGGAAGCCGGCCGCCGGATGCTGCGCGCCGAGGGGCGGGAGGTGCTGCTCACCTTCGGGCTGCTCTCGCCCGGCAAGGGCATCGAGCACGCGATCAGGGCACTGCCGGCGATCGTGGCGCGGCGCCCGGACGCGCTCTACGTCGTGCTCGGCGCAACCCACCCGAACCTGTTACGCGAGGAAGGCGAGGCGCACCGGGAGTCGCTGCAGCGGTTGGCCGACAGCCTCGGCGTCGCCGGGCACCTGCGGTTCATCAACCGCTTCGTGGGCCTGCAGGAGCTGACCGACGCGCTGGCCGCCACCGACATCTACCTCACCCCGTACCTGAACGCGGCGCAGAGCGTCTCCGGCACGCTGGCCTACAGCTATGGCCTCGGCACCGCCGTGGTGTCGACGCCGTACCGCCATGCCGTCGAGCTGCTGGGCGACGGACGCGGCGTGCTGGTGCCGTTCGCCGACCCGGGGGCCATCGGGGCCGCGGTGCTGGCCCTGCTGGACGACCCGGCACGGCTGCGGGCGATGCGCGCCGCCGCCCGGGCCGCCGGGCGCGAGATGGCCTGGCCGCGCATCGGCACCCGCTACATGGACATCTTCCGGGAGGCCGTGGTGGACGCGGCGGCGTTCGCGCGGTGAGCCGGCACCCGCCGAGTCAGCACCCGCCGAGTCAGCACCCGCCGAGTCAGCACCGGCCGAGTCAGCACCGGCCGGCGCTGCCGTCGCTCGACCACCTGCGGCGCCTGCTGGACAGCACCGGCATCGCGCAGCACGCCACCTACGCCGTGGTGGCGCGCGAGCACGGCTACTGCGTCGACGACAACGCGCGCGGCCTGATCCTGGCGGCCAGCCTGTCGCGCCTCGGCCTGGAGCCCGCCATGGCGCAGGAGCTGCTGGCCCGCACCGCCGCGTTCCTGCAGCACGCCTGGAACGACGAGCGCCAGCGGTTCCGCAACTTCATGTCCTACGACCGGCGCTGGCTCGACGAGGCCGGGTCGGAGGATAGCCATGGCCGCGCCGTGTGGGCGCTCGGCGTGGCCGTGCGCGACGGCGCCGACCTGCGACGCTGGGCCAGCGAGCTGCTGGCCCGCGCGGCGCCGGCGCTGGCCCGCTTCACCTCGCCCCGCGCGCTGGCGTTCGGCCTGCTGGGCATCGTGGCCGGCCTGGAGG
>CAXUHK010000153.1:0-9147 GCA_964250775.1 uncultured Acetobacteraceae bacterium | reverse complement strand
ACGGCGGAGATCAGCGGGATCGGCGAGGCCGCCGCCGCGCGCACCACCCTCTCGTCGTTGAACGCCATCAGGTCCTCGAGGCTGCCGCCGCCCCGTGCCACGATCAGCAGTTGGGGACGCGGCCGGACGCGCGGGAAGCCCTGGATCGCCAATGCCACGCGCTCGGCCGCGGCGTCGCCCTGCACCGGCACCGGCCACAGCAGCACGTGGCGCGGGAAGCGGCGGCGCAGCGTGGTGAGGATGTCCTGGATCACCGCGCCGCGCTCGCTGGTGACGACGCCGATCACCTCCGGCAGCAGCGGCAGCGCGCGCTTGCGGCCGGCGTCGAACAGGCCCTCGGCGGCGAGCCGCAGCCGCAGCGCCTCGATGCGCGCCAGCATGGCGCCGGCGCCGGCGTATTCCATGCGCTCGACGATGATCTGGTAGTTCGAGCGGTCGCCGTAGGCGGTGACCTTGCCGGTGGCGATCACCTCGACGCCGTTCTCCGGCGCCAGGCCGAGGCGGCGCACCGCGGACTTCCAGACGATGCCGGCGATCTTGCCGCCCTCGTCCTTGAGCGAGAAGTAGACGTGGCCGGACGGGTAGGACTTCAGCTCGGTGATCTCGCCGCGCACCCGCACGCGGCCGAACGCGCCTTCGAGGGTGCGTTTCACCGCGCCGGAGATCTCGGCCACGGTGTATTCGGGAATGTTGCTTGCCACGGCTTCGTCCATGGCGGCAGCCTATGCTAAGGCCGCGTCGGGACAAAACGCGGGTGGCGGCGGATGCGGGTTCTGGTGGTGGGCGGCGGCGGACGGGAACACGCGCTGTGCTGGGCGATCGCCGCGAGCCCGCTGCTGAGCAAGCTGTGGTGCGCGCCTGGCAATCCCGGCACCGCCGAGCAGGCCGAGAACGTGGCCATCGCCGCCGACGACGTGCCAGCGCTGACCCGCTTCGCCGAGGAGCACGCGGTCGACCTGGTGGTGCCCGGCCCCGAGGCGCCGCTGGTCGTGGGGCTGGCCGACGCGCTGGGCCTGCTCGGCATCGCCTGCTGCGGGCCATCGGCGGCGGCGGCGCGGCTGGAGGGCAGCAAGAGCTTCTGCAAGGAAGTGTGCGACGCGGCGCAGATCCCGACGGCGCTGTGGGAGCGGTTCGACGACCCGGCGATGGCGCGCGCCTTCGTGCGCCGACGTGGCGCGCCCATCGTGGTCAAGGCGGACGGCCTGGCGGCGGGCAAGGGCGTCGTCGTCGCCGCCTCGGTCGCCGAGGCCGAGGCCGCCATCGCCGACTTCATGGAACGCCGCCGCCTGGGCACCGCCGGCGGCAGCGTGGTGATCGAGGAAGCGATGGTGGGCGAGGAGGTCAGCCTGTTCGCGCTGTGCGACGGCCGGCACGCCATCGCGCTGGGGGCGGCGCAGGACCACAAGCGGGCGTTCGACGGCGATTCCGGCCCGAACACCGGCGGCATGGGGGCCTACGCGCCGCCCCCGGCGCTGACACCGGCACTGCAACGCTCGGCGATGGAGCGCGTCGTGCTGCCCGCGCTGGCCGAGCTGGAGCGTCGCGGCACGCCGTTCCGTGGCGTGCTGTTCGCGGGCCTGATGCTGACCGCGGACGGCGTGCGGCTGATCGAGTTCAACGTCCGCCTGGGCGACCCGGAGACCCAGTGCCTGCTGCCGCTGCTGCAGTCCGACCTGCTGCCGGCCCTGGTCGCCGCCTGCGACGGCACGCTCGACGCGTTCGCGCTGCGCTGGCGGCCGGGGGCGTCCCTGGCTGTCGTGCTGGCGACCCGGGGCTATCCCGGCGTGCTCACCGGAAGCGCCGCGATCGGCGACTTGGCCTCGGCCACCCGCCTGCCCGGGGTCCAGGTGTTCCAAGCCGCGACCGAGCGGCAGGCCGGCGCGTTGGCCGCCGCCGGCGGCCGGGTGCTGACCGTGGTGGGGACCGCGGCCACGCTGGCGGAAGCGCGCGATGCCGCCTATGCTGGCGTGGCCGCGATCGATTGGCCAGGCGGCTTCCACCGCCGCGACATCGGCTGGCGCGCCCTCGGCTGACGCGCCGCGCCGACGCTACTGCCCGTTGCTGAAGCTGCGATAGCCGTTGGGCGTGTAGCCGTTGCCGTTCTGGTTGCTGTTGCTGTTCTGGTAGTTGTTACCGTTGTTGTTCGAGTAGCCGCTCTGGTTGCCCTGGTTGTATTGCTGCTGTTGCGCGGCTTTCTTGTTGGCCATGTGGCGGCCCACGACGCAGCCGCCGGCGGCGCCCAGGATGCCATGGCCCGCGACATGCCCCGCGACGCCGCCCAGCAGCGCTCCCTTGATGCAGCCGGCAGCCTCGGCGCCCGGTGTCGCCGCCAGCAGCAAAGCCGCGGCGGTGGCGGAAAGGATAAATGTACGCATCATAAACATCCTCGGTTGATGGGGCTGCAACGCGGTCGGTCACGGTTGGTTCACGCCTATGCGGCTTTTCGCGCGCTCGGCAGTGCCGCCATCGCCTGGTCGAGGTCGGCCAGGATGTCGTCGATGTGCTCGATGCCCACCGACAGCCGCACGTAGCCGGGCGACACGCCGGCCGCCGCCTGCTCGGCTTCGCTCAGCTGCGAATGCGTCGTGCTGGCCGGGTGGATCGCCAGGCTGCGCGCGTCGCCGATGTTGGCGACATGGTAGAACAGAAGCAGCCGGTCGATGAACGCCCGCCCGGCCGCAGCACCGCCCGCCAGCTCGAACCCGACCAGGCCGCCGGCGCCGTTCGGCAGGTATTTCGCCGCGAGGTCGCGGCCGCGACCTTGCAGGTGCGCGGGGTGGATCACCCGCGACACCTCCGGCCGCCCGGCCAGCCAGTCGGCGACCGCCAGGCCGTTGCGGCTGTGCTCGCGCATCCGCAGCGCCAGGGTCTCGATGCCCTGCAGGATCAGGAACGCGTTGAACGGGCTGATCGCCGGTCCCAGGTCGCGCAGCAGCGTGGTGCGCGCCTTGAGGATGTAGGCGATCGGGCCCATCGGCTTGGCCGCCTCGACCCATACCGCGCCGTGGTAGCTGCGCTCCGGCGTGTTCAGCGTCGGCTGCCGCTCCGGGTGCGCCGCCCAGTCGAAGTTGCCGCCGTCGACGATCAGGCCGCCGATCGAGGTGCCGTGGCCGCCAAGGTACTTGGTCGCCGAGTACACCACCACCGCCGCCCCGTGGTCGAACGGGCGCACCAGCAGGGGCGCGGCGGTGTTGTCCATGATGAGCGGGATGCCGAGCGGGCGGCCGAGTGCGGCCACCTCGGCGATCGGGAACGGGCGCAGCTTGGGGTTGGGCAGCGTCTCGGCGTACCAGGCGCGGGTGCGGTCGTCGCTGGCGCGCACGAACGCCTGCGGGTCCGCGGGGTCGACGAAGCGGACCTCGATGCCCTGGTCGGGGAAGGTGTGCGCGAACAGGTTCCAGGTGCCGCCGTACAGGTCGGTCGAGCTGACCACGTTGTCGCCGGCGCGGGCCAGGTTCTGCACCGCGATGGCCGACGCCGCCTGGCCGGACGCCAGCGCCAGCGCCGCGACGCCGCCTTCGAGGGCGGCCACGCGCTGCTCCAGCGCGTCGGTGGTCGGGTTGGAGATGCGGGTGTAGGCGTGGGCCACCTCCTGCAGCGCGAACACCCGGGCGGCCTGGGCGGTGTCGTCGAACTGGTACGAGGTGGTCTGGTAGATCGGCACCGCGACGGCATGGGTCGCCTCGTCGCGCCGCCAGCCGGCGTGCAGGGCCAAGGTCTCGGGATGCTGGATGTCGGGGTTCGGCACGGTGCGGCACTCCCTCGATTGGGTTTTATTGGCCTCAGTATACGGACAGGCGGCCGCCCATCCTAGTCGCCGATGCCCCAGCCCAGCCGCGACAGCAGGCCGTGCGTGGAGTGCGCGGCCGCCTGCGCTCCAACCGTAACCGTGGCGGTCATGCCGGCGGCCAGCAGCACCGTCGGCGGCACGGTGTCGATGTGGATGCGCACCGGGATGCGCTGCGCCAGCCGGACCCAGGTGAACACCGGGCTGACTGTCGCGAGGCCCAGCGTGCCCGGATCGGCGTTGGGCGAGTTGATGCCGCGCGCGATGCTCTCGACATAGCCCGTCACCGGGTCGCGATAGCCCATCAAGGCCACCAGCGCGCGGTCGCCGACATGGATGCCGGCCAGCTTGGTCTCCTCGAAATACGCCGCGATCCAGAAGCTGTCGCTGTCCAGCAGCGCGATGTTGCGCCCGCCGGTGGTCGCGTAGTCGCCCTCGCGCAGCAGCAGGTTGGTGACGTAGCCGTTCACCGGCGACAGCACCTTGGTGCGCGCGAGGTTGATGCGCGCCTGGCTGAGTTGCGTCTGCGCCTGGGCGTAGGCGGCTTCGGCCATCGCGGCGTTGCTCTGGTAGGTCTGCGCCTCCTCCTTCGAGGTGGTGAGCGTGGTGAGCTCGGCGCGGCGGTTGGCCTCGCCCTGCTTCAACTCCAGGTCCACCTGCTTGCTCTGCAGGTTGGCCTGGGCGGCGGCGAGTGCCACCTGGTAGTCGGTCTGGTCGATCTCATACAGCGTGTCGCCGCGATGCACGGTCTGGTTGTCGCGCACGCGCAGCGCCGTGACCCGCCCCGAAACCTCGGGAGCGAGGTTCACCACGTTGGCCTGCACCTGCCCGTCGCGGGTCCACGGGCCGGTCAGGTAGCGGTTCCAGATGCTCACGCCGGCGAGCGCCGCGCCGGCCAGGATCGCCAGGGTCACGGCGACGCGTGTGGCACGGCGGGCACCCTGGCGCGGCGTCACAGCCATGTCACCAGCGCCCCCAGGAGGCAGACGTACAGCCCGGTCTCGGCCAGCGGCGTGTTCCAGACCCAGGCCAGCAGCCCCAGCCGCGCCAGCGCGACGCGCAGCGGCAGGTACAACGCCAGCGCCGCCAGCATGTACGCCGCCAGCGGCGCCATGAACACGCCAAGCACGTTCAGCTCACGCCACATCGACGCCGTCCAGCACCCCGTAGCGGCGCAGGGCGCGCATCTCGCGCCGCAGATTGAACTGCGCCCCGTACAGGCCGGAGACCGCCCGCAGCAGCGCGTCCGGGTCGGGGCCGTCATCCTGGCGGTCGAGCAGCGCCTGCCCGGCAACTAGCATCGCGTCCGGGTCGCAGCGCTCCAGACTGCGGCGCGCGGCGGCGATCGGCTGCGCCAGCGCAGGCGCGTCGAGTGCCGCGTCGCGCAGCCCGGACCACGCGCGCCGCAGCGCGGTGTCGAGCTCGGCGAAGGCGTAGAGCCGGTGCAGCGCCGCCAGCCGCGCCGGGGTCGGACGGCCGAGCCACACGCCGCCCTGCGCCAGCCGGTCGTAGTTCAGCGTCTGCCGCCCTGCCTGGTCGAGATCGCCGCCCCGGCGAAGCACGGCGCGCAGGTCGGCCCATATCGCTTCCGCCACCCGCCGCCGCCGCCGCCGCGGCGACACCGGCAGGACCAGGCGGAACGCCAGCGCCACGAACAGGACCGCGAGCACCTGGATCAGGCAGTTGTTGGCGAAGCTCGCCAGGTCGTACTGCTGCGGGTTCGATGGTCCCAGCAGCAGGGTGAAGTACAGCAACAAGCCGGGGCCGAGATTGGCCGTCGCCGGATGCCGCGCCGCCAGGCTGGCCAGCATGGCGGCGGCTCCGACCGCCAGGGCGAACGGCACGAAGCCGGACACCAGCGGCAGCAGGACGAAGCCCACGATGCCGGCCGCGAGCGCCCCGAACGGCAGCGCGTAGCCCATCGCGGCCGCGGCCGTCGACGGGTTCACCGTCATGCCGAGCAGCGCCGTGAGCGCGGCCTGCTGGATCAGCAGCAGGGTGGCGCCGCCCCAGCCGGCGTAGACGCAGAACACGCAGCCAAGGCCTACCGCGATCACCGTGCGCGCGGCGTTGCGCGCCGCCCCCTCGAGATCGTGGTGCCGCCGCAGGCCGACATGGCGGGTCGGCGCCGTGCCGTCCACCAGCGTCGCCAAGCCCTGCTCGGCCCATCCCTGCTGCTGCCGCAGGTCGGCGATGCGCTCGACGACGAAAGCCTGGCGCGGCGTCTCCGCCCGGAAGCTCGCGGCGGCCTCGGCGTCGGAGGCGCCGGTCACGCCCAGCGCGCGGCTGGCCGAAAGCATCCCGAGCAGGGCGGCCACGGCGTTGCGGGCGCCGGCGGTGCGCAGCCAGCCGTCGGGCAGCTCGGTCGCGGCGTAGCTGGCCTGGGTCGTCAACGCCAGCACCTCGCCGCCGCGCCGCAGGCCGGCCTCGTCGTCCGGACGGAGGCCGCGCAGCGCCCCGGCGGCGACGCCCCGCATGTCCGCCAGGCCGCGGCGCAGGCCCTCCACCAGGGTCTCGAACGCCACCTGACGCGACAGCAGGCCGTTGACCAGCGCCACGGCGGCGACGCCGAGCAGGATCGCCGCGACCCGGTTCAGCGCCGCCAGCAGCGCTGCATCCGGCGCGTCGATGCTGGCGATCGCGACGATGCCGACGGTGTAGCCGCACAGCGCCGCGCCGTACGAGCGGAAGTCGCGCAGCAGCGTCGCCACGAACGTGCAGGCGCCGAGCCATGCCGTGAACGCCGCCAGCAGCATGGTGCGGTCCTGGCCGAACACCGCCACGACGAGGATGGCGACGAAGCCGCCGAGCACGGTGCCGGCGATGCGGTACAGCGCCTTCGACATCGCCATGCCCGGCGCCGGCTGCGCCACGATGGCGACGCAGACCCCGGCGCTGGAGGCGGAGTCGAGCTGCATCCAGAACGCCACGCCATAGGCCAGCAGCAGCGACAACGTGGTGCGGACCGCGAAGCCCACCGCGTCGGGCATGAAGCCGGGCAGCAGCAGCCAGGGTTGCGGCGGGGTCGCCTCGGTGCTGGTGGCCGACATCCGCCTTCACTCCTGGCCGGTTCGCAGGTCGCGGAAGAACGCCCGCAGCAGCGCCGCGGACTCGCGCTCGCGGATGCCGCCCACCACCTCGGGCGCGTGGTGGCACGAGCTCGCCGCGTAGACGCGGGCGCCGTGCTCGACGCCGCCGCCCTTGGGGTCGTAGGCCCCGAACACCAGCCGGCGGATGCGGAACAGGCTGCCCGCCGCGGCGCACATCGGGCACGGCTCCAGCGTCGCCACCAAGTCGCAGCCGGACAGCCGCGGCGAGCCGAGCCGCGCCGCAGCGGCGCGCAAGGCCAGCAGTTCGGCGTGCGCCGACGCGTCGGCCAGTTCCTCGACCCGGTTGCCGGCGGCGGCCAGCACCGCGCCTCGCGGATCGAGCACCACGGCGCCGACCGGCACCTCGCCCCGCGCCGCCGCGGCGCGCGCCTCGTCCAACGCCCGCACCATCGCATCCATCGGCGCAGCTTGCCCGCAACCGGCCGCGCGGACTAGCAACGCGCATGGACACAATTCCGCTGGTCGGCGTGACCCTCGACAGCGAGCCGCCCGGCGGCTACTCGCGCTACCCCTGGTACGCGCTGCGGGCCAAT
The DNA here is from genome assembly GCA_964250775.1 of uncultured Acetobacteraceae bacterium. Taxonomy (GTDB): domain Bacteria; phylum Pseudomonadota; class Alphaproteobacteria; order Acetobacterales; family Acetobacteraceae; genus CAVRQM01. The sequence goes on along the minus strand of CAXUHK010000153.1, from coordinate 1,717 downwards.
TACTGCGACGCCATCGTGGCGGCCGGCGGGCTGCCGGTGGCGCTGCCGCACCGGGCGGCGCTGGCCGACGCCTATCTCGACCGGATCCAGGCGCTGGTGGTGACCGGCGGCGCGTTCGACGTCGACCCGGCGCTGTACGGCGACCCCGGCCGGCACGCCAGCGTCACGCTGAAGCAGGGCCGCACCGAGGCCGAGCTGGCGCTGCTGCAGGGCGCGCTCGCCCGCGACATGCCGGTGCTGGGCATCTGCGGCGGGCAGCAACTGCTGGCGGTGGCGCTGGGTGGCACGCTGCTGCAGCACATCCCCGACGCGGTGCCGGACGCGCTGGCGCACGAGCAGCCGAACCCGCGCCACGAGGCGGGGCACGACGTCGCCATCGTGTCCGGCACGCGGCTGGCGGAGGTGGTGGGCACGGCGACGATGGCGGTGAACTCGGCGCACCACCAGGCGGTGCGCGACCCCGGCTCGCACGCGACCGTCAACGCGCGGGCGCCTGACGGGGTGATCGAGGGCATCGAGGATCCAGGGCGGCGGTTCTGCCTCGGCGTGCAGTGGCACCCGGAATACCTGATCGACCCCGGCGACCGCCGCATCTTCGCGGCCCTGGTCGCGGCCACGCGATGAGCGACGAACCCCCGCGCGGCGAGCGGATCGCGAAATGGCTGGCCCGCGCCGGCGTCGCCAGCCGGCGCGACGCCGAGAAGCTGCTGGGCGAGGGGCAGGTGCGGCTCAACAACGCCGTCGTGACGCATCCCGCCACCTTCGTGGCAGTCGACGACCTGGTGACGGTGGGTGGCCGGCTGGTCGACGCGCCCGAGCGCACCCGGCTGTGGCGCTACCACAAGCCGGACGGGCTGGTGACGACGCACCGCGACCCGCAGGACCGGCCCACGGTGTTCCAGCGCCTGCCGGCCGGCCTGCCGCGCGTGGTCAGCGTCGGGCGGCTCGACCTCAACAGCGAGGGGCTGCTGCTGCTGACCAACGACGGCGGCCTGGCGCGCAGGCTCGAACTGCCGAGCAACGGTTGGCTGCGGCGCTATCGGGTGCGGGTGTTCGGGGCGCCCGGCGCCGACGTCCTGGCGCAGCTGGCCCAGGGCGTCACCGTGGACGGCGTCCGCTACGGCCCGATCGACGCGGCGCTGGACAGCCGCAAGGGCGACAACTCCTGGCTCGCGATCAGCCTGCGCGAGGGCCGCAACCGCGAGGTGCGGCGGGTGATGCAGCACCTCGGCCTGCAGGTGAGCCGGCTGATCCGGGTCGCCTACGGCCCGTTCCAGTTGGGGTCGCTTCCGGTCGGCGCCACCGAGGAGGTGCCGGGCAAGGTGCTGCGCGAACAGCTCCCGGCCGAAGCGTCGGGTTAGCGGTGCGCATCGTCGCCGGCGAGTGGCGCGGCCGGGCGCTGGTGGCGCCGGCGGGGCAGGCCACCCGTCCCACCGCCGACCGGGTGCGCCAGACGCTGTTCGACATGCTGCTGCACGCGCCATGGGCGGGGCGGATCGCGGGCGTCCGGGTGCTCGACGCCTTCGCCGGCACCGGCGCGCTGGGGCTGGAGGCGCTGTCGCGCGGCGCCGCCGAGGCGGTGTTCATCGAGTGCCATCGCGCGGCGCTGGCGGCCCTACGCGCCAACATCGCGGCGTGCCGGGCGGAGGGGCGCTGCCGCGTGCTGGCGGGCGACGCCACCGCGCCGCCGCCGGGCACGGCGTGCCAGGTGCTGTTC
>CAXUHK010000152.1:0-9198 GCA_964250775.1 uncultured Acetobacteraceae bacterium | reverse complement strand
CAGCGGGTCGGCGAGGTCATGGCCCTTCGCGTAGACCACGGTCGCCGCGTCGCAGAAGCCGTCGCGCGAGACCAGCACGTTGTCGACCTTCTCGTTGGTGTAGAACGAGTCGCCGGTCTTGGTCACGTCCGACATCGGGGTCCCCGGCGCCAGGGCGCCCGGCATCGGCAGGCCGAGCTGCTTGGCGCGCAACGCCATCTCCAGCGTCAGCGCGCCGCCGGCCGAGGTGCCGAAGAAGGCGACGTCCTTCGGCTGCGTGGTCTTGAGCACCGCCTTGTAGACGGTGATGGCGTCGTCCACGGCGGCGGGGAAATAGGCTTCCGGCGGCATCCGGTAGTCGACCGCGATCACCTTGTAGTGGCCGAAGCCCGCCATCATGATCGCCTCGGTGGCGCCGGACTGGCCGGGGAACAGCACGTAGCAGCCGCCGTGGACGTGGATCAGCACCTTGCCCTGGTTCTCCGGCGGGATGGTGTCGGGGGTGGCCACGTTGACCTTCACCCCGTCCATCACCTGCGGTTCCAGCTTGACGTGCAGCCGCTCCAGCATCGGCGGGATGGTGGGCACCACCGTCGCCGCCTGCTTGTCGGCGGCCGCGCGCCACTCCTCGCTGGTCTTCCACAGCTTGTTCCAGTCCGGGTTGAGCGGGCGGGCGATGATCGCCTGCATCTGCGGGCTGACGTCGGCGCTGGGCACCGGCAGCGACTGCGCCGGCACCTGTTGCGGCGGGAACGTCTCGGCCCTGGCGGCGACGGACGCCGCCAGGGTGGCGAGGGTGAGCAAGGCGAGGCGGTTCTTTCCCATAGGACGACCTTCTTGTTGTTTGCTGACTATTTCGCAGGCACGTATTTGCGCCAGTTGTGCGCCTCCTTGAAGCCCAGCACCTCGCGCACCTTGCGGTTCGACAGGATCGATTCGAACTCGCCCATCTCCCGCTTCACCGACACGTCCGGGTAGTAGCGGCGGATCAGCTCCGCCGTCGGCAGGTCCGAGGAGCAATCGTCTTGCGCCGCGTTGAATACCTGGTAGCCGAGGCCATCCTTTTCGACCGCAAGCGCCACGATCTGCCCCAAATCGCGGGCGTCGATGTAGCTCCAGGTGATCTTCTTGCGGAAGTCGGGCTTGGCGAACCACTCGGGGAACAACGCGTACTCGTGCGGCTCGATCACGTTGCCGATGCGGATGGCGTAGATGTCCGCCCCGCTCTTGAGGTGGAAGGCGCGCGCGGTGCGCTCGTTGCAGATCTTGGACAGCGCGTAGCTGTCCATCGGATCGACCGGGTATTCCTCGTCGAGCGGAAAATACTCGAACGAGCGCGGGGTGTTGGCGAACACCACGCCGTAGGTGGTCTCCGACGACGCCACGATCACCTTCTTGATGCCGAGCTTGGTCGCGGCCTCGACGACGTTGTAGGTGCCCATGGTGTTGATGCGGAACACCTCGTTGTCGGGCACCAGCATGACGCGCGGAATGGCGGCGAAATGCACCACGGCGTCGACCGGCTGTGGCCGCAGGTCGGGGTCGAACTCGTGCAGGCCCATGTAGCTCGACAGCGCGTTGAACACCTGGCCGCTGTCGGTGATGTCGGTGATCAGCGTGCGCACGCGCGGGTTGTCGAGCGGCTTGGTGTCGAGGTTCAGCACCTCGTACCCCTGCTCGACGAGATATTGCACGACGTGGCGCCCGGCCTTGCCGCTGCCGCCGGTGAACATGATGCGTTTGGCCATACTGCAGTCCTCCGTTGTCTAACTCGTCGCGGCTTCCATGATCCGCTCCTGCGACGCCGCCTGCCTGTCGAACACCCGGCTGATGCCGCCGTCCTTCACGACCACCATGCGGTCGCTCACCGCCAGCACCTCGGGCAGGTCGGACGAGATCACGATGATGCCCATTCCCTGCCGGGCGAGCCGCGCCAGCAGGGCGTGGACTTCGGCCTTGGCGCCGATGTCGATGCCGCGCGTGGGCTCGTCGACGATCAGGATCTTCGGCCCGCGCGCGACCCATTTGGCGATCACCACCTTCTGCTGGTTGCCGCCGCTGAGGTTGACCGCAAGCTGCTCGATGCCTGGCGTCTTGATGCCGAGGCTGCGCACGAACTCCTCGCACGCCGCCGCCTCGCGCCCACGCCGGACAAACTGCAGCGGCGAGTAGCGGCGCAGGTGCGTCAGGCTGAAGTTCTCCCGCACGGTCATGTTGAGCACGAGGCCCTGGCTCTTGCGGTCCTCGGTGACGAAGCCGATGCCGTGCGCGATGGCGTCGCTCGGTTCCTCGATGCGCACCGGCTCGCCGTCGACCTCGATGGCGCCGGTGTACGGCCGCATCCCGAAGATCATCTCCATGATCTCGGTGCGCCCCGCCCCGATCAGGCCGAAGAAGCCGAGGACTTCGCCCCGATGCAGCGCGAAATCGATGTCACGCACCCGCGCCTGGTGCGGAGTCGGGTGCTTGAGCGTGAGGCCACGCGCCCGCAGGACCACGCTTCCGGTCGCGTGCGATTCGTGCCTGCCATAGAGCTGGCTGAGCTCACGGTCGACCATCTTCCTGACCAGGATGTCGCGCGTGACCTCGGCGATCGGCAGGCTGTCGACGGTGCTGCCGTCGCGCAGGATGGTGACGCGATCCGCGATCTCGAAGATCTCGTCGAGCCGATGCGTGATGTAGACGATGCCGATGCCTTGCCGGCGCAGCTTGTGGATCAGGGCGATCAGCGTCAGCGTCTCGTGGTGGCTGAGCGAGGCGGTCGGCTCGTCCATGATGATGATCTTGGAGTCGTACGAGATCGCGCGGGCGATCTCGATCATCTGCTTCTGGCCGATGCTGAGGTCGGCCACCATGCGCGTCGGCGCGATGTCCATGTGCAGCGTGTCGAGCACCTCGGCCGCCAGCCGGTTCATGCGCCGGCGATCGACGAAGCCGGTGCGGCCGAGCGGCTCGCGCGCCAGGAAGATGTTCTCCGCCACCGTCAGGTTCTCGACCATCGAGAGTTCCTGGTAGATGATGCTGATGCCGAGCGCCCTGGCGTGGGTGGGGTCGGCGATCTCGACCGGCTCGCCGTCGATCGCGATGCGCCCGCCTGGGTCGGACTTGATGACCCCGGTCATGATCTTCATCAGCGTGCTCTTGCCGGCTCCGTTCTCGCCGGCCAGCGCGTGCACCTCCCCGCGCGCCACCAGCAGGTCGACGCGGTTCAGTGCCCGCACGCCGGGGAACGTCTTGGAGATGGCGTGCATCTCGAGGAACGGGGCCATGGCGAGACGCTACTTCGTGTAGCCGTTCAGGTTCGAGGCATCGACCACGGTGACGCCGGTGTCGATGTTGGCGGGCTTGGTCTCGGTGCCGTTGACTTGGGCGATCAGGTGCTCGACCGAGAGGCGGCCCATGGTGACGGGCCGCTGCACCATGATGCCCTGGATGAAGCCTTCCTTCACGCCTCGCACGGTGTCCGGCAGGTCGTCGAAGGCGAACACCTTCACGCTGCCCTTCTTCGAGCCGAACTCCTTGGTCGCGAGCACCTTGGCGACCGACGGGCCACCCACCTGGCTCACGCCGAAGATGCCGGCCAGGTGCGGATGGCCGCGCATCAGCGCCTCGTCGACCGACACCGCGCGGGCCAAATCGTCCTCGGTGCCCTCGGTCGCGACCAGCTTGACGCCCGGGTACTTGGCCAGCGACTGCTTGATGCCGGCGATGCGCTCGTTGAGGTTGGCGGCCCCGAGCTGGCCGGTGACGATCGCGACCTCGCCTTGTCCGTTGAGGGCCTTGGCCATGCTCTCGCCCATGATGGCTCCGGCCGCCATGTTGCTGGTGCCGATGTACATGCTGCGGGCGCTGTCGGCGCTGTCGGAGTCGAAGGTCAGCACCTTGATGCCGCCGGCCACCGCGCGCTTGATGATGGCGCGCACCGAACGCGGCTCGTTGACCGAGATCGCGATGCCGTCGACGTGCTTCGAGATCAGGTCCTCGATGATCTTCACCTGGGTCGAGCCCTGGGTGTTCTGCGGCACCACCCATTGGTACTGCACGCCGGCCGCCTTGGCCGCCTGGTCGGCGCCCTTGTTGCAGTCGTCGAAGAACGGCACCGCGACCTTGGGGATCACGGCGATGGTGATGTCCTTGGCCTGCGCGCCGACGCTGGCGAGCAGCAGCAGGGCCTGGAGCGAGGCGATGGCGAGTTTCATGTTCGGCGTTCCCTTCACTTCATTCTCGGGTGTGCGGCACGTCAGCTTCCGCGCGAGCGGCCCCGCCACACATCGAGGCTGACGGCGATCAGGATCACGGCCCCGGTGATCGCCTGCTGCGCGTAGGTGTTGATGTTCATCAGCACGACGCCGTTGGCGATGATGCCGGCCAAGGCGGCGCCGATCACCGCGCCCTCGACACTGCCGACGCCGCCGGACAGGCTGGCGCCGCCGATCGCCGCCGCCGCGATCACGTCCAGCTCGGAGCCGAAGCCCGACGCCGGCTCGGCCGACAGGTAGCGCGAGAAGCTGATGACCCCGGCGACGGCGGCGATCACGCCGGACAGCATGTAGACCAGCAGCTTGACCCGCCCGGTCTTGACGCCGCTGAGCCGGGCCGCGGTCTCGTTGCCGCCGGTCGCGTAGACGTGGCGGCCGAACCGCGTCTTCCGCATCAGCACCGAGAAGCCGACCATCATCGCCGCCATGATGACGACCGGCACCGGCACCGGGCCGACATAGCCCTGTCCGATGACCGAGAACGAATCCGGCGTGTCTGGCGTCAGCGGCACGCCGTGGGTGACGATGTACATCAGCCCCCGCCCGATGCTGAGCGAACCCAATGTGGCGATGAACGGCGGCAGCCGGATCGCCGTGACCAGCAGGCCGTTGAACAGCCCGAACAGCAAGCCCACCGCCAGCCCGCCGAGGACGCAAGCCGCCGTCGGCAGGCCATTGGTGAAACCCAGTGCCGTGGTCAGCGACGACAGCCCCATCACCGAGCCGACCGAGAGGTCGATGCCGCCGGTGATGATGACCATGACCATGCCGATCGACATGATGGCGATGAGCGAGAACGAGCGGAACACGCCCATCAGGTTGTCGGTGGTGAGGAAATACGGTGTCGCGAAGCTGATCAGCGCGGCCACCACCAGCAGCGCGGTCAGCACGCCCAGTTCGCGCACCCGCAGCACGCTGGCCAACCCAGCACGGCCCCGCGCGGCGCGCGACGCCACCGCCACGCCGTCGCTCATTTCGGCCCCGGCAGATCGAGGCCGGTGACGCGCGCGATCAGCCGCGCCACCGAGGCGTCGTCGTCGCGCCCCATGCCGCTGGCCGCGGTCATCAGGAACATCTGCAGCGCGCTGGCGGCGATCGGCGTGGGAAATTTCTGCGCGCGCCCGATGTCGGCCACGATGCCCAGATCCTTGGTGAAGATGTCGACCGCGCTGCGCGGCGCGTAATCGCCCTCCAGCACGTGCGGGATGCGGTTCTCGAACATCCAGGAATTGCCGGCCGAGGCGGTGATGACCTCGTAGACCCGGGCGATGTCGAGGCCGAGCCGCTGCGCCAGCGTGATGGCCTCGCACGCGGCGGCGATGTGGACGCCGGCGAGGAGCTGGTTGACCATCTTGAACGACGCGCCGATCCCGGCCGCGTCACCCAGCTCGTAGACCTTGCCGGCGGTGGCGGCCAGCACCGGCCGGGCGCGGGCGAATGCCGCAGGCGAGCCGGAGGCCATGAAGGTGAGCGCGCCATCCGCCGCCCGCGCGGCGCCGCCGCTCATCGGCGCGTCGAGGTAGAGCAGCCCGGCCGCCTCGCAGCGTTCGGCCAACCCGCGCGCGTCCTGCGGCGCCATCGTGGCGGACGAGATCACGACCGCCCCCGCCGGCATCGCCGCCGCCGCGCCGCGCGGGCCGAACAGCACCGCCTCGGTCTGTGCCGCGTTGACGACCGCGACCAGCGCCACGCCCGCGCCCTGGGCCGCCGCCGCCGGATCGACGGCGGCGACGCCGCCCGCGTCCCGGAGCCGCGCCACCGCCCCGGCATCGACGTCGCAGCCCGAGACCGCTATGCCGGCGCGCAGCAGCGAACGCGCCATGCCGAAACCCATCGACCCCAGGCCGATCACCGCGACCGTCTCAGCAGGCATCGGCAGCCCCGTTTCCCAACCCGAGCGCCAAGAGAGCATCGAATGATAGCGCTGTCACGGAGAAAGTGGTAGCGCTGTCATTCACCTCTTCCCGCATTAGCCTGAGCTTTTGCATTGATCGATTTACATTCTTTGCGGACGCGTCGATGAGCCGCCGGTCCCCGGACCGGCCGGCGGCGACGCTGGCCGACGTGGCGCGGGTGGCCAATGTCAGCGAGATCACCGTCTCGCGCATCCTGCGCGACAAGGGACCGAGCTCCGAGCGCGCCCGCGCCGCGGTGACGGCGGCGGTGGCGCAGGTCGGCTACGTGCCCAACCGAGTCGCCGGCACGCTGGCGTCGGCGACGTCGAACCTGGTGGGCGTGATCCTGCCCTCGCTGTCCAACATCGTGTTCCCCGAGGTGCTGCGCGGCATCCATGCCGGGCTGGAGCCGCGCGGCCTGCAGCCGGTGGTGGGCGTCACCGAGTACGACGACGCGCGCGAGGAGAAGCTGGTGGGCGCGTTGCTGAGCTGGAAGCCCGCCGCCATGGTCATCGCCGGCTTCGACCACACCGACGTCACGCGCCGGCGGCTGGAGCAAAGCGGCGTGCGCGTCGCCGAACTCATGGACATCGACGCGGCGCCGATCGATGTCGCGGTCGGCCTGTCGCACCGCGGCGCCGGCTACGACAGCGGCCGGCACCTGCTCGGGCGCGGCTACCGGCGGTTCGGCTACGTGGGCCATGACTGGCAGCAGGACCGCCGCGCCCGGCTGCGCTGGGAGGGCCTGTGCCAGGCGTTGCAGGAGGCTGGCCTGGCGCTGCTCGACCAGGCGCTGTTCGAAGGCCCGAGCTCGACCGATGCCGGACGACGGATGCTGGCTGAGCTGCTGGCGCGCGCGCCGCGGCTGGACGCGGTGGCGTTCTCCAACGACGACATGGCGGTGGGCGGCGTGTTCCACTGCCTCGCCCACGGCATCCGCCCGAAGCGGGATCTGGCGCTGTTCGGCTTCAACGGCCTCGACATCGGGCAGGCGCTGCCGGTGCCGCTGGCGACCATCCGCTCCAACCGCTTCCGCATCGGCCAGGTCGCGGTCGAGACCATCATGGCGACACCGCAGCGCCCGGCCGAGCGCATCGTCGTCGACACCGGCTACGAGATCGTCGAGGGCGGCACCGCTTAACCCATACAGGAGAAGCAGCAATGTCAGGCACTAGCGAAGAACGCATCGGCTTCATCGGCGTGGGCCTGATGGGTCACGGCATGGCGCGCAACATCGTGGGCAAGGGCTACCCGCTCACCGTCATGGCGCGGCGCAACCGCGCCCCCGTCGAGGACCTGCTCGGCCTTGGCGCCAGGGAAGCAACGACGCCCAAGGCGGTGGCCGAAGCGTCCAGCATCGTGTTCCTCTGCGTCACCGGCTCCGCCGACGTCGAGGCGCTGGTGCGCGGCCCGGACGGGCTGCGCGACGGCTTGCGCCCCGGCAGCGTCATCGTCGACTGTTCCACTGCCGACCCGAACTCGACGCTCGCCTTGGCCGCCGAGCTGGAGCCGCTCGGCATCGCCTTCGTCGACGCGCCGCTGAGCCGCACGCCGAAGGAGGCGTGGGAGGGCACGCTCGACACCATGGTCGGGTGCGGCGACGGGATGTTCGCCCGCCTGAAGCCGGTGCTCGACACCTGGGCCGGGCGCGTCGTGCACATCGGCGGCACCGGCGACGGGCATCGCATGAAGCTCATCAACAACTTCGTGTCGCTGGGCTACGCGGCGCTGTACAGCGAGGCGCTGGCGCTGGCGCAGAAGGTCGGCATCACGCCCGCCCGGTTCGACAGCGTGATCCGCGGCGGGCGGATGGATTGCGGCTTCTACCAGACCTTCATGCGCTGGACCCTGGAGGGCGACCGCGACGCGCACAAGTTCACGCTCGCCAACGCCGGCAAGGATCTGCGCTACCTCGAATCCATGGCCGACGCGGCGGGTGTGGCCAACCCGATGGGCAACGCGGTCAAGAACGGCTTCGCGCTGGCCATCGCCGACGGCCGCGCGGCCGAGTTCGTGCCGATGCTGGCGAGCTTCGTCGCGGCGATGAACGGGGTCGCGCTGACCAGGCCCGACTGATTTCCATACTCGCCGCGAAACGGAGTATGTTACGTACCCGGTGATTTCTCGGCGGTGCGCACTTGCAGGACGGCACTCTGATCGGCGGCCTGGGACCGCCCGCCTACGCGGCGCTCGATGTCGAGTGGTTCGCGCGGGCCTACGGCGTGACCCCAGCGACGGCGCGCGAGCACTACGAGGCGCATGGGGCGGGGCTGGCGCTCAGCCCCAACCCGCTGTTCGACGAGGCGTGGTTCCGCGCCCGCTACGCCGAGGTCGACCAACAGGTGCGACGCGGCGACATCGCCAGCGCCCACGCCGCCTATTGCGCCGGCGCCTTCGCCACCCACGACCCGCACTGGCTGTTCGAGCGCGCGCGCTACGCGGCCCTGCTGGCCGAGCGCGGCATCGCCGTCCACGACCCGTACGACCACTTCCTGCGCGTGGGCCAGGCGCAGGGCGACAGCGGCCACCCGCTGTTCGAGCCGTCGGGCGATGCCGCGCAGCCATTCAGCGACTTCCTGCGCACGCTCGCCACGACCGACGCCTCGCCGTCGCCGCTGTTCGACGCCGATTGGTATCGCGCGATGCAGGACGGCGAGGACCGCGAGGCGTCGCTGCGCCGGGCGGGCTCGGCCATCGCGCACTACCTGACCACGACGGCGGCGCCGTTCCGGCGCGACCCGCTGCCCGAATTCGACGATGCGTACTACCTGGCCCGCAACCCCGACGCGGCGGCGTCCGTCGCCGCCGGTCGCCACCGCGACGGCTACGCGCATTTCCTCGACGTCGGCCGCCACGAGGACCGCCGCCCGAGCGAGTGGTTCGACCCGGCGCATTACCGGACGCTGCCGCCGGTGCGCAAGGCGCTGTCCGAACGCTCGGTGTGCTGCGCGTTCGACCATTACGTGCGCCACGGCCGCGCGATGGGCTTGTCGCCGCTGCCGCCGCTGCACCGCGCCGCCGCGCGCGAGGCGCGGGAAGGGGCGGCGGAGCGCGACCGGCGGATC